>CAZFLK010000246.1:2810-5882 GCA_964519245.1 uncultured Verrucomicrobiota bacterium
ACGCTGTTCTGGCGTTTCAACAATGCCTACACGGGCACGCATGCCCGGGCGGTCCGTGAAGGAAAATGGAAATACGTTCTGGAGAAAGACGTATCCTACCTGTTTGACCTCGATAAGGATCCGGCGGAGGAAACGAACCTGGCATCCGTTCATCCCGCCCGCCTTCAAGCCATGGACCGGGCCTTTGTGGCGTGGGAAAAGGAGGTTGCTCAATGAACGCAGTCGAAGCCCGGCCACTCGATATCGCCGTCATCGTTCTCTACCTGCTGGGGATGGCGGGGCTGGGTCTTTGGTTTTCGCGCCGCAACAAGACCACGGAGCAATACTTTCTCGGCGACCGGTCGTTTCCGGGTTGGGTGATCGGTTTGTCGATGCTGGGGACCTCGATCAGTTCGGTCACCTTCCTCGCGTTTCCGGCGGCGGCCTACACGCTGGATTGGCGGCAACTGGTCTCGAATCTCATGCTGCCGGTCATCGCTGTGTTGGCGATCATCGTCTTCATCCCCTTCTTTCGGCGCGGAAACACCACCTCGGCTTTTGAGTATCTCGGCGATCGTTTCGGCCCCGGCGTGCGGCTCTATGGGACGTTGAGTTTCATCCTGCTTCAGTTGATTCGGCTGGCGAAGGTGCTGTTTCTCGTCGCGATCCCGGTCAGTCTGCTGACGGGATTCGACATTCGGCTGGTGATCGTTTTTGTCGGCATCTTCATTTCGCTCTACACCATCGCCGGCGGAATCGGCGCGGTAATCTGGACGGATGTCGTTCAGTCGATCGTGCTTTGGGTTGGCGGCATCGTCTGCTTTGCCACCGTTGTCTGGCAGCTGCCGGGCGGGTTCGGGCAGATCCTTGAAGTGGGAGCGCAACATCAGAAGTTCGATGTGGGTTCCATGGGTTTCAATCTGAACGAGCGGACCTTCTGGACGGTGGCTCTGCTCGGGATCGTCAGTTGGCTGACGATGTATTCGAGCGATCAAAACGTGGTGCAACGATATCTCGCCGCGAAGAGTCTGAAGGAGGCGCGCAAGGCGACCACGATTTATTCCTGCGTCGCCGTGCCGACCTGGGCCTTTTTCTTTTTCCTAGGGACCTGTGTGTTCGTCTTTTACACCGTTCATCCGGATTCAAAAGCGGCCGGCCTGGAGGCGGACGCCGTGTTTCCGTATTTCATCCTGACCCAGGTTCCGGTTGGGATCACCGGACTCGTGATCGCGGGTGTTTTGGCGGCGGCGATGTCGAGTCTTGATTCGTCAATCAATGCGATCTCCACCATCGTGACGGTCGATCTCATGAAGCCGTATCTCGCGAAGGATCGTGATGACGCTTTCTATCTGCGCTGGGCGCGGATCATCGCAGTGGGCGCGTCGGCGATGATGATCCTCGGCGCAATCCTGTTCAGCTCGATCGAGAAGGAGAGCATGAACGATGTCAGCTGGATCGTCGCGTCGGTGTTCGGCGGTTGTCTGCTGGGCTTGTTCATGACCGGATTCTTCACGACGCGAATCGGAAACCGGGAGGCGTTGATCGGGCTGGGCTGCGCGATCGTCCTGAACGTTTATCTCGGTGTGAATGCGGCCGGTTGGTTGCCGGAACTGCTCAGCGTGAAAGTTCATTCCTACTGGACGGGAATCCTGGTCAACCTCGCCTTCATCATCATCGCAGTCATCGTGGCGTTGATCTGCGGGCCGAACCGGAAGGATCTCAGTGGCCTGACCGTCTGGACCATGAAACCCGAGGCCAAATGAACCCGGGCGACCGTTCATTTGATGTCGTCGTTCTGGGCGGCGCCCCCGGCGGCATTGCCGCGGCAGTGGCGGCGGCGCGATTGGGCCGGTCGGTTGCGTTGGTCGAGTATCACGATCACATCGGAGGCATGACCGCGAGCGGGCTCGGCAAGAGTGACGTGGAGAACCGCGAGTTGATCGGCGGTCTGTTCCGCGAATTCACCGCGCGTGTGCGCCGATTCTATGGCGAGCGCTATGGCGAGGATTCGGACAATGCCCGGCTTTGCCAGGACGGTTACTACGCGGAGCCGTCGGTCGCTGAGGGCGTTTTCGAAGCGATGATCGCGGAACAACCGGGCATCACCGCGCTGAAAGGTTGGCGACTGGTCTCCGCCCGGACGGATCAGTTGCGGCTGAAAGAAATCGAGATCATCAACCGCTCCACCGGAGAGGGTCGTCGGCTCTCGGCGGCGGTTTTCATCGACGCGACCTACGAAGGTGATCTCTACGCGGCGGCGGGCGCGGAATTTCGTCTGGGCCGCGAATTGCGCGAGGAATTCGACGAACCACACGCGGGCGTCGTCTATTACGATTATCAGCGCGGCGAATTCCTGCCGGGGACGACGGGCGCGGCGGACGACCGCCTGCCCGCCTACACCTACCGCCTCTGTTTGACCACGGATCCGGACAACGCGCAGGTTCTGACCGAGCCGCCAACCGGCTACGATCGCGAAAACTATGTCGGTTACTTCGACGACCTCGCCGCCGGCCGATTGAGTGGGCCGAAGGTCCTCAAACCGGGGCGCGGCTACAATCCGGCTCATTTCGACACCATGGTTCGCGCCCTGTCCGTCGCGGAGATTCCGAATCACAAGACCGACGTCAACATCAACCCGCGTCCGCTGGGCTTTCCCTTTCCGGAAGAGAACATCGGCTATGTCGAAGGCGATGACGCCACCCGCCAGCGCATCCGCGGACGTCACCGTCAACTCGCCCTCGGGTTGCTCTGGTTTCTCCAAAACGATGAGGAGATCCCCATGGCCCACCGCGAGATCGCCCGCGGCTACCATCTGCCGCGTGATGAATGGACCGACAACGGCTGCTTCCCCTTTCAACTCTACGTTCGCGAAGCCCGCCGCCTCGTGGGCGAATACACCCTGACCGAACGCGACATGACCACGGACGCCGGCCGAAGTCATCCCGACACGGTCGCCATTGGCGAATTTCCGATCGATAGCTTTCCCTGCCGCAAGCGACAGCCCGGCGACACCGTGGTCTTGGAAGGCTACCTCGGCATGCTCGACTCCGTCACCCGGCCCTACGAAATCCCCTACCGCATCATGATTCCAAA
>CAZFLK010000246.1:5982-7084 GCA_964519245.1 uncultured Verrucomicrobiota bacterium
GGAAGCAGCGTTCTCCTGGTTGAACCTTACTCCACCATTGGTGGATTGATGGCGAACGGACTTTCGCATTCCGACTTCCGGACCTTCGAAGGATTGACGGGAGCTTTCCTGGATCACACGAGACGGGTTGATGAGTATTACGTGAAACGCTATGGAGCCGATTCCCCCCAGGCCAAGGGGACTTTTCGCGGAACGCATGCCGAGCCGCACGTCAACCTCGCCGTGTTCGAAGCAGCCCTTGCGGAACACCCTGGCATTACCGTCCTGCGCAGGACTCGTCTGATACAGGTTCAGATGGATGAAAACGAAACAACCCGGATCAAGTCCGTTTCATTGGAATCAAAGGAAGGGCGGCGGGTGGAAGCAGAAGCAGCCGTGTTCATCGATGCCAGCTACGAAGGCGATCTGATGGCCATGGCCGGTGTGCCGTACGCGGTGGGTCGTGAAGCGCGGGCGACCTACGGTGAATCATTGGCGCCGAAAGCGGCCGATGGGCAGCTTCAGGGATACAACTTTCGTCTCATCATGACGCGGCGTCCTGAGCTCCGGGTGATGCCGTCCGCCCCGGAAGGGTATACCCGCGAGCAGTTCGATGAACTCCTGCCGCTGTTGAATTCAGGGCAGGTCAAAACCGTGTTTTGCTCCAGTTCCGGAGGGCTCTACAAAGCCCAGTTGCCGCCCCTGCCCAACGGGAAACACGACATCAACGACGTGTCGCGCGCGATCGTCCGTCTGTCGCTGCCTTCCATCAACAACGATTGGCCGGATGGATCGGTTGAGATTCGTGAGCAGCTGTTTCAAGCCCATCTGCTCCACAACGTGGGCATGCTGTATTTCCTGCAGAACGATCAGGAAGTGCCCAAACGTTTCCGTGAGGAGGCGCGTCAGTGGGGGTGGTGCCGGGACGAATTCACCAATACGGGGCATCTGCCCGAGCAACTCTATGTTCGGGAAGCGAGACGGATGAAGGGAGTTCACATTTTCACCGAACGGGATACGGAACCGGAGCCGAACGATGCGCGTTCCCGGTTTCATTCCGATTCGATAGCGATGGGCGATTACAGTCATAATTGCCACGGAACGGGGCACAGCGGGCCTCGTT
>CAZFLK010000247.1:0-7077 GCA_964519245.1 uncultured Verrucomicrobiota bacterium
TCGCTCTTCAACTTGTTCACCCCGTTCGCGACCGTTTTCAACGCGTCAATGTCCAACCCGGAGTCGGTCTCATCCAGAATCGCCAATCGGGGCTCCAACACGGCCATCTGGAAAATCTCGTTCCGCTTCTTCTCGCCGCCGGAGAAACCGTCGTTGACCGGACGCTTCATGAAGTTCTCAGGCAACTCGAGCAACTCCATCTTCGCCTTCACGAAATCAAGAAAATCGACGGCGTCCAACTCGGATTCGCCGCGGTGCTTGCGGACTTCATTGAGCGCCGATTTCAAGAAGTAGGTGCTGTTCACGCCGGGTATTTCGACGGGGTATTGAAACGCGAGAAAAACGCCCTCCCGGGCGCGCTCTTCCGGAGCCATATCGAGCAGGTCCTTGCCCGCATAAACGACTTCCCCCTCGGTGGCCTCATACCCGTCGCGGCCGGCCAGCACGGATGCCAAGGTGCTCTTGCCGCTGCCGTTCGGTCCCATGATCGCGTGGACTTCGCCCGGCTTGATCGAAAGGTCCAAGCCTTTGAGGATGACGATATCCTCAACACCCGCGTGAAGATTCTTGATTTCTAACATCTTTTCTCGTGTTTCGTTTTTGTAGTTCGTATCGGCCGCGCCCAGACACAGGCGGACTAAGTCGTTGTCAACTCTGCGCCCCGGATCAGCCAACGCTTCCCTCAAGGCTCACGCCAAGCAGCTTTTGAGCCTCGACCGCGAATTCCATGGGAAGCTCCCTGAAGACTTCCTTGCAAAAGCCGTTCACGATCATATTGACAGCGTCCTGGGTCTCTAGGCCTCGTTGATTGCAATAAAAGATCTGATCCTCCCCAATCTTCGAGGTGGTGGCCTCGTGCTCGACACTGGCCGTGGTATTCTTCACCTCGATGTAAGGGAACGTATGCGCGCCGCACTGGTTACCGATCAGCAACGAATCGCACTGCGAGAAATTCCGCGCGTTCTCGGCGTTCTTCTGTATCTGCACCAGGCCTCGATAGCTGTTCTGCCCCCGACCGGCGGAGATACCCTTGGAGATGATCGTGCTCCGGGTGTTCTTGCCCATATGAATCATCTTGGTGCCGGTGTCAGCCTGCTGCTTGAGGTTGGTCAACGCGACCGAGTAGAATTCACCCACGCTGTTGTCCCCTTTGAGAATGCAGCTCGGATATTTCCAGGTGATGGCCGAACCGGTTTCCACCTGGGTCCAGGAAATCTTTGAATTCACGCCGGCGCAGGTGCCGCGCTTGGTGACAAAATTGTAGATGCCGCCAACCCCGTTCTCGTCCCCGGGATACCAGTTCTGCACGGTGGAGTATTTGATCTCTGCGTTGTCCAGCGCAACCAACTCAACCACCGCGGCGTGCAACTGGTTCTCATCACGCATCGGCGCCGTGCACCCCTCGAGGTAACTGACGTAGGAACTCTCGTCCGCGACAATGAGCGTGCGCTCGAACTGGCCCGTGTTTGCCGCATTGATCCGGAAGTAGGTGGACAGCTCCATCGGACAACGCACGCCCTTCGGAATGTAGCAGAATGAACCATCACTGAAGACGGCCGAGTTCAATGCCGCATAGAAATTGTCCGTATAGGGCACAACACTGCCCAGGTATTTCCGAACCAGCTCCGGATGCTCCTGTACGGCTTCCGAGAACGAACAAAAGATGATGCCCTTCTCCGCCAGGGTCTCCTTGAAGGTCGTCCCTACCGAGACAGAGTCGAAGACCGCATCGACAGCGACCCCCGCCAAACGTTCACGCTCATGCAGCGGAATGCCCAGTTTCTCATATGTCTCCAAAAGCTTGGGATCGACGTCATCAAGACTCTGCGGCCCGTCGCCTTTCTTTTTCGGGGCGGAGTAGTAACTGATCGATTGAAAATCAACCGGAGGATACTCAACGTGCGGCCATTCAGGATCGGTCATTTCCAACCATCGCCGGTAGGCCTTCAATCGCCATTCGGTCAGCCAGTCCGGCTCATTCTTCTTCGCGGAAATGAAACGGACAATCTCCTCGCTCAATCCGGGCGGCGCGGAATCCGATTCGATATCCGTGACGAACCCATACTTATACTCGCTTTTGACGAAGCCTTCAATTGTGTCAGTCGCTGCGCTCATTTCAAATCTGCTTCTCCCCTGCTGGTCGCTCAAACTTTTCCATGCCGACTACACTCGGGGTCCGGACAATGCCCCCGCATCGCGACATCAATCTCATCCGGCTTGAAGGACGCCGGCAACTCCGCCTCCGGGACCAAAGGTCGCGCCTTCAAATCAATGTCAAATACCCGATTGCAGTCCGTGCAATAGTAGTGGCAGTGCTCGCTCATGTTGGAACAATACCGTTTCGCGGCCCGGTCATGACTCACCTGCTTGACCAGACCGCACTTCACCAAGGCGTCCAAACAATTATACACCGTCGCCATGGAAATGTCCGGCATGTCCGCTTTGGCCCGAATAAACACTTCCTCCGCAGTCGGATGATCACGCTTCTTGACCAGCACGTTGTACACATGCCGCCGCTGCGCGGTGAACCGAAAGCCGCTCGTCGCCAGCTTCTCGTTCAATTCCGCGTCAAATCGACTGTTTTCGGTCAATTCCATCGGTGTCTTCTCGGTGATTCGAGCGCCACACTAAGGCCGAAACCTCATCTGTCAAGATTTAGAATTATTCTAAATAAAACATCGGTGTCATCCGCACCGGGCAGGGCAGATGGTTCCGCATTGGGGACAGTTCGCAATCGTGGAATCCAGCCTCGGGAAGCTCCGAAAGCGCCCGTACGGTGTCCCGTTTAATGTCGAATCTGCCTCAAAAACAGGCTGCACTTAGGCAGCCATCTCATTGGTTCTGTGAAACGAACGCCGCCGCTGATTCTGGCGCCCCCCATGCTGACGGTAAACCATGGCAAACGTATTGATTGTGGATGACGAAGAGGGCGTCAGGGAAACTTTGGGAAACTTGATCAGCGCCGGAGGACACACTGTCTGGCAGGCCACCAGTGGCTTTGAGGCGATCAACAGTTTCAATGCGGTCGACGCCGACCTGGCCATCGTCGACCTTATCATGCCGGAACTCGGCGGACTGGAAACCATCGCTGAGCTTCGCAAGACAAACCCGAAGCTCAAGGTCATCGCCGTTTCGGGCGCGCCCAAGATGGGACGCTGCCGACTCCTGGAATGGGCGACGCGCATGGGGGCCGACCGAACGTTCAGCAAACCATTCGTCATGTCCGAAATACTCGGCGCCGTCGGCGAAATTCTGAGCGCTCCACAGACGAGGCCTATCCCGTCCTAAGCCCGTCGCCAAAGGGCCAAGATCCGATGCCAGGTTGACGCGCCCACGCCCGACGAATCCCATTCGCCTCCCGACTTGTAAGCCGGTCCGTTTCCGGGGAAACTGCCCGCGTTCATGAAGACACCCAAGAAAACAAAACCGAAATCTGCGAAACCGAATTCGCGTCCCTACTCGAGCCCGATGCTCGACGGCCCCGACCGCGCGCCCAGCCGCGCCATGCTCTATGCGGTCGGCTTCGAGAAGGCTGATTTCAAGAAACCCATTGTGGGCATCGCGTCCACGTGGAGCAACGTCACCCCCTGCAATTCCCACATCGACAAGCTGGCCATCGAGTCCGAGGCCGGCGCCAACAACGCCGGCGGCAAAGCGATCATTTTCAACACCATCACCATCTCCGACGGCATCTCCATGGGGACCGAGGGCATGAAGTACTCCCTCGTTTCCCGGGAAGTCATAGCGGACTCCATCGAAACGGTCGTCGGCTGCGAGGGCATGGACGGCTATGTCGCCATCGGCGGATGCGACAAGAACATGCCCGGCTGCATGATGGCGATCGCCCGTATGAACCGGCCCGCTGTTTTCGTCTACGGGGGCACCATCCTGCCGGGCTGCATCACAGGAGATCCAAAGAAGCGGAAGCTCGATATCGTCTCCGTTTTCGAGGCAGTAGGCTCCCATGCCAACAAGAAGATCAACGACAAGGAACTGCACGAGATCGAATCCTGCGCCATACCCGGACCAGGTTCCTGCGGCGGCATGTACACGGCAAACACCATGGCTTCGGCCATCGAAGCGCTGGGGATGAGCCTGCCCAACAGCTCCGCCCAAAACGCGATTTCCCCAGCCAAAAAGGACGACAGCCGAGCCGCCGGCGCCGCCGTGGTCAAGATGATCAAGAAAGGCATCAAGCCCCGCGACATCATGACCAAAAAGGCGTTCGAGAATGCCATCACCGTGGTCATTGCCTTGGGCGGATCGACCAACGCCGTGCTCCACTTGCTCGCCATCGCCAGCGCCGCCAATGTCAAACTGACCCTCGACGACTTCACCCGGATCGGCAAACGGGTCCCCTATCTCGCCGACCTCAAGCCCAGCGGAAAACATCTCATGTCTGAACTCGTCGCTATCGGCGGGATCCGTCCCCTGATGAAGAGCCTGCTCGAAGCCGGCTTGTTGCACGGCGACTGTCTCACGGTCACGGGCGAGACCATGGCGCAAACGCTGAAGAAGGTGAAACCCTACCCGAAGAGCCAGACCATCATCAGGCCTCTGGACAACCCGATCAAGAAGGACAGCCATCTCGTGGTTCTCTACGGAAACCTCTCGCCCGCAGGTTCGGTCGCAAAAATTACCGGGAAGGAAGGCTTGCGCTTCACAGGAAAGGCAAAAGTCTTCAACTCGGAGGAACAGGCCATGCAGGCCATCCTCTCCGGCAAGATCAAGAAGGGCGATGTGGTTGTCATTCGTTACGAGGGCCCGAAAGGTGGCCCTGGAATGCGCGAGATGCTTGGGCCCACATCCGCCATCATGGGGCGGGGACTTGGAAACGATGTGGCTTTGATCACCGATGGACGCTTCTCCGGCGGGACTCACGGTTTTGTGGTCGGACATATCACCCCGGAAGCCTGCAACGGCGGACCGCTCAGCGTCGTCAAGAACGGCGACCAGATCACCATCGACGCAGAGAACTGCGAGTTGAACGTTGAGATCTCCGCACAGGAATTGAAAAAGAGACTCAAGGCGTGGAAACCCATGAAACCACGCTATACTAGGGGCGTCCTCGCGAAGTTCGCACACCTTGTGAACTCCGCCTCCGAAGGCGCGGTCACCGACTCCAATCTGAATCTCTCGTGAGGCGTCCCTGACCACCCCAGCTCCAGCCCGCTCGTGTCCTGGCGATCGAGCGGGCTGCTTTGTTTTTCCGATGACAGAAAACACGGCAACCGCCCTTCTTCGGCCTGGTCACGCTGAACGCGTTCTCAGTGGTCACCCATGGGTCTACGAAAGTTCCATTAAGCGGTTCACTCGCGATCCCGAGGACGGTGAAGTCGTCCAAGTCAGGGATTCCCGCAAACGCTTCCTGGGGATCGGGTTTTACAACTCCCGGTGCCGCGTCCGAATCCGAATGGCGGCCGCACAGCGCATACCCATTGATCAGCGTTACTTCGAGGAGCGCATAACCCGCGCCCGGGAATTCAGAGATCGCCATCTCCCGCAGGTCGAATGCTGCCGCGTCGTGAATGCCGAGGCCGACTTCCTCGGAGGCCTCATCGTTGACAGGTACAAAGACACGCTTGCCATCCAGATCAACAGCCTCGCCTTCGATCAACGTAGTGAACTGATTCTCCAAGCTTTGAAATCAGTGTTTCCCGACCATAGGATCGTTCAGTCCCACGATTCAGGACACCGTAAGTTTGAAGGACTGCCTGAGCTTCAGCAGGCGCCGAAATCGTTCGAGGTTGAGAAGGAACGAACCATTCTCATCAACCAGTTGAAATTCGAGGTTCAGTTCGGCAGCGGCCACAAGACCGGCGCCTATCTCGATCAGCAGTTCAACTATCAAGAAGTCGGAGAATTAACCCGATGCATGGCAGCGAAAAGAATCCTGGATTGTTTTACCTACCAAGGCGGATTCGCCCTGCATGCCGCCCAATTTGGGGCGACAGAGGTTGTCGCCTTGGACCAAAGCGCCGAGGCAATAGCGCAAGCCAGCCGCAATGCAGAGCTGAATCAATGCTCCGATCGGGTCCAATTCCAACAAGCCAATGTTTTCGACTGGTTGAAATCCGCCACTCAAGGGGCGGACGGCCCCGCTAAGTTCGACCACGTGATCCTGGACCCTCCCTCCTTCACTCGTTCCCGTTCCAATCTTTCCAGCGCTGCACGCGGATACAAGGAGATCCACCTTCGCGCCCTCCGACTACTCAAAGCCGGGGGTCTGCTATCCACATTTTCCTGTTCACATCATGCTGACAGGGATTTCTTCCTCGCGGTTATCCGCGAGGCCGCAGCAGATGCGCGGCGCCAACTGCGCCTGGTCCGACTCCATCACCAACCGATCGATCACCCGGTTTTGGCTTCAGTTCCTGAAACAGAGTATTTGAAAGGTTTCACTTTCGAAGCCGGCTAGCCCTTTTGCCAACAGTCCTCGAGGCAAGCGGCCCCGCGTGCTTCGAATTTCTTAAGTCGCCAAATCGAAGATGACGGCCTGAGATTGGCGCCGCTATTCAGTCCGCTTTCTGATAGCCCCCTATCGCAGCTGGATCAACAGCTCGAAACATGAGACTGCAACGCATCGCGAATCCGGCTCGGATCGGTCCCACTCGCGAGGCTTTTGTTCTGGCTATTCCTTCCAAACAAGACAAAAAAAACCCCAACCTAAGTTGGGGTTTTTAATCTGGCGACTACCTACTCTCGCACAAGCTCTACAAGCACTACCATCGGCAACGCAGTGTTTTACGGCCGAGTTCGGGATGGGATCGGGTAGGACCACCGCTTTATGGTCACCAAAAAATTTGATTTGACTAGTTGTCAAAAAGAACGCCCGCCAAGGAGCCGTTCTCTGAAAACTACATACAGACGACCAGGAGACAAGCCGTCGAGATTAAATTCGCTTTTAAAAAAAGCGATCAAGCCTCACGACCTATTAGTACCAGTCCGCTGAACGTGTCACCACGCTTACACGCCTGGCCTATCAACCAGGTAGTCTACCTGGGGTCTACAGCCCTAATGGGAGGGAAAACTTATCTTGGGATGAGCTTGGCACTTAGATGCTTTCAGCGCTTATCT
>CAZFLK010000248.1:0-7073 GCA_964519245.1 uncultured Verrucomicrobiota bacterium
CCTTGATGAAGTCCATGATGGGCATTCCCCTGGGTTGCCGGGCGTCGTTGTTGGAAATTTCGGCCTGCGGCAGCATGTTGGCCAGCATCTTGTAGTCTCCGATCCGCATGCTGACCTCCTTGGCCCCGCGCGCATGCCACAGCCACCACATCATTGGCGTGGCCCGTTCAACCTGTCCATCGCCGACCAACGCGGGAAAGACATTCGCGCCATCGATCTTCTTCGGATAATCCGGCTGTGCGCCGACCGCCGCAGCCAGCGAAGGGAGAAAATCCGTGCCGTTCACCGGTTCGGCCGACACCGTTCCCGCCTCGACCTTCCCCGGCCAACGTATGATGCCCGGCACGCGATAACCGCCTTCGTGCATGTGTCCCTTCGCGCCGCGCAAATCGCCCGGCGTCCCGAAGGAGGTCTTCGGCCGATGCTCGGGCCCATTGTCGCTGGTGAAGACCACGATCGTATTCTCCTTCAAACCCGCCTTGTCCAGATGATCCAGCAGGCGTCCAATGTGATGGTCGAGCATGGAAACAATGCCGTAGTAGGTCGCGCGGTGTTTCTCATCCGGATTGTGCCGCACCTGGGGGCCGCCATGCTTGATGCCCTTGGCGGCTTTCTTGACCTCCTCCCCGCGATACGGCGCAATGAATTCCTCCGCCGCGACCACCGGCGTATGCGGTTCGCTGAACCACAGCATCGTCATGAATGGCTTCGACTTGTCCCGCTTCGAGATGAAGTCCATCGCCTCATCCACCACGATCTCCGACATCCAGCCCTTCTGCTTCGGAAGCTCTTTTCCGTTACGGAAGAACCCGGACGGATTCTGACCAAAGTTCTTGGGATGAGCGAACCAGTGCCCAAAGCCATGATCTCCCGGTTTCGGCTGGTTCTTGAAATCCCCGCTGCAATGCCACTTGCCCGCGAACATCGTCTGGTAGCCGGCGTCGCGCAGAACCTCCGCCACGGTCAATTCGTCCTTGGGAATATGCAGCGCCTTGAACCTCGCGAAGTCATACATACCCACCCGATACGGGCTGCGAGCGGTGAGAATGCCTGTCCGCGCGGGCGAACAGTTGGGACTGGCGGAATAACAGTCGGTCAACCGAACACCCTCCCTGGCCAACCGGTCCAGATTCGGCGACTTGATCACCGGATGACCGTAACAGGCCAGATCGCCGTAGCCCATGTCATCCGCCAACAGGAAGACGATGTTGGGTTGTTTGGCGGCGGCGCCAGCGACGAAGCTCAGGCTCAAGGCCAGTAGAAGGAGACGGAAATTTGTTTTCATGGTTCAACTTCATACAAAGGCTGCCAGGTCTTCTCTCCATCCCGCGAAAGGAAGGATCGACCGCCGACGACTGGCAACCGGATCGTGAAACGACGCGAATCATCGTGGATGAGGATGAACTGCTTGTCCCGCCGCAGTTCCTCAAAGATGAATTCAACCCCATCGCCGTCTTTGTTCTCAACCCAATGAATTGGCGCCTTGCCTTCCAGTTGCTCAAAGGCGCCGCCGGAATAACGGAAGCGTCGCACCACCTTGCCCTTGTCGAAGACCGGCGAGTCGTCGGCGTTGTAGAAGAACGGGCTCCGACGAAGGATCTTCTTGTCCTGATCCGTGAGGTAGGTCTTGTCCGGGTACTTGCCATAGATGCCGGTCCACATCAGCGCATCCGCGTCCTTCTTGGTGTCGCTGGGATGAGGCAGGCCGAATGCGTGGCCCACCTCATGGCCCAGCCCCGCGATCCACCTCAGCTTGTTCTTCTGCTTGGGATGCTTTCCAACCAACCCCAACAAGTCGTCTTCGGGCAGAACCGTGACGCCATTGCCACCGCGCCCTCGGTTCCCCGGCCCGTCGGAGTAGATCACCCAGATGTAATTCGGATCATTGAAACGGGCTCCGACCAGACGCTTCGCCTCGTGCAACGCATTGTTGAAACCCCAGTTGTCCTTGTCCCGTCCATTTGGGTTCCCATAGAACCATCCCCCCTTCTCACGACTCTTCACGACTTCCACCACCGGATCGCTCAGTCGAAAGGTCGGCCCGTCGAGTTGCTTGGAATACCACTTCTGCAGGTCACGGATGGCGTGTTCAATGGCCGCGGTGAACACCGGCTTCTCCTCCCGATCGGCCGAAACCAGGTAGACAATTCGCACCGGCCGCACAGGCGTCTCAGCTCCCGCTGCCGGGGTGGCAAGCAGGAGCAACGGCAATAGTTTCAACAACCAAAAGCACTTCACGGTTTCTCTCAACGTTTTCACAAGCAACTTTCTTCAAAACCACGGCCACATTTCAGCCGGGTGACATTCTTCGCAATGCGCTTCCCGGACCGCGGGTCTGCGACCCGCAGCAACCGCCAACCGCCCCCCGCCCAGGAACAAACGGCAGCCCCAACACATTTCCAAGTCGCTGCGGCTCACAGAGCCGCGGTCCGTAGCGCAGCCGTCCCGGCTGCGGGTTCCTGCGGCGTCCCGCCGCAAGATGACAACACTGAGCGGGAACGCCTGCGCTACACCGTCGCCGCCCCGGGCAACGGCCAGTCGTCCCCGGCCATGAAGCCGCCGTCCACATAAATCACCTGTCCGGTGACGTAATCCGAAGCCGGCGACGCCAGGAACGCCGCTGTGCCCGCCATATCCTTCGGCTCCGCCAACCGTCCGGCCGCCAACCGCGGCATAACCCAGTCGCGCATGGTCTGATCCGACCAGATCGGCTTCGTCAGCGGGGTGACGACAAACCCGGGGCACAGGCAGTTGGCCTGGATGTTGTCCTTGCCGAACTCGACCGCCTGCGACTTGGTCAATTGCCCGATCGCCCCCTTCGTCGCGGTATAGACAGATCCCTTGGTCAGGGCGTAGCCCGTTGTGATCGAGCCGATGTTGACGATCTTACCGCCCCCGCCCTTGGCCATGCGCCGCGCCGCCCTCTGCGACAGGAAGTAAACGCCCTTCAGATTGACGCCCATGATGCGATCGTAATTCTCCTCGCTGACCTCGGCGAGCGGCTGCCGGGCATTGACGCCGGCATTGTTGACCAGGATATCCAGCCGTCCCCACTTCTCCTGGATGATGTCCAATGCCGCCTCGTGGGCAGCCACATCGCCAACATCCAGTGCCACCGCCATGGCTTCGCCGCCCTTGTCCCGGATCGACTGCGCCGCGTCTTCGATCTGTTCCGACGTCCTCGCGGCGCAGGCAACCTTCGCGCCCTGCGCCGCCAATTGCTCCGCGATCCCGCGTCCAATGCCGCGCCCCGCGCCGGTAACCAGCGCAACCTTGCCTGCCAGGGAGAAAATGTTCATGCGTCCATCATTCAAACGATCGCGGTTCCGGCAATCGATTTCGTTGGCAGGCAAGCCCCAAAACGTCGAGCGGAATTCCCTTATGTACGTCGCCTTGAGGATTCCGGGATCATTCTATCTCCATAGAAATCGATCACCCCGTAGCAGCCGACGGAAAGAGGCTCATTTCCAGCTCGCGCAGCAGGATTCATGTGCCTCCTCGCGTCGACTGCTGCGAACAGGAAGGCTCCCCAGCCTTTACGATTCCCGCACATCCGCTAGCTTCCCGGCTTCCAATCATAGCCGCCATGCCATTGCGAATCGAATCCCTACCCAACCGCGCCACCAAGGGCGCGCTGCTTCGCTGGATCCTCGACACCGAGGAGGTGAAGAAACAACAGGTGGGAACCATCGAAATCGGGCCGGGCCAGGCCTTTGTCGAAATCCCCGAATCGGCCGGTCCCCGGCTGGCCAAACGCCTCGATGGAAAGCAGTTCAACGGCCGGACAACCCAGGTCTGGTTCGAATCGAGCGAGACCGACAACGACCGGTCCGGTCACTTCGCCAAACTGACGCGCTGGCTCAATATGGAGCGCGCCGCCGAGTCCGAGCAGGCCGCCGAATGGCAACGCAGCGGAGGCGACCGCGATTCCAGCACAACCCTCACCCACCTCGTCATCCGTTCCGAGGATGCCGGCCTGGGCGGCCATACCCTGCTCACGCTGAGCCGCCGCAATGCGAAAAACGAACTGCCCGCTTCGCAGTTGGCCGTGGGCTCCCCAATTCGTCTTGCCGAGCAAAGCCAGAAGCCCGCGCCTCCCCAACGCGGCGTGGTCACCCGGCTGAACAAGCTCGAGATCGAGATCGCCATCGGCAAACCGCCCCTCGCTGAATCCGACGATCCGGTTTATCGCATCGATGCCGCCGACGACGAGACCGCCATGCTGCGTTCACGCTCAGCCTTGTCCCACGCCCGAAACGCGCTGGGCGATCGACTGAGCGAACTGCGCGATGTCTGCCTCGGTCTCCGTGAACCCGAGTTTGACGAGATTGCCGAACCTACATTCGAGGACGCCAACCTGAACGAGTCCCAGCGCAAGGCAATCTCCTTCGCCAACTCAGCCAAGGACATCGCCGTCATTCACGGACCACCTGGAACCGGCAAGACCCGCACCTTGGTGGAGCTGATCCGTCAAGCCGTGGCGAAAGAACAGAAGGTCCTCGTCTGCGCCCCCAGCAATCTCGGCGTGGACAATCTCTTCGAACGACTACTCGCCCGCGGAACCAACGCCGTCCGCATCGGCCACATGGCCCGTGTCCTGCCACATCTGCAGGAACACTGTCTCAACGCTCTCGTCCCCAAACATCGCGACGTCAAGCGCATCAAGAAGCTCCGCCTCGAGGCAGCCGAACTGTTCCGCAAGGCCGACAAGCCCTCGCGCACCATGGAGCGCGCGGAACGCTACGCCCTGCGCGATGAAGCTCGGGACCTCCAGGCTGAGGCGCGCGACATGGAATCCGACATCGCCCAGCAGATCCTCGATGAGGCGGAGGTCGTCTGCGTGACCAACACCGGCATCGTCTCTGAACTCCTCGGCGCGCGCCGTTTCGACCTCGCGGTCATCGACGAAGCCTGCCAATGCAGCGAGCCTTCCTGCTGGATTCCCCTGCTCCGCGCCGAGCGCCTCGTCCTCGCCGGTGACCATTGCCAACTTCCTCCGACCGTCATTTCACAGGAAGCCGCCAAGGAAGGCTTCGCCGTCAGCATGCAGGAACGGTTGGTTGAACTCTACGGCGCGAGCGTCTGCCGGCCGTTGCTGACCCAATACCGCATGCACGAGGACATCATGCGCTTCTCCTCCGACCAGTTCTACGACGGCCGGCTCGAAGCGGACGCCTCGGTCGCAGCCCATCTGTTGCGCGACATGCCGGACGTCTGCGATGACGAACTCACCGAATGCGCGGTTCGCTTCATCGACACCTCGGGCTCGGGTTTCGAGGAGGAACGGGAACCGGCAGGATCCAGCATCGCGAACCAGGAAGAGGCGGCGCTGGCCATCAAGAAAGCAAAGGATCTCATCGCCCTCGGCGTTCCGGCGGCCGCCATCGCCATCATCACGCCCTATTCCGCGCAGGTCCGAAAGTTGCGGGAACTGAGCGACCACGAAAGCGTCGAGATCGGCAGTGTCGACGGCTTCCAGGGCCGGGAGAAAGAAGCGGTGATCATCTCGCTCGTCCGCAGCAACAACGACCACGAAATCGGTTTCCTCAGCGACACCCGCCGCATGAACGTCGCCCTCACCCGCGCCCGGCGCAAACTGATCGTCATTGGCGACAGCGCCACGATCTCCGAACATCCCTTCTACGCGGCGTTGTTGGAACATTTCGACCAGGTCGGCGCCTATCACGGGGTGTGGGACGAGGAGTGAGACCGCGAAAAGGCACAAGAATCGCAAAATAGATCCCTTCTGTGACTTCTTCCGGTTATTTGTGGCTTCTGGAAACTGAATCACCCTGGGTCAGCCTCAAATCCTCCTAAGAATCCGTTCCTTAACCTCTGTCTCATGAATCACGTCTGCAACACCGTATTGGCTGACCACGGAGATTTGCTGCCGAGGGACATGCTGACGCTGTTTGAGGAACTCTTGAGTGATTAGGTTCATGCGGTTTCCTTTTCAATCGCACACCCGTTGCCTCCACCAATTCCTTGCGCCCACGGGCATTTCTGCTAGGTTGCCCTCAGAGCTGGAGTGAGACCTGCCCGGTCTCAATACTCTTCCTTCCCGGAAGACCCGGCTCTATTTTTTTGTCCGCGCTTTACGGGCTCCATATTGGTCGGCTCCCAGCCACTGTATCCTCCGAAAACCGAACACCTTCTTTCCATTGTGGTCTTCACCGACCATCTGCACTCGTGCAAGCTTGCGATAGAATGGAAGGAACCGGTCGTCCCCCGTTGCGTAGCGGCCGAGCACATGAGCCACAATGTCGGCAAGCTGCAACCCTGGCCAGACGTTGGAAACGCCGATCATCGGATACGGAACGAGCCGCTTCGGCCCCGAGACGCCGGCCAGGTAGTTGTGCACGGAAATGCTGATCTCCTCCTGAGCCCCGAGCCGCTGATCGAAGATCAACTGACCGCGCTGCCCCTTGGGCACGCCTGCGATCATACGAATGCAAAGCTCTCGAAATGGAGTGGCAAGCTGTTTGAGTTGCGGCGCCAACAATGGCGGCATGGAGTCCCCGTAAACACAGATTCCAACCAGGCGTATCGGAGAATTCGTCAACCATTCTATGATCTCCCTTCCCACTGAGAGATTTTTTGAAAATCCGGCGGACTGGTGTTTGAAACTGTTGTTGCTGAATAAGGTCGTTCCCTTAAGTTCATGCCGCAAATTCCGCGCATGTTCGTCGCCATAGTATTTCCTCCTGATCCGGAAAAGATGCCGGTTCAAGGCTTCGAACTCAGCCTCCGACCCCAAAACCGCAGCCAGAACTCCCACGTGTTCCTGCTTCCCTTCATGCCAACTCTCATCAACAAAACACCACATACCTCACCTGCTTCGGGTTCAAAGTTACCCACTCCGAATTGAACCATCAAAGCGAAAATCGAATTGTTTCACGCCGGAAAACGCCATCACAATCGACCAGGCTCATGTCACATCGAACATCGGGCGTTGAAGCGGAATAAATTCCGCGCTCCGACGAGGAACGCCTGCCGCCTTTACCCCGGTTGACGCTGTACCCCCCACGGATCGGATGATAATTCCTGACGAACCATTCCACGGTCTTGACCCG
>CAZFLK010000249.1:0-7063 GCA_964519245.1 uncultured Verrucomicrobiota bacterium
GCTTTGACGACTCCCGCCCTTGTGTGGAGCCGCAAGCGGGGCTACTTTGCCGCGTTTTCCATCAGCTCCATGGCGTTCCATCCACAGTCCAAGAGGGCGAGGCGTTTTCTGGCCGCCTTCGCGTTAGGCATGCTGACGGCGGTTTCCGTGAGCGCCGGATCCGTGAGCACGGTCCTGGTCGACAACCTGGAAGGTCCGGTTTCCAGCGTTCGCATCGACTACGACGAACAGGTTGCGCAGTCCTTCGTGACCGGGAGTGAGAGCTATCTTCTGAACAAGGTCGTCGTGCACTTGGGGGCCGCCGGATTCAACGCCCATGCTGAGGTCCTGATCCATGTCGACAGCGCCGGGTTGCCCGGCACGGTCCTGGCCACATTGAATCAAACCGCCGTGGAGTCCGATCAACTTCAGGACTACGAGTTCCCGGCGCCCGGCGACATTTCGCTCCAGCCCAATACCCGGTATTGGATCGTCGTCCGCAATACCCTGGGGGAGTTGGACTGGGCCACCCGATCGGCTTCGGCAGCGGGCATTCCTGACGAAGAGGCCACGTCGACGAACAACGGTATTTCCTGGTCGGATTCCAATGTCCCCAACCGCTATTTCATGCTCCGCGTCGAAGGCTGTCTTGTCCCCCGGGCCACCGTTTTGGCTGCCCAGACAACGGAGCCGGGCAGCGGGACCAAGCAGCTGGAATTCACCGTGAGCCTGAGCGGGCCGCCCGGCCAGGACGTCACGGTGTTGGCGACGACGGCCGACGGCACGGCCCAGGGAGGGGCGGATTACGTCGCGCTGGTCAACGAACCCTTCCTGTTTGCCGCGGGCGGCTCCACCACGCGAACCGTCTCCGTGACCATCAACGAGGACAACCTGGTCGAGGACAACGAATCCTTCACCCTGAGCCTGTCTGCGGCGGATGCCCAACGCCTCATCTTCGATCAGAATGTCGCGACCGGCACGATTGTCGACACCGACGCGGCCTTGTTTGACGATTTCAACGACAACACGGACGACGGCTGGTATCGCTATGATCGCTTCCAGCCGACTCCGGCGTTCTCCCTGGTTGACGGAACGTATCGACTTCAGACCAGCCCCTCGCCGCAGATCTCGCTTGGACCGGCCAATGTGGCGGCGCTGCGCCAGGATCACACCGATTCCGACTTCAAGCTCGGCGTGCAGGTCAGCTCCTGGGATGACTCGCTCGATCTCGGCTTTGGATTGATCGCGCGCTCGGGAGGCTTCGGCTTCAAGGCTCCGAGCGGTTATGCTTTTCTCTACATGCCCGATGTCGCCGAAGCTCGCATTATCCGGATCGACGACGGGCGCTCGGACAACGGCGATATTCTGGCGTCGGGCAGTGTCTCCTTGAACGCGGGCGGTCAGTATTGGTTCGAGTTCACCGGGGAGGGCGACGCGATGGAGGGCAAGATCTTTTCCAGTGATGATCTGGCGACCCCGGTGGTCACCGTGGCTGCATCGGATAATCGGTATTCCAACACCATCGTCGGCATCTATGCGTCCTCGCGGCCGCCTTTTGGGACGACCGCAGTCGATGTCACCTTTGACAACTTTCTGGCGTCGACCGCCACCGCCCCGCTGCTGTCCGTGCGCGCGGTGGACGCCGACCAGGCGGAAGGCGATTCCGGAACCGCGACGCACTCCTTTGAGCTGGTTCGCGGCGGCACGTTGGACACCCCCGTCACCGTGGAATGGGCGGTGATGCCGGTTGCGGCGGACGCGGATGATTTTGGAGGAACACTGCCAAGCGGCGCGGTCGTCTTCGGCAGCGGGGAGACCGTCAAGTCGGTCAGCTTCACAACGGCTGGCGACGGTATTGTGGAACCAGACGAGGCCTATGATCTGACGATCGTCTCGGCGACCGGCCGGGCCGTCCTGCTGGAAAGCTCCGCGAGGGGCGCCATCCTTAATGACGATTCGGCGACGCTGGAGATCGGCTTCGGGTCGAGCGCGCTTCAGGTCAGGGAGGGGCAGGAGGGCTTCCGCTCGGCGGTCACCGGCCTGACACTCGGTGAGCCTGTCGACACCGACATTGCCGTCACGGTATCCACCGGCGATTTCACCGCCACGGTCGCGGACAACGACTATCAACCGGAAGTGGGCGCGACGTTCATCATCCCCGCCGGGCAAACCTTCCTGCCCGTGTCCCTGATCGTGAACAGCGATACCCGTTCCGAGGCTGCTTTCGAGGTGTTCCAGGTCAGGATTGATCAGGTTGACGCCGCCGGTCGCGACGTCAGCGTCATTCAGTCGGTCACCTCGGTGTCCATCCAGGACGACGATGTCACCCTGTCCATTTCCGGGGGGCCTGCGGAGGCTGTCGAAGGGGGCGGGCAAGGCGCAGTTTTCACCTACACGGTCTCGACCTCAGCCCTTCAGACATCGGATCTGGATCTGAGTTGGAGTGTTTCCGGAGTCGGCGACAACCCCACGTCGCCGACAGACTTCCTGGCCGCCTCAGGCACGATAACCATTCTTGCCGGCCAGTCCTCGGCGGACCTGACGCTGACCGCCGTTGGCGACTATGCTTTTGAAGCGCGGGAGTCCTTCGAGGTGACCGTATCGGGTCCGGGCGTCGCGGCGTCGCAAACCATTGGCGGGGCCGAACCGGTCGCTTCGGGAACGGTTGCCAAGCAAGGAAGCGGGGCCGTGCTCGGGGCCTCCGGCGGCCTCGATGGCGCCGGACGCATCCTGACGCCTGGCGCCGCGGCGGCTCCCGACGGTTCCGCCGTTGCGCTGGTGACCATCGGGGCGGGAGCGGATCCTGCAGCCCTGCTGCGTCAGTTCCAGAATGGCGCGGCCCTTGAGAACTACGACTCGCTCGTCGCTTCCGGACAGCTCGTGGAACAGGCCCGCTTTGCCGTGGATTCGGCGCTTGGGCATGCGGGAGCTTTCAACGGGACGGCCATGGTGACGCCGGCGGCAAACTGGACCAGGGTCTTTCTCTTCGCCTTCAATGCCGCCAATCCCGGAGCGGCCACTGCAGGCGGCGTCTTTGGCAACCTCGCCGACTGGCTGGCTCCGACCGTGACGGATCAAGCGGTCTCATTCGATGGCCGGCTTGCCAGCGAGGCCTATTGGGGACAGTTGAAAATCTCGGCCCTCGGCAACGCGACGGTGGACCTGGAAATGGCGGGCCTTCCGGGGGCGGCCGGAGGCTCAGATATCGGCTCCGTGACCATCGGGGGCGCGATCGTCAACGACGACGAGTTGGCGTCCATCACGCCGCCTGACGCCGGCAATGTGATCAACCTGAATCACGCGGGGCGGCCCAATGCCGTCTACGACCTTCAGATTTCGGACGATCTCATCAACTGGCTCACGTTGGACAGCGTGACCACGGACGCTTCCGGCGCCGCCGTCTGGCAGGAGACCCGGGTCGGAAAACTGACTCATCGCTTCTACCGCTTCCGGATTTCGGACAACTGAGCCGCAGGCAGTGGGTGGCGACCATCAGCGCCGGAGCATTCCCGAGGGCTTTCCCGGGTCACGCGCGGTTTTGTCGAAGGCCAGCCGGCGACAAACCGGTCAGGCCGTGCGCGCACATGATTCCCGAGGCGCTGCGGCGGGTTCCGAAGACGGCGCCCGACCGCGCTCCGTCCAGTTTCAACCAGGCGGCCGGGGCGCCGGGGTAAAGCGATCGGCTTCGCGGTTGCGCGGGGTGGTTGATTAGGTTAGTTCTAGCAGAGTCCTGTAACCCCTTTTGGGGGCGGTTCGTTTGACTGAGAAAGCAATGTCATGATTTCCCCACTTCTGCGGCACGAATTGGAGCCCATCGCGGCCGCGCATCGGCAAACGCACCTTTGGCGTGGCTTGGCCACCTGTTGGGCTTCCGTCGGCGTGCTCGGACTCGGGTTCATCGCGGCTTTTTTCCTGGCTGATTGGTGGTCGCCCAACACCTTCCTCGTGCTGCTCTCCGCGGGGCTGGTCTCCTCGCTGTGGGCCTGGCATCGGAGCCGGACCTTCAACGTGGATTTTGAGGATGTGGCCCGGCAGATTGAACGTCGGGATCCGCAGTTGAACTCGCTGTTGCTGGCCGCGCTGGAGCAGCAGCCGGACGCGGAGACCGGAAAGTTCAATTATCTGCAGTATCGGGTTATCCGGGAGGCGGTTGAGCACAACGACCGTTATCCCTGGGCGCAACGGAATGTGGAGGACCTGTTTTTCGCCAAGTTTGCGCATCATTTTGCGCTGATCCTGTTTGTGGGCGTCATGATCGGTCTGGGTTTTCTCTCCCCTGCGGGGCCGGAGAACGGAACGATCGTTGGCCCGGGTTTCGTGGGCGTCAAGGTGACGCCGGGAGACGCGGAGATCGAGAAGGGGTCTTCCGTCGTGGTTCTGGCGCGTTTCGAGGAACCCATGCCGGCGAAGGCGCGCCTGATCTTCGGGGCGACGACGAACGCCGCCGAGAGCATTCAGCTGGTCAAGAACCTGAGCGACCCGGTTTTCGGCGGCACGCTGAGGGATGTGCAGGGGAACACCTTCTACCGGATCGAGTTTGACGACGGGCGCACCCGTGATTTTCAGCTTTCGGTTTACGAACACCCGCGGCTGGAAAGGGCCGATGCAGAACTCGAATATCCGGCATATACGGGCCAGGGGCGCAAACGGTTGGAGGATACGCGCCGCATCACCGCGGTCGAAGGCACGGAGTTGGAGTACCATTTTCACCTCAACAAGCCGGTGGCCAAAGCGGAACTGGCCGGACCCGACGATGAGACCGTGGCGCTGGTTCCCGATGTCGAGAATCCCAATCTGTATGTCGCCCGCATGACGCTCAAGGAGAGCGCCAAGTTTGAACTGCGCCTGGCGGACGAGGCTGGTCGCGAGAACAAGCTCCCGCCCACGATTCGCATTCGTGTCCACCAGAATGAGGCCGCCAAGATGAAGCTCAAGTTTCCCAGCCGGGACATGGATGTGTCACCGCTCGAGGAGATGGCCTTGGAAGCGGAGATTTCCGACGATTTCGGCCTGCAGAAGTTCGGCTTTGCCTACAGCCTCGGCGCCGACGAACCGAAGTTTGTCGAATTGGGTGAGAACAGCCGACCGAACGAGAAATTGTCCGTCGGTCATCTCCTCGCCATGGAGGCCCTCAAGGCCCAACCGGACGAACTAGTCAGCTATTTCGTCTGGGCGGACGACATCGGGCCGGACGGGGAATCGCGGCGGACCTACAGCGACATGTTCTTTGCTGAGGTGCGCCCCTTCGACCAGATCTTCCGGCAAGGACAACAGCAACAACAGCAGCAGCAACAACAACAGCAACAGCAGCAGCGTGGGCAGGCTGGCGAGCTGATCGAACTGCAGAAGCAGATCATGATCGCCACCTGGAAGCTGAAGCGGCGGGAAGGCGTCGAGAAGGCGTCGTCCATTCAGCCCGATGTCAAGGTGGTGCGTGAGTCCCAGGAGATCGCCATGGAGCAGGCGGCGGCCAAGGCGCAGGAGATTCAGGATCCGGAGATGCTGCAACATCTGGAGAAGGCCCGCAGCCACATGGGCGAGGCCGCGCGGGCATTGGAGAAGGCGGAGAAGGATGAAGAGCTGGAAGGCTTGAACCCGGCCATGGCCGCCGAGCGCGCCGCTTTCCAAGCCTTGATGAAGCTGCAATCCCGGGAGTTCCAGGTCAACCGCCAGCGCAATCAGCAGCAAAGCAACAGCGGCAGCCGCCAGAATCGTCAGCAGCGACAACTCAGCCAGATGGAGATGAAGGAGGAAGAGGAACGCTACGAGACGCAGCGCGAGGCGGTGAACCAGGATCAGGAGAATCCACAGCGGCGCGAGCAGTTGCAGGTCCTCAACCGGCTGCGCGAGCTCGCCCAGCGACAGGAGGATCTGAACAAGCGAATCAAGGATATTCAGACCGCGCTTCAAGAAGCCGAGACCGAGAAGGAGAAAGAGGAGCTGCGCAAGCAACTCAAACGGCTTCGGGAGGAGCAACAGAGACTGCGCGAGGATCTCGACGAACTGAAGCAACGCATGGATGAGCCCCAGAACCGCTCGGAGATGGCGGAGGCGCGTGAACAGCTCGAGAAGGCTCGCGAGAACATTCGCCGCGCCGAGGAGGACCTGCAGGAAGGCAAGGCGTCCCAGGCGCTGGCCGCCGGGGCCCGGGCGCAGGAAAACCTGAACGACCTCAAGGAGGATTTTCGCAAGAAGACCGCCAACGAGTTCGCCGAGGAAATGCGCGAAATGCGCTCCGAGGCGCGCGAGTTGTCGGAAGCCCAGAAAGAAATCGGCGAACGCATGAAGAATCTGGGCGAGAGTCGCCGTAAGTCGCTCTCCGACGACGGTGAACGCGGCAAACTGGAGCAAGAGCTGGAAGGGCAGAAGGAGAAACTGGACGGGCTGCTCAAGGACATGCGTGACGTTTCAGAAATCGCCGAAGTTTCCGAACCCATTCTCTCCCGCCACCTTTACGACACCTTGCGGAAGACCGATCAGCGCAAACCCGAGGAAACCCTCGACAACACCCACCTTCTGCTCAGTCGCAATTTCCTGGACGAAGCGCGTGATGAGGAGTCCAAACTCCGCGAAGAGTTCGAGGATATCCGCCGCGGCGTGGAGCGCGCCGCCGATAGCGTGCTCGGCGATGAAGTGGAAGCGCTCAAACTGGCGCGCAAGCGCCTCGATCAACTCTCCCAGGACTTGGAACGCGAATTGGGCGCGCGCGATCCCAGTGTGACCAACCGCTTGGCTCGGGCATCCGGCGGTCCCAGCTCGGAGGAGCGTCGTGACATGATGCAACGCCTGCTGAATCAACGTCGGGAAGCCCGAAGCGAAGGCCAACAACCGGGCGAACGCGAAGGTCAACAACCGGGCGAACGCGAAGGGCAACAACCGGGCCAGCGCGAAGGCCAGCAGCAGGGCCAACGCGAAGGGCAACAACCGGGCCAACGCGAAGGCCAGCAGCAGGGCCAGCGCGAAGGGCAGCAGCAGGGCGAACGCGAAGGGCAACAACCGGGCCAACGCGAAGGGCAACAACCGGGCCAACGCGAAGGCCAGCAGCAGGGCCAACGCGAAGGGCAACAACCGGGCCAACGCGAAG
>CAZFLK010000250.1:0-6996 GCA_964519245.1 uncultured Verrucomicrobiota bacterium
CCCGCGCGCCCTGGAACCCAACCGAACTCTACAACGCCATGGTCCACCCGCTTCTGCCCTTCGCCAGCAAGGGCGCCATCTGGTATCAAGGCGAATCCAACGCCTCCCGCGCCTGGCAATACCGCTCCCTCATGCCCGACATGATCAAACAATGGCGCTCCGAATTCGGCCAGAGCGACTGGACCTTCCTCATCGTCCAACTCGCGCCCTTCGACTGGGCCCACCGCGGCAAGGAGAAGCGCGATCTCGAAGCCATCGCCGAGAAACCCGAGGAAGGCGAATTTGCAGAACTCAGGGAGGCCCAGTCCCTGACCGCTGACCGCGACACGAAGGCCGGAATCGTCGTCATCACCGACTACGGCGACCCGCACGACATTCACCCCCTCCCCAAGCATCCCGTCGGCGAGCGCCTCGCGCTCGCCGCGCGCGGCATTGCTTACAAGGAAAAAGGCCTCACCTACTCCGGCCCCACCTACAAGACCATGAAATACGTCAAGAACAAGGCCGGCTCCGACAAGATCGCAATTCGGTTCGATCACGTTGGCAAAGGCTTGGTGGCCAAGGGCGACGCCCTCAAGGGCTTCGCGATCTGCGGCGAGGACAAGGACTGGAAATGGGCCGACGCTGAAATCGTCGGCGACACCGTCGAGGTCAGCCATGCGGAGATCGAGAAGCCCGAAGCCGTTCGTTACGGCTGGGCCGATCACCCCGTCTGCAACCTGTTCAACAAGGACGGCCTGCCCGCCTCCCCCTTCCGCACGGACAAATACGAGTTGACCACGCAGAAGTAACGCTGCGTCACATCAGCCCCAACTGAAGCTTGGCGGCGTCGGTCATCATGTCCTGTCCCCACGGCGGATCCCAGACCAGTTCGACGTTCACCTCCTCGACTCCTTCGACGTAAAGCACCTTGTTCTGCACGTCCTGCTGCAGGGTCGGGCCCATCCCGCAACCGGGAGCCGTCAGCGTCATGGCGACCTCGACCTTCTTTCCGCCGCCGTCCGGCAAATCCTCGATCTCGCACTTGTAGATCAGCCCCAGGTCCACGATGTTGACCGGAATCTCCGGATCGAAGACCGTCTTCATTTGATCCCAGATCTGCTTCTCGAACTCTTCGTCCGTCTCGGCCTTGCCTGCCTTCTCCGCTGGCGTCAACTCCGCTTCCCGGCCCAAGGCGTCGGCTTCTCGCCCGCCGATGCTGAACATGTTGCCGTTGACGATGACGGTGAACGTCCCTCCCAACGATTGGGTGATCAAGGCGTCCTCGTCTTTCAACAAGGTGACCTTCTCGCCTGAGGGGACCATCGACGCCTCGACGTCGCGAGTGAGCTTGACTGTTTCCTGACCGAACATGCACGGACTTCTAATTCCGGAATGCTTCCGATGCAAATCGGAATTCAAGGAATCGGCTTCAGCGCAGAATGATTCCAACACTCGCGCTCAGGCGCCCAACCCCGCCAGTTTGTTCAAATTCGGGTTTCCTCAAAACCGGAACGGGTGTAGATTCCCTAAGTCGCCTACGTCGAGCACGGCGCAGGAGAGAGACCGGAACAATTCATGGAAACCTACTTCAACAACATCACCCCTCAGGAAACCGGCAAGGACCGGCTCGTCGAAGATCTGGGTCGGGTCGTCAAGGACGCCGAGACCTTGCTCAAGGACGCCGGCGAGAAATTGCCCGAAGGCACTCGCGATCAACTCCGCAAGGCGGTCGATCAGATCAAGGAGAAATACGAGGCCGTCCAGGAGCGCGCCCGCGCCGGCGCCCAATCGACCGAGCGCCTCGTCCGCGATCATCCCTATGAAGCCCTCGGCGCGGCCTTCGGCGTGGGGCTGATCATCGGCCTCCTGATCAACAAGAACTGAATCAGCCCATCGGCCATACCCAATTTCCTCCAGCCCGTCTCAGGACGGGCTTTTTGGTGGCTCCGGGGCGCCAAAAGGAGGAATGGCGCAGGATCCGCTGAAACGCCCCCGTTGCCGCCAGACCTCGTAGAGCAACGCCGCTCCCGCGTTGGCGACGTTCAGGGAATCGACCAGCGCCGTCTGCGGCAGCGCCGCCCGTTCATCACAAACCGCCAGCGTCGACTTTGAAATCCCGTCCCCCTCGCTTCCGAAGACCAGGCAGCAGTCCCCGGTGAGATCCACATCCATCGCCGTCCGACTGTCCGACCGTGGATGTGCCGCCACACACTTGACGCCAATCTCGCACAATTCGGCGAGCGTCCTGTCGAGCCGATTCAGGTGCACCGCCGGAAGACGCAAGATGCTGCCCATGGATGCCCGAACCGACCTCCTGATGTAGGGGCTTCCGGACGTCTCCCCGACCAACAGCGCCTGCGCGCCAAAAGCCGCGCAGTTCCGCACCAGGGCTCCCAGATTCTCCGCGTTGCTGATCCCGTCAAAGGCAACGAACAAATACGGACGCGGACTGCGCATGAGCACCTGTTCCAAGGTCGGTTCCAACGGAATCTTGCCGACGGCGAGGATCGGCTGATACATGGAGTGCCCGACCACCTCCTGCAACAAGGCCTTCGTCCCGATATAGACATCGATCGACTCCGAACGCTTCTCGCACAACGGTCTCACCCGTTCCAACCACGCCTCCGAAACCAGCAACGAGACCACCACAAAGCCGCTGCCCAACAGGAGTTGCACCGTTTTCTCCCCATGCACCACAAAAAGTCTGTCCCGCATGTGTTCCCGGGTTCGCTGGAGCGTCCGATACGGACTCAACCCCGGCATGTCCAACGAGTCAATGCGGCGAATGTTCAGCATGAGCGGCCCGGAAACTACCGCGAAAACCAGGCGCGCCCAATCCGAAAGAATTCTCCGGGGCCGCGGCTGGCGCCACGCGCTTGAGAACGGGTGGCGCCATGCCAAGTCCCAAAGGGACGAAAAGAGGTCTTCCCGATCACAGCGTTGGCTATGGCTCACCTGCAGCGCTTTCCCTTCGCCGCTTTCACCCCTGCAGAGTGTCGAGGTGGGCTCGCCCCACCGCCCTGTCGATTCGCTGTCGCGCGCTTCAGCGCCTTTCATTCCCTGCCAGCGCACCCACGACTCCGCTGCCAACAGCGCTTCTTGATTGCCGGATGGCTCGTGCAGCCGGTGGGGCGAGACTCCGTCGAGCCCATATCAACGTCCCGAAGGGACGAGTCGGCACGTTTCCCTCGCCACCCTTGTTCAATCGCACGCGCGCGGCGGCTCTGGAACCGCGCAAACTCGACGAACCGGTCAGCCCCAAACCGCCCCGTCACACGCAAAAACTGTCACGTCCGGGGCTTGTCTATTGCGGGGCCGGGTTCTAAGCTCCCGCCATGCCAAAGCAAGCTTGGAACATTTTCTTGGGGTTCTTGGCGATTCTCGCCATCGGCGGCCTGGGGTTCAAGGTTTACCAACAACGACTGCAACTCGACAAGGCCCAGGCCGATCTCAACACGGCGCAGCAGAAGGCAGAGGAGGCGAAGACCAACGGCGCCGTTTCGGTCAACGACCTGCGCGCCAAGAACGACACGCTGGAAAAGAATCTTCAGGAGACCATGAAGATGGTCGAAGGCCTCGAAACCCAGAAAAACTCGCTCGAGCAGGCCAAGACCGCCCTGGAGAACGCAAACAATTCCCTCTCTTCGGAAGTCACCCAACTCCGGCAGCAGATCCAGGAGGCCGACACCCTGAAGTCCAAGCTGGAAACCGACCTCAAGGCGCAATTGAAATCCAAGGATGTCACCATCAATCAACTCGAAGGCAAGTTGTCCGTCGATATTCTCAACCGCGTTCTCTTCGATCTGGGCAAGGCTGAGCTGAAAGCGGAAGGCAAGCAGATCCTCAGCGACGTCGCGACCGCCCTCCAGGATCTTCCGAACCGCCCTATCCACGTCATCGGCCACACCGACAATATCCCCTTCAAGGGCGGCTCGGGACGCTTCCGCAGCAACTGGGAATTGTCCGCCGGACGCGCCGTCGCCGCCGTTCAGTATCTCCAGACCGAGGCGGGCATCGACCCGATGCGCCTCGCGGCCGTCGGCCACAGCGAATACCACCCCATCGCCAGCAATGACAGCGAGGAGGGCCGCGCCCAGAACCGGCGCATCACACTCGTCATCATGCCCGAGGAATTGAAAGTCGAGGAGCCTCCCGCTCCCATGCCCGAACCGGAACCCGAACCCGAACCGGAAACCACCGAGACCACCGACGCAGCAGGGGAGGACATGGACGCCAAGAAACAGACCGATTCCGACGATTCCGCAACCCCTCCGGTAACGGCCACGCCCACGCCCATTCCGGCGCCCGTGGCGGTTTCGACCAACACGCCCTTGCCGGAACGCAGCGCCCCCACCAACAGCGCCCCCGATCTTCCGAAGATCCCCCTGCCCCGCGCCCGGCCTGAGTCCGCCCCCCTCCCCAAGGGATAATTCCCATTCCAATCTCGACAGCCGGCGCGCCGACTGGAAACAATCGCGCATGATCAAATTCGGCATCTGCAACGAGATTTTCGACGGTTGGGACATGAAGGAATCGATGGCTTTCGCCAAGAAAGCCGGCTACGACGGCATCGAAATCGCCCCCTTCACAGTCAACACCGACGTCGCCAAAATCACCCCGGAACAACGCGGCGAAATTCGCGCGGCCGCCGCCGAGGTTGGCATCGAAATCACCGGCATTCACTGGGTTCTGGTCAAAACCGAAGGCATGCACCTGACCACCGACGATGACGCGGTCCGTCAGAAAACCTCCGACTACCTCGTCCAACTCGTGAACTTCTGCCACGACATCGGCGGGAAGCGCATCATCGTGGGCTCCCCCTACCAGCGCAACCTCGAGGAAGGGGTGAGCTTCGAAACCGGTTGGCAACGCGCCACCGAGGCCTTCAAGGCCTCCGTCAAGCGGGCCGAGGAAACCGGCATTGTCATCTGCTTCGAACCGCTCGCCCCCAGCGAGACCAACTTCATCAACACCGCCGAGCAGGCCATCGAGTTCGTCGAGCAGTTCCAAAGCGACGCCTTCAAGATCATCATCGACTGCAAGGCCATGTGCTCCGAGGAGAAATCAATTCCGGAGATCATCCGCGCCTCGCATCCCCACTTCGCGTATTTCCACGCCAACGACGCAAATCTCAAGGGGCCCGGATTCGGCGACGTCGATTTCGTGCCCATCGCCGACGCCCTGAAGGAAGTGGACTACGACGGCTACGTTTCCGTGGAAGTCTTCAAGTTCGAAGTTGGAGCCGAGGCCATCGCGACCCAGAGCATCGATTACCTGAAGAAGTGCTTCGGGTGAGCGGGACCTGCCCCAAGCCATGCGGCCTTGCTTGATTCCGCCTCAACGCCGGGAAAATTGCACGCCAAGGCGTCGCCCTCGCTCTTGGAGAGTGAACGACGAGACCGTTGATTGGCCGTTTTTCTGGAAAGATCCTACGCTCAATCCAGGAACGTCACCTTGCCCGTCTTGATATCATAGACCGCGCCGGCGATCCGGATCTTCCCTTCCTCCACCAACCGTCGCAGCGTGCCGCTCTTCTCCGGAATTTCCTTCATGGTCTGACGGACATTCAGCTCGGTCACCCGGTCCGAAAACGCTTCATTTGCCGAGGTGCGGTCGTCCTGGATCGTGGTTTCCAGATCGATCGCTTTTTGGATGCATTCGGTAATGCCGCCGATGTGCTCGCAACCGGTCGCCTCCACGGGATCGGCCCCCTTGTCCGCCAGATCGATGGCGGCGTTGACTGCTCCGCAGCGGGTATGCCCCATCACCAGGAGCAACTTGGCCCCCGCGACCGAGCAACCATACTCCATGCTGCCCAACCCCTTTGTCGCCGCCACATTGCCGGCCAGGCGGACGCTGAAGATGTCGCCCAACCCCAGGTCGAACACCATCTCCGTGGCAATTCGGGAATCCATGCAGGCCAACACCACCGCCAACGGAAACTGAGCCTCCGAAGTGGTGCCAATCTGACGCCGCGGGTCGCGCATGATCTGTTCGCCGTTGACAAATCGCTCATTGCCCGCCTTCAGCAGTTCCAAAACCTGCTCCGGCGTGCTGTCCTGCTGAATGTCGCGGGTCGAAACATCCACATACTGGATGCGATCGTCCATCTTGTCGTAATGCTCTTTAAGTCCCAGGAGGCTGACTTTCAGATCGTGCGCCGGCGCGGTGGTTGTCTCAAAATCGTGAATCAAATCAAGCACGTCCGGATCGACATAATCCGAATTGCGGGCATCGATCACCACCTGGCTGCCGCGCTCGAAACTGTGGAGCGCCTTCAAGATCGCGGCCTTGTTCAGGAAGCTCACCTGGTTGGACAAAACGATCCGGTGCACATCGCCGCCCACATGCTTCTCGACAATACGCCTCAAGGGCCGGTTCAAGTTGCTCCGCAGGATGAATCCGATCGACACCGCCATGCCGATCATGATGCCGACCAGCAGATCCGTGAACACGATCGCCAACACCGTGACGACAAAGGGCAGGAACTGGTTCTGCCCCTCCTTGTGCATCTGCTTGAACAAGGCGGGATTGGCCAGCTTGAAACCCGTGACCAACAGGATCGCCGCCAGTGACGCCAAGGGGATCCGATTCAGAATCGCCGGAAACATCGCCACCAAGCCAAAGAGAAAAACTCCGTGAATGAAGCAGGACAAACGGGTCTTGGCGCCCATGTCCACGTTTACGGAACTGCGAACGATCACCGATGTGAGCGGCAGACCGCCCAGCAACCCGGAGGTCATGTTGCCCACGCCCTGGGCCACCAACTCGCGGTTGGGCGGCGAAACGCGCTGCTGCTTGTCCAAGTTGTCCACCGCCTCAAGGTTCAGGAGCGTTTCCAGCGTGGCCACGATCGCAATGGTCAGGGCCGCGACGTACACCGGCCCTCCGCTCAAGGCGGACCAATCCGGCGACGGCAGGGATTTCGCCAACGCGCCCAAGCCATCCGTCACGGGCACCTGCACGGAATGCGCCGGCCCGATCGCCCACAGTTCGCTCATCCCTTCCATGCCG
>CAZFLK010000251.1:0-6968 GCA_964519245.1 uncultured Verrucomicrobiota bacterium
AACCACACCCTCGCCGCCGCGTCGAGCCCTTTCCTCGATATCGAGCCTGTCACCAGTAGCGCCAGTACGACGAGAATCGGCGGGAGCTGCGACCGAACGAAGGAATTACTGCCTTCCTCCCATTCAGTTCCACTTCTCGATCCCGACTGGCCAAAGCCCACCGGTTCGCCTAGCCTCGTCTGCCATGTTCGATGAATTGAACAATGCCCCCTCACCCTCGGATCTGATCGGACTTCCCAAGCCGGTCGCAGTCCTTTTCGCCGCACGCACAGCTCGCCGAGTCGAACATCTCTTTGCCCTGAACTGGCCGGATGCGCCGGACTTCCGTATTGAGGCATTGGACAAGGCCATCACCGCCGCCGAGGAGTATGCAGCCGCTCCGCACGAGCAACGGTTCAGCCTTCAGACCCAGGCGGAGTTCACCGTCAGCATGGCTGAAACCGCCGCGCAGCAAGCGCTGAACCAGGTCGCGCCCCCCCCTGAAGAAGCCCTCGAACGATCACAGCGAGCGCAAGCCGCCGCCCGTACCGCCGCTCTCGCCGCCAAGACCTGCACCGGCCGTGATATCAGCTCCACCTCGGAGATTGCGGCGGAATGCGTCGCCACCGCCCTCGCCGCAGCGCCCGCCGCCGTGGAGTCCATCCGCGCGGACATCAGTCTTCTCAAGCGACTGGTCCAGCAGGAGCAATGGGGGCACCAATCCGCCATCCAGCAGAAGTTCTTCTGGCTGCGTTCCGAGTTCGATACAACCCGCAAGCTTGGCGCGGAGTCCATCAACGAAATCTGTGCCGACATCAATATTCACTTGTCGGAATTCTACGGACGCAATCCGGAGAAGCTTTACTCGCTCACCATGAGCGGATTCCTGGAGGTCATCGGCGAACAACTGGAGCCCCACAACTTCAAGACCGAGTTCCACACCCGCACCCGAGACGGCAGCCACGACATCGCCGGCGTATTCAGTCGTTCCGCCAACGCCCGCTACCTGCTCGAATGCAAGGCCTACGCCGAGGAGAAGCGCATCGACATCCGCCCCGTAATGGCGCTGAACGGCGGCACCTTGGATACGGATTTCGTGAAGGGCGTCATCGCCACGTCCGCCCGCCCTTCCGAGATTGAGACGGCCACCGGCATGTATGAGAGGAATCAGTATCTGCTGCCGGCCGAGGAATACGGGAAACTGCTCAAGTGGCTCGCCGCCTATCAGCGACACGCTTTGCGGGTCAGCGCGGGAGCATAACCACGCGCCGCCGTTCCGCCCTCGGCATCGCCTGCCGGCATCGCTGCCTCCCAAGCCGACCTGCGAACAACACAGCGGCGGTTGTGTCTTGGACATCGAAGGGTGGGTGGCGTTTCTGCGCCTTGGTTCAACCAAAGCAAACCAGTGCCTGTGCCCGTGGCGCAGCGGAGGCCTCTCCGCAGTCCCATCCGCACCTCCTCAAAAAGAATATCGCGCCTGCGAAACTTTTTTTGTTTTGAGTGCAACCTGCCTCCGTTCTCCAGCGTCCATCAAAGTCGAACAAGCTCGCTGCAGATTGCAGTTGCGCCAGACTGGATAACCGCGTTACAACCCATCAACTGCGAGCTCCCCACGGAAATTTGAGCTACTCGATGTCTGCCAGCGCCGCAATCTCGACCACATTGGCACCGCCACTCAGCCCCCTCGGCCAACCCGACTTTCAACTTAGAAAATGAGCCAGATCCACCTTTCTACAAAGCAACCCGGCGCCCCGACATGGACCAGCGCCGTTTCAGTCGCCGCGCTCTTCTTGTTTTCCTGCTTCTCGGCCATCGCAGGCGAATCTACAGCCCCCAAGCGGCTCCCGTCCTTCAGCGAACGCTTCCAGTCCGCTGAAACCGCCGAGCGCCCCAGTTTCCGCCGCCACGTCGTGCCGCTGATGAGCCGCACCGGCTGCAGCGGCCGCGAATGCCACGGCTCCTTTTCCGGTCAGGGCGGCTTCCAACTCTCGCTCTTCGGCTACGACTTCGAGAAGGACCACAAGGCCATCACCCAGGACAACGACGGCAACGAGGGCGAAATCCGGACCTTGGTCGATGATCCGAAAAACAGTCTCATCCTCACCAAGCCCACCATGGAGGTGAAGCACCGCGGCAAAAAGCGCTTCGACAAGGACGGCTGGGAATACAACTTGGTCCTGAACTGGATCAAGGGCGGCGCCAAGATTGATGTTGAAGAAACTGGCGTCTTCGACCGCTTGGAAGTTTTCCCCCGGGAAATCGTTTTCAGCAAGCCAGGCCAGAAGGTTCAGCTTCAGGTCTTCGCCTACTGGCAGGACGGCACGGTCGAGGACGTCACCCAGATCACCCGCTTTCGCACCAACGACGAGTCGGTCGCTGAAATCGATGAATTCGGCAGCGTCACCTCGCTCGCCAGCGGCGACACGCATGTCGTCGCGTTCTACGACAACGGCGTCCACCCAATCCCCGTCATGCTCCCGGTTTCCGACAAGGTCGGGGACAACTACCCCGAGGTCGCAAACCGCACCAAGGTCGACCAACTCATCGGCGAAAAGCTGAAAAAGGTAGGCATCGTTCCCTCCCAAGTCTGCACTGATCTCGAGTTCCTTCGCCGCGTCAGCATCGACCTCACCGGCACGCTGCCCACGCCGAAACAGATCCGCGCGTTCGAAGCCGATAAATCCCCCAACAAGCGCGCCCGCAAAATCGAGAAACTGCTTGAGTCCCCGGGTTACGCCGCCTGGTGGACGACGAAGCTTTGCGACATCACCGGCAACAACGCGCGTAATATCAACGACCGCAATTTCCGCACCCAGATGGGCCGCCAGTGGTATGACTGGATTTATGCTCGCGTCGCCGATAACACCCCCTATGACGAGCTCATCGCCGGCATCGTTCTCGGCAAGAGCCGCGACTCCGACAAGTCCTACCTCGACTACGCCTCCGAGATGGCCTCCTACCTCCGCAAGAGCGACCCCCATGACTTCGCCAAGCGCGAGGACATGCCTTGGTATTGGGCTCGCCGCAACGTTCGGAAGCCGGAAGAAAAGGCCCTCGCCTTCAGCCACTCCTTCCTCGGCGTCCGCATTCAGTGCGCCCAATGCCACAAACACCCCTTCGATCAATGGACGCAGAAAGACTTCGAGCAGTTCCAGGCCTTCTTCGATCGGGTTGCCTATGGCTCCAATCGCAACGACCGCGGCGACATGGGCTACAAGGAGTTGACCAACGAAATCAATGAGAAGGTCGGCTACACGCGAAAGAAGAACAATCGCCGCGATGTCTACGCCGAGATCAAACGTCGCGCACAACGCGGCGAGCCCGTCCCAATCCAGGAAGTCTATATTTCCCGGCCCGCCAACACGAAGAAGCTCAGCAAGCAGCAACTGGCTCGCCTCAAGAAGAAGAACCCGAAATACACCGGCCGGGTCATCACCCCGCGCGTCTTGGGCGGCGAGGAAGTCATGGACTCCCAATTCTCAGACCCCAGGTCCCCGTTGATGGATTGGTTGCGTTCCCCCGAAAACCCCTACTTCGCCCGCGCCTTCGTCAACCGCGTCTGGGAGAACTATTTCGGCCGCGGCATCGTCGCTCCCGCCGACGATATGAACCTGGCAAATCCGCCCAGCAACAAGGCCCTGCTGGATTACCTGGCCACGACCTTCATTGCCAAGGGCTTCGACATGAAGTGGCTGCACAACGAGATCCTCAACAGCGACGCCTACCAGCGCAGTTGGAAATCCAACGACACCAACAAGCTGGACGAAAAGAATTTCAGCCGCATGGTCCTCCGTCGCATCCCGGCGGAGGTCGTCAACGACGCGATCGCCCAAGCGACCGGGGCCCCGGCCGTTGCAGAGGAAATGGTCACGAACATGGACATGCGAAGCATCGGCGGCAGCGGGACACCCGGCTATGGAAAGCAACGCGGCGGTTCGACCTACGCCCTTTCCATCTTCGGCAAGCCGGTCCGTGAAACCACCTGTGATTGCGAGCGCACCAACGACCCCACCCTGTTGCAGACCCTGTATGTCAGGAACGACCAGGACATCTGGGCCCGCCTCGGCTCCAGCAAGGGCGGCTGGATCGCTGAACTCGAACGCGCCGAGGGCAAGTCGCCCACCAACGACGCCAAACGCGTCCGCGCCGAAAAGCGTCTCGCGGCCCTCAACAAACAGGAGAAACAGATCAAGAAACGAATCCCGGAGAAACCGGAAACTGATGCCAGCGACGTCGAAAAGAAACGCTACAATAACGCCCTCAACGCCAACCGTAAAACGCTCTCCCGGTTCAAGGCCGAACGAAAGAAACTCATGTCCATCATTGGAGACCGCAAGGACAGCGAGCAATCGGTCAAGGCAAATGCCGACGAACTGATCGAGGAGGTTTTCCTCCGCACCGTCAGCCGCCGCCCCGCGGCCGAGGAACTTCTGGCCGCGAAGGAAGACTTGGCAAAGGCCGAATCCGTCTCCGCCGGCGTCAAGGAACTCCTTTGGGCCATGCTCAACACCAAGGAGTTCATGGTGAATCACTGAGCGGACCAGTAGTCAGTGATCAGTTTTCAGTAATCTGCCACGCACCACACACCACACACCACGCACCACACACCAACTCTCCAACCCTCCCCAAGAAAGATGGCTACACACAAATACTGCGACGGCGTCAATCGCCGCGACTTCCTCAAGGTGGGCGCCCTTGCCGGCGTCGGCCTCAACCTGTCCGGCTACACGGCGCTCTCCGGCTCCGGTCACGTCAAGGACGCCAAGGCCAAGGCCGCGATCTTCGTGCGCCTCTCCGGCGGTCCGAGCCACATGGACACCTTCGACCTCAAGCCCAATGCGCCCGAGACGCACCGCGGCGAGTTCAAGGAGATCAAGACCAACGTCCCCGGCATCCGGTTCAGCGAGCATCTTCCCAAGTTGGCCAAGGTCGCGGACAAGTTCGCCATTCTTCGCGGCGTCAGCCACACCCTGGCGGCCCACAAGCTCGGCTCGCTCTACATGCAGACCGGCAATCGTCCCCTGCCCTCGCTGCAGTTCCCGGCCTACGGCTCCGTCGTCAGCAAGGAACTCCAGAATGATCCGGCGATTCCGCCTTTTGTGGCGATTCCCAAGGGCGGCTCCAACCCCACCGGTTACCTCGGCGTCGAGAACGGCCCCTTCGAGTTGGGAACCACGCCCAAGGCCGGCCAGCAGCTCAATGTCCGCGGCCTCTCCGGCATCCGAGTGGAGGACGTCGACCGTCGCCACAACATGCTCAAGAAGTATGACAACGCCTTCGGCGACTTCGCCCAACAGGACGCCCTGCTCTCCGGCATGGATGACTTCAGCCAGCGCGCCTACGACATGATGCGTTCCACCAAGACCCGCGAGGCCTTCGACCTCAGCCGCGAGTCCATGGCCATCTCCACGCTCTTCGGCGAGGACGATTTCTCCCAGAGCTGCCTGTTGGCTACCCGCCTCGTGGAATCCGGCGTCCGCTTCGTCACCGTCAATCTTGGCGGCTGGGACACCCACCGGGACAATTTCAACACTCTCAAGAACAAGAACCTGCCCAAGCTCGACGCGGGCCTCGCCGGACTCTACGCGTCGCTCGAGGAGAAAGGCCTGTTGGAATCCACCACGGTCTTCGTCACCGGCGAATTTGGGCGCACCCCGCTCGTCAAGACCCGCAACGGCACTCCGGGCCGCGACCACTACCCGCGCGCCATGTTCTGCCTCCTCGCCGGCGGCGGCATCCAGGGCGGTCAGGTCGTGGGCGAATCCGACGCCAAGGGCGAAGGCCCCAAGGATCGCGCCATCAGTCCCGACGACGTCGCCGCGACCTTCTACCAGACGCTCGGAATCGACCACACCAAGGAATACCACACCCCTTCCGGACGCCCCATCATGATCGTCCGCAACGGCAAGCCCATCCGCGAACTGCTCGGCTGAGCCGACCTAAGGTAAAATTCACAATCATCAAGACGCCCCCTTCCGGGGCGTCTTTTTCTTGGTTCGATGTTGGCGCAATGTGAGTGAAACCGGGCGGAGCGCGGATGTGTCCCGTCTTCGGGATCAACATTGCCTTTCACCCTCTTCGCTGCTGCGTTCCCTCGAAAATGAGCGTCTCCGAAATCTAACGTGAAATCTCGAACCTGTCGGACATTGACCTGAACCGAATTTCGGCTGCGTTGGTTTCAGAACGGCGCAAACGTGCCGGAATCGATCTCGATGCCATCATCGACCGGGCCGACACGGAGGGGAGATGGGTTGATTGGGATGATGTGAAAGACGATCTCCTTTCACTGCGCCAGATACCTTAAAGCCGCTTCAATGACCGGATCGCCCCCGCCCGGCTTCCACGCGACCTGGATGTCCGGTTCAATGCCTTTCCCTTCAATCAGGTTTCCCTCCGCGTCCATCGCCTGCCAACTCGGCAGGTAAACCGTCACCCCATTCGCCAACTCCACGGGTTGGGGATTCCCGGATGAGCCGTAAGACCTGGTTCCGATGAGTTTGCATCCGGGAACCTGCCGCATCATGAGCAAGAACGCCTCGCAACTGCTCATGTTGACCGGCCCCATCAGGACGGCGATCTTGCCCTTGAATGCAGCCCCCTTCCCGCTCGGCTTCAGGCGACGTTCATGAACCGGGGTGAAGCCTCCAGGTAGGGACGCATCGCGATTCCGGTTCTTTGCATACACCACCGGCCGATCCACGAAGCGACCCGCTATCTCCCGCGCAAGCAATTCATCCCCGCCGCCGTTCGGGCGCACGTCAATGATCAAGCGATCTTCCGGCCCCAACTGATCCAGTACGGCATGCGCCCTCCTCACCTGCTCCGCCCGGTCCCGACTCCAACTCGCAAACATGAGATACCTGACCTTGCCCGGAAACTTACCGCCGTAAACGCATCGCCCCAGATTCCGCCAACCAGGCACATTTGGCGCGCCCCCCGAAAACTGGAGTATTTGAAATGTTAGTCTGACTGGGCAAACCTAGGCAGAC
>CAZFLK010000252.1:0-6796 GCA_964519245.1 uncultured Verrucomicrobiota bacterium
TATGCGTTCCCAAGGCGTCGGTTTGGAAGATGATCACGTGGCCATCCTGCGGGCCATCAATGGCTTGAAGTTCCAGCGCAAACTCATCTCCCTGGAACTGCCCCATCGCAACACCATCACCGTCCAACCCAATCGCCGGGAGTCCCGGCGTGTCATTCTGGGGCAGGACCCAAAAGTCGCTGCCCACCGCGCCAAGTCCGTTGAACTGGACATCCGCCGGCAACATCGTCTTGGAAGCGGAGTCCGCATGGAGCACAACATTGCCGACCGGCGCAGATCCCACCGCCGGGTTCAAGACTTCCGGGGAATGCCACATCCCGCCGCTGAATCCGAATTCCAGATCCACTTCACCGTCATCCAGAATGTTGAGATTCGTGGTTCCCGGCACAAAAAACGTGAATGTGCCCAGGCCGTTGGTAACCACGCCGTTATTCGGCGGTTCGGTCATGGTCGCCTCGGATCGAAATGTAACGTGATACTCGCCGGGCTTCGTAAAGGCCCAATTGTAGTGCGCGTGCGCCGGCAACGGAATGGGGGACTGGATGTCGTTGTTGCCAACCCCATCCGAAGAGGTGTACTGGAAGGTTGGCGTCCCAAACGCATCTGTCTGGTACATCGAGAAGAAACCACCGCGATCCACCCCGCTGCCCCGAACCGCAGTCATTTCGAGCGACATGAACGGTGTGCCAAAAAAGGGCAGGAACGGCTCGGGATCAACATCTTCTGTTCGATAGCCCAGAAATATGATGCCCGGAGTGTTTGGCTGTGGAAGCTGCCAATACGCGGCGCCGAACGGGGCGCCGAGCGGCGCAAAAGCGGCATCCGACGGCACAACCAACTTCCCGACATCGGTGACGCCCACATCGATCAACCGAGGGTCAATCCGAGATTCATCGCTGAAATCAAATAGGTTGAACTGCCACCCCACTCCATCTGCAAAACCTACGTTGAGGTCGTAGTGACCCAGAAGTTTCAGTTCCGCTGCACGGCTCCCCTGCGCACCGGCAAGCGCAACCACCAACGTCAGAATCGCCCGCGTAAACAACCAGGTTGGAATTTGAGCCGGCTTCATAAAACAGTTGCCGCGAGTTTGCGCTTGAGATTCATTGGCAGCAACTTAAGTTAATTGCAAACCATATGCAACAGTGATTCCACTGTCAGCTCGAGGCGCGGATTCTCGCAAGAATTGTGATAGCACAGGGCGTGCCCGTCGAATAAGCATCAATCAATATTGGGCCAATCGCCGTTTCTGAAACTCCATGTCACACTCACGAATGACGAACCGCTCCGAAACCGCATGAACCTTGGTGTCCATCAACATCGCGGGGGTTGGCGGCAAAATCTTGGTTTTGGCCTTCTGGCAGCGTTGGCCTGTTCCTGTTCGGCCTCCCTTTTTGGCCAAACAAATTCCCCGGCTTCCACGAACATCTTTTTCATGGAAGAAACCACGGTGGAAAGTGATACGCTTGTTCCCGTCCAGCAAAGTGTTATCGACACACGCTCCCTGCTGAACGAGGCGGATCTGCAATTGAAGCTGCAATCATCGCTGGGGGACACGCTTCTCTGGGAGCCGGGAGTCACCTCGAGTTCCTACGGACCCGGCTCCAGCAGACCTGTCATCCGGGGTTTCAGCGGTTACCGGGTCAAAGTTCTCCAGAACAGCATTGGGACGGGCGACATCTCGGACACGAGCCCGGATCACGGCGTCACGATCGAGCCTCTCCTGGCGCGCAAGGTGGAGATCATCCGCGGCCCCGCAACCTTGTTGCACGGCGGCTCTGCAATTGGCGGTGTGGTCGATGTGGAAACCAAGAATATTCCCAAGGGGCCGCCGGCGCGCTTCGTTGAGGGGGCGGTCAGCGGACGCTGGGAAAGCGTGTCCAACGGACGGACTGGCGTCCTTGCTTCGACCTTGGGCAATGAGGACTGGGCAATCCAACTCAACGGCCTGATCCGAAGGGCTGAAGATTACAAGATTCCAGGACTAGCCCGGCTGAACGCCATCACCTCGGGCCCCAACCCTAGGGACGAGCTTCCCAGCACCTGGGTCGCTACCGAGAATGCGACCTTGGGCGCAGCGAAATTCTGGGAGAAAGGCAGAATCGGCGTATCCTACAGCGTCCTCGATTCGCAGTACGGCGTGCCCTTCCACAGTGATGCGCACAACCATCTTGTCGGCGTTGTCGCGCCGACCGCGACGACCGTGAGCATCGACTTACGGCAACGACGCTTCGATATCGACGTGGACCTCTACAATCCGATCGAAGCCATTGAGGAGGTCACTTATCGGGCAGGAATCTCCACGTACCAACACACCGAGCTGGAGGGGACATTGATTGGCACGTTCTATGAAAAGGAGGAGTTTGACAACCGTCTGCAGATCGATCATGCGCGCGTCGGCGATCTCTTCGGCGGAATCGGCTCCGCGTTCACCTACAACCACTTGAACTCCCGCGGTCCGGAGGTGAACACCCCCGAGAGCTTTACCCGCAACTTCGCCTTGTTTCTGATCGAGAATTACGAGCTGGACCGGTTGCGTTTCCAGGTTGGCGGCCGATGGGAGGCGCAGGATGTGGAGGTGATCGGCCGACGCAATGCCCGCCTCCTGCAGAATTTTCACGCGCTGAGTTTTTCGGGCGGCGTCGAGTTCGACCTGTCTGAGAACTGGAAGCTTTCGGGGAACTGGTCCTTTGCCCAACGTCCTCCCGCGACCGCAGAATTGTTCGCCAACGGCCCCCACCTCGCGACTGGAACCTTCGAGATCGGGGGGTTCTATGACATTCCCGGCGTCCCGGAGGGAGGCGGGTTGGATCTGGAACAGTCACAGAACTTCGAGTTGACGCTCGAGCGCACCGGCGGTCGGGTCACCGGCAGCTTCACATACTTTCAATACGACTTCGAAAATTACATCTTCTTGTCGAGTCTCGGACCAGGGTGGGAAGTGGGCGGCCTGCCGATATTCCGGTATATCCAACGGGAGGCCAGGTTTCGCGGCGTCGAGTGGGAGACCACCTTTCACTTGCTGCCGGAAACGAGCGACCGGCAACTCGATCTAACAGCCTTGCTGGATTGGGTTCGCGCCGACGATCTGACGGCCACCACGCCCCTGCCACGCACGCCTCCGCTCCGAATCGGAGGCCGACTGGAATACGAGCAGGGACCATGGCGCGTCGGCGTCGAGCTTCGACGCGCCGCGGCCATGAACCGAATTCAACAGACCTTTGAGACCGCAACCGCAGGTTTCACGCAACTTGATGCGAATCTTCAGTGGACCCACCAGTGGGGGGATCGATCCACCACCTTTTTCGTCAAAGGGGCGAACCTGACCAACGAGGAGATCCGCAATCACGTTTCGGTGATCAAGGATGTGGCGCCTTTGCCCGGCAGGAACGTGACGCTCGGAATGACCGTGAATTTCTGAAACCGCGAGGCTCTTATTCCGCGAACGCCTTGGCCAGACGCTCAACCTGATCGAGGAACGCGGCGACATTGGGCTGCGGATCGATCGCCTGGGCGTTGCGCAACAGCCCAATCGCCGCTTTGAACTTGTTCCGCTGCGCCAACAACTCCGCGCGCCGCGCCAAGGCTTTCGCCTCAAATCCCTCAATCCGCCCGGCCCGCTCATACAACAAGGCCGCCTGGTCGCGCTCACCGGCGTCTGCGCGGTATTCGCCAAGCAACAACAAGGACTCGCCATCAAGGGGGTCTCGCTCGAGAATCTTGTTGAGGATGTCGACCGCCTTGTCGACGTCGCCTCGCGCGATCATCACCCGGGATTCCAGCCGAAGCAGTTTGAGCTCGTGTTCTTTGGATAGCCCGTCTGAACGGCTCTCACGAATGGCTGCAAACAGGCGTGTGGCGTCCTCGCCATCCGCGCGGGACACCACCGCGTCGCAACGATCGAAAAGACAATCAACGCAAACGTCGCCGCCTCGATCCAAAGCCTCCAGGTAAACGACGACAGCCCGATCGGAAAGGTCCTCGTTGAGGTAGATGTCACCCAGGTTGAGGAGACTGTTCATGGACCCCTTGCCCATCCGACGCACCATCTCGTAGTTTGACGCCGCATCCAGCGACCGGCCCAACCCAAGGTAGGCGTCCGCCTGTCCCAGCCAATAGATCGCTTTGCCGCTGTCGGCGCGCAGCAACTCATCGAAAAGAACCACCGCGGATGCATACCGTTCCTGGGCGAGCAACGCGTTCGCGAGGCCTTCCTTCCAAGGCAGGTAATCCGGATCAAACAAGAGCGCCTTCCGATAGGCGGACTCCGCCGACGTATGGCGCTCCGTTTTCAGGTAGGCGTGCCCAAGCACGCCATAGACGCCGCCATCCTCGCCGCCCAGTTCCAGCGACTTGGCGAGGGATTTGATGGCGTCCTCAATGCGATCGTTGCGGAACTCGGCCATTCCCAGATTCTTGTGCGCGCGCATGAAGTCGGGAAACTTCTCGATCGCGGCGCGGTAGCGGGGAGCGGCTGCGGCAAAATCCTCCTGCTGGAAGTGCAGATTGCCCAACGTGAAGTCCAGGGCCGCGCTGGAGGATGACGTCGTCGCCGAGTTGAGCTTCTGGATGGCTCCGGCGGGGTCCGATTGAATCTGCGCGACAATGCCGTCAAACACCGCCTTCTCCTCCGGACTAATGCTCGGCTCGATCTCGGACCGGACACCGTAGCTGCCCATGAAGCGCTTTAGGAATACCGGATCCCGCCAATACTCCGCGCCCGAACCCGACGCGGCGCCGGCCGTCAGCGCAGCCGAAAACACTAGCCACATCAATAACCCGATCCTGGAAAAACGTATTTTCATCATTTCGGCGCGTTGAATCGATACGGCGCTTGAACCCAGACGGCAACCGGCTTCCCGCCTTTCGTGCTCGGTTTGAAACGAGACCGGGAAATGGCTGTGATGGCCGCCGTCGCGAACGCGGGATGCGACGCCTCGATCGCCTTCGCGTCGCGGGTGGCCCCGTTCTCATCGACAATAAAACGAATGACAGCATGGCCATCGATTCGCGAGCGCCGCAGGGAGCGCGGATACTCGGCCTTCGCCCTGGCCAGCGGCACGGGCGGCTGATCCACCTCCGCCAACTCGAAGACCTTGAAATCCGAGACGATCGGACCGGACATGGTGAACTCAAAGTTGAAATCGCCTTGAACGGCGTCAGCCATGCTGGGGTTCAGGGCAATTTCCAACTGGCGCAGGCTGATGGGCTTCGGGGCTTCTTTCAACTGAGGTCGCGGTTGGTCGGCGGCGGCCGCGCGATCCGGCTGCGAATCCTTCTCCGGCTCCGGCGGAGGCGGCGGCGGCTCCGGCGGGGTGTAGGCGGCGACAGTCTGAATCGGAGGGGCGGGTTTGTCGCTCTTGGCGAACATCTGCGTCAACGGAAGCGTAAGGAAGACAGCACAGGCCAGGATGAAGCCTGCGGCCATGCTCGCCCACCGCCACGCCGGCGAGGGACGCGCCGGCTGGTAGATCGCAATGCGTTGTGGATCATCGTAAGCCATGAGCCCTTATCCCTGCCCCCTGTGCTCCGTGGAGAGACTGACCGCCTTCGCGCCGCCGAGACGGGCCTCGTCCATAACCCGCACAATCAGGTCCGCGTGGGCCGACTTGTCCGCTTGGAGAATGACCGGCATCGGTTTCTGTTGGGAAAGCCGCTGCACGACCGCGCGGACGCCATTGACCCCGATTTCGCGCCCGCCGTAGATTACTTGGCCGCCTGAGGTGAGGGCGATCAGGATGCTTTCCTTCTCCAGATTCAGGTCTGAACTCGCCTCCGGCTTGTTGACGTCGATGCCGGTTTCCTCAACGAACACCGTGGTGACGATGAAGAAGATCAACAGGATGAACACCATGTCAATCAACGGCGAGATGTTCACGTCCGTCTTCTCGTCCTCGGGCTGGATGAATCGATGTCCCAACATGGTTGCAGTCTCGTCAGGCGTGGGCGTGAGAGTGATCGTGCGCCTCACAGCCCTCGTGGTGCTGATGGCGCTGCATGGCCAGGGTTTCCAGGTGCATGAGAAAAGCGCGAAACTGATTGCGCTTCCGCTGCACAAGATAGACGGCAATGTAACCCGGAACGGCGATCAACAGGCCGACTTCGGTCGTGATCAACGCCTCGGAAATGCCGTGCGAAATGCGTTCCAAGGTCTCCCCGCCCTTGGCCCCCAGCGCCTGGAACGTGCCCAACATGCCGAAAACCGTGCCGAGGAGTCCCAGCAGCGGGGCGGCGCTGACCAGGATGCCCAGAAACTGCAGCCGCCCGTTGATCCGGGGCAGCGTTGCTCCAGCCACCTCGCGAACGCGGTTCCGAATGTCCTCGCAGGATCCCGCGCTGGCCCGCACATAGCGCAGGATGGCTTGGGATTCACCTTTCGCGTGCGACGGATCATCCAGGCAGTCGCACAGATGCGCGGCATCGTGCCGGCCGTGCTGATTGCGATGGAACCAGATCAACATGTCCACGGCCAAATAGCCGATCCAGGCGGCTATCAGGAACAGCGGCAGCATCACACAACCGCCCTCGTGCCACAGCAGATGCTGTAGATCCTCGAAACCGTGATGATGGAAGTGGGAATGGGACATGAAACAGCGCTCGCCAAATTAGCCGAATCAGGCGCCTTCGTCCGGTTGCGCGGCGGACGATTCCTGGCGCAAGGAAAGCCCGTTCACGAAAGCCACGGCGGTTTGCTCCATGCTGGCGATGACGCCCTTGGCCTTGCGGGAGAGAAAACCATGAACCAACAGGGCCGCCACGGCGACAATCAGGCCAAACTCCGTCGTGATCAGCGCTT
>CAZFLK010000253.1:0-6759 GCA_964519245.1 uncultured Verrucomicrobiota bacterium
TCAGGATGCGCCCGCCGCTCCCCGGCCCTCATCCACAAGATTTGACAGTATCTCCAGGATTTGTCCGGAGTTTTTTTACGACGAATTCTGACGGCTCCGGGGTGAGGGCGGGCAATGCGCCGGTGATTGCCACGCCGGACAGTGCCGCCAGAGGACAAGGGATATTTGCCGTCTTTTCCGAGTCAGTCCTCAGCCCAACGGTATCCCTTCGCGCGTATTGTTCGAATCAGCTGCGGATTCGCCGGATCGGATTCGATTTTTCGCCGAAGCGACATGACATAGTTGTCGACGGTGCGCGTTTCGAGGACGAAGTCATACTCCCAGACGGACGCGAGCAATTGGGCGCGACTTACCACGGCGCCGCGCGCGCAGATGAGACGTTCCAGGATTCCAAATTCCTTGGAATTGAGTTCGAGCTTCCGTTTATCGCGCCAAATCTGATGGCTATCGAGATCAATCTCCAGATTGCCGATTGAGACAAACCGCCGGAGGTCCGATTGGCGTTTATTCCTGCGAAGCAGCGCGCCGATTCGGGCGCGGGCCTCCTTGAAGCTCACGGGTTTGATCCAATAGTCGTCGGCGCCGTATTCGAGTCCCTTTACCACCGATTCCGGGGTGTCCATGCAGGTTAACATTACGATGGGGCAGGCAATGTTTTTCTCGCGCAACTGGGCGCAGACGTGAATTCCATCCCCATCCGGAAGCATCCAGTCCAGAATGATTAAATCCGGTTGCGCGCGGGACGCCGCGATCAGACCGCGCTCGCCATTGGCGGCCAGGGCGACAGTGTAGCCTTCACGTTTGAGAAAGTCCCCCCAGGCGCCACGGAGATGGTCATCGTCTTCGATCATTACGACGGTCGGTTTCGCGTTCCTACCGGAGAGAGATTCCGGAGATTCGGGCGTTTGGGGAGGCATCATGTTTGAGGGTCGGAAAGAGCGTTGCATTCAGGCTCGGGCGTGGCAATGACTTCCATGTTCGACCCGTTGAGCCAGGGGCAGGTGAATGTAGAAACGGCTCCCCCTGCCGGATCTGCTTTTTACGGCAATGCGCCCCCCCATCAGACTGGTCAACTCGCTTACAAGGGCCAACCCAATCCCAACGCCGCCATTCGCCCGCGACAGGCTTGTGTCAAGTTGAGTGAAACGCTTGAAAATCTTGGAATGGCTTTTCTTTCCGATTCCAATGCCGGTGTCCCAGACCATGAGTTCGATTTCATCCCCAATCCGCCTTTGCCGGATTCCCACGGTGCCTCCCTCCGGCGTGAACTTGATGGCATTGGACAAGAGATTGACCAGGCTGCAAAGGGCGGACAGTCGTAATTCAAGCTGTTCGCACTCCTTCATCAGGACTTCACACAGGGTGCTGAGACTTTGGTTGCGCGCCTCACGATTTCGGTCCTTCTCCGCCCGGCTTAGTCCGGCGCTGACCGCCATGGCTCCAGTGAGTATCAGGGTCACGGCAAACGTGGCTTTTCGAAGGTCCGGACCGGGATCGAACGAGTTGGCTTCGCAATTGTGCATTGGATTCTTGATCTCACGCACGCGTTTTAAGTCGGCTCTGAATACGACGATCACGGCATGGATTGTGGCCAGGATTCCGGCGAGCGCAAAAATGGCGGTGGTCTTGGAGACTTCCGCGGGCGTGCCTAGCCGCAGTCCGTGCGCGACAAACATGGCGATAGTCAGAACGGTGCCTGCGGTGACGGGACCGAGCCAAAGGAGAGAGAGTTGGCGTTGCGCAAACGTAAGAACGATCAGGGTGAGGGCAAGCAACGCGGCGCTGACGAAGGGTCCCGTATCCACTAGGAGCGGCGCGATGAGACAGCCTTGAATCAAACAGTAGACGATCAGTGTGCGGGCCTCCGACTTGTCGTCGCGGCGGGTCAGTTCCATAAAGGAGCGAAGGAGCAGAACGGCGATCAGAATGCCCCACAAGTCACCCTGAGCCCAAATCAATGTCTGGCTCAATGAGGGCAAGTCGAGGCCGATGAGTTGTTGCAGGAGCAATACGCCCACAAGGCCGCAGAGCAAACACGCCAGAAACCAGCATGAGAAGAGAAACGCCAGGCGCGTGGGGCTCTGAGGGAGAAGAATGGGGCCCTGCAACCGGCGCAGACATGCCGCGCAAAGAAGCGCCTCGGCGCAACTGCCCATGCTCGTCACCGCCGGTGTGATCAATTGTCCCGAAGTTATCTGTCCGAGTTCCAGCACATTTAGAAGATTCAAGATCAAGGCGCCCAAGAATACACCTGGAACCAGGCGCGCTCCGAATCGGTAGATGGCGGCAAATGCCAGTCCGGCGGGCAGCCATGCGGGGCAGGCAATGGTGACCGCGCCCGTCCAATCGAGGCTAAGCCGACCCAGCAGGCCGTAGGCCGCGGCGATGAGGGTGTTGGCGGCGAGGGACCAGGAAATCGGCGGCGCGCTCGCGTTGCCTCCCGGTCGTGAGTTTGGCCGCAATGGGATCATGTGTCACGCGTCTCCGGAGTCCGGGATGTCAGCCGGCGCGGCTGCTTTGCACGGAATCTCCAGCTCCAGAATTGTTCCCCGAGGCCTGTTGTCCCGGGCTCGGATTGAACCGCCGTGGCTCGTGGCGACAGTCTGACAAAAGTGCAGCCCAACTCCCGTCTGCTGGAATCGATTGGAACCATGGTCGCAGATCGTAAATTTTTCAAAAATGGAGTTCTTGTCCGAGTCGGTGATGCCAACGCCCTCGTCCGAAACTTGAATCAAAGCCGTATCGCGCGCTGTGCGACTCAGGCTCAACTCGATAAGCCCTCCCGAGGGTGAATATTTCAGCGCATTGCTCAGAAGATTGTCCACCGCCCGGCGGAAGTTTTTTGCGTTGATTTGCGCCATGATCGGGACGGGGGAATCGGTCCAGCGAAATGTATGTCGGCGACTTAGTTTCGCTGCGGAGTCGCTGGAGGCGATATCGTCGAGAAATCTGTTCAGCGCAACGGTTTCGGTTTCCGATTCTGGCTGCAGATGGACGGCTTCGCGCGCGATTCTCAGAAGGTCGTCCAGCATGGAATCGAGTTTCCGGATCTGTTGGGTCAACTCCTCGGGCCAGTTGCGGGTAAATGCGCCGTCCCGATGCTCCTGTTCCATGATTTCGGCTTGCATGCGCATGCAGGTGAGTGGATGTCGTAGGTCATGGGTCAGGGATAGGGTTAGATCTTCCCGGATTTTATTGAGTTTTTGAATTTCGTCGTAAGTGCGTTTCAACCGGATCATGCTTTTGGCGCGCGCCCGGAGTTCGGCGGGTCTGATCGGTTTGGTTATGTACTCATCCGCTCCCGATTCGAGCGCCTTGATTGCGCCATCGGGAGCCCGGTCTGAAGTCACCATGATGACGGGGGTGGCGTCGTATCGCCGATCGGCGCGAAGCCTCGCGCAGAATTCTCTTCCGTCAAACACCGGCATCATCAAATCCGTGATGATCAGATCGGGAGTAAGCCCCGAGAGCTGATCGAGAGCCTCCGGGGCGCTCAGGGCGTTCATCACCTGCGCCCCGGCAGGCTCCAGCATTGTCCGGAAGGACTCCTGCATGACCGGATCGTCATCCACGGTCAGGATGACCGAATCGATGAGCGAAAGGCGATCTTCAGCCGCTTTTTTCCAGGCAGTCATGTATCAGTCCTGTAAGTTCCCGCAATTTGATGGGCTTGGAGAGGTATATGGTGGCCCCGGCCTCGATGCAGGCGTCACGATCTGACATCATCGCAAGAGCGGTGAGGGCAATGATGGGGACGCCTGAGATGGTTGGATTGGGGTCTTTTCGCAGCTTCTTGATGGCGTCGATGCCGTCCATCACGGGCATTTGGATATCCATGAGCACGACATCGGGAACCAGCGATTTTGCGAGCGCCACGCCCTCAGCGCCGTTGCCTGCGGTGTAAACCTCAAAGCCGTGCCCGGTCAGGTAGTCACAAACTGTTTCCACGTTGACGGGGTTGTCTTCCACGAGCAGCACAGTCTTTTCCGATGGATTGGCGGGCGAAGAACCGCGCGGGCCTTTGGTTGCCGGTTGCGCCGCGCCGCCGGGGTTTGCGCTTTGGAAGTTGGCGGTTCTGATGGGGAGAATGATTTCAAATTCGCTGCCCCCCGTTTCCCGGTTTCGGGCATTGACCCTGCCGCCGTGAAGTTCGACGAGTTTGTGCACGAGCGCGAGGCCCAGGCCGGTGCCCGCGTAACTCTTCGAATGGCCGTCGTCCAACTGAATGAACGGTTCGAACAATCGATCGATGTTTTCTTCCGGCAATCCGATGCCGGAATCACGAACCTCAAACACGGCCTCTTCGGTCTCGGCAATTCTACGTGCTTCGAGTTCGATCTTTCCGCCGTCTGGCGTGAATTTCACCGCGTTGGCCAGGAGATTCACGACGGCCTGTGCGATGCGTCGGTGATCCGCGGAAAACTCAAAATCGCCGCCCTCTATGCTGAAAGCCAAATCCTGATCCTTGAGCTCGCGGGAGCCTTCAACCATTCGCAGGGAATAATCACATATTTCCCGGGCGCTGCATCTGGCAAGCTGAAGCTGTGTTTGATTCGCGTCAATCTTGGCGAGATCCAGGATATCGTTGATCAGTGATAGCAGGTGGTTGCCGCAGTCCGCGATGGTTTCGAGGCTGCATAGCTGCTTTTCGTTGATCGGGCCGTAGAACTGTTCAGTCAATGCCTCGGTCAGGTTGAGAATCCCTGAGAGCGGCGTTCTGAGCTCGTGGCTCATGTTGGCAAGAAACCGGTCCTTCAGATGGGCGGCCACGGCGAGTTCCTCATTGGCCGCGGCCAGTTGTGATGTTCGGGTTCGCAGGTTTTCCTCCGCGCTTTTGCGTTCCCGGTTGGCGCGCAACGCCATGATCATTGAGCTGTACGCGGGAAACAGCGGCTCAAGCTCTTGGATGCATTCGTTGTCGTAGCCGCCCTCTCGGTTGGCGAGGCCAATCATGCCAATCATGGCGCCGCCGGACTTGATGGGAATGCCGACGAACGACTCCAGAGGGGGATGCCCTTTTGGGGTTCCGCCGCTGCGAGGATCGTCCGCGGGATTGTTTGAGATGACGGTCGTTTCGGAGATCAGCACGCATCCGAACAAAGTGTTCAAGTTGCGGAATTCGAATCCCGTTGATGCGGCGTTTTCGTAGAGTGAGCGAGTTTCAGCGTTCCACGCGATGTTGGTCAGGGCGTGCGCCTTGAGATAGGGAGCTCCTGTTTCGTCGTGCAGCGTTTCCCCCAGGAAACCAAATTTGCTTCTGGAACATTCCAGAGCGGCCGAGAGGAGATTCTCAAACACTTGGTGGGTATCCGTCGAGGCGATCCATTGCGTGTGGAGCTGGGACAGTTCCTTTAGCAGCAGGTTGTTCTTTTCGAGCGCTTGGTTAGCTCTGACGAAGGACGAAACATCGCGGCAACAGCAAACCAGATGTCCGGCCGGCATCATGACCAGCGTAATTTCCGCGTCGAAAATGGAACCGTCCTTTCGCTGCCCCGTCACCTGGCCGCTCCAACGGCCGTTTTCCTCCAAGGCTTGGAAGGCAAGTTTTTCTATTCTTTCCTGCTCTTCGGTGGAATAGAGCCTCCGCCACGATTGTCCGATCAGTTCGTTCGGGGTGTAGCCGTAGAAGGCGGCGTGAGACTGATTTACATAGGTGTAGTTTTCTTCCATCAGAACGGCGATGCCTTCGGGGCTCGAATCCACGGCGTCCAGCCGTGTTTGGAGCGCGCTGGCCTTGAACGCGCCGGACGCGGGATTTGCGGCGGGTAGTGGGGACATGGCCAAAAGGGCGATCCATGTCGCGGGCTTCGCCTCATGGTCGGCTCGCAGGACATGCAAATGGTAAACTCCATCTGGAATGTTCGGAACGCGCTTCAACTCAATCTCCAATGTGGATGCGCCGTTCTCGCTGGCAAATGCCAGGGCCTCCTTCAACTGTTCGGAGGGCAAAACATCCGACGTCGACCGTGATGCATCGAAACCGGCGGCGCGGTCCTTTGTCGAATCGATTGAAGAATCTCCAAATACTTGCGACCAGGCGCCACTTGCGATGCGGGGAGCGCCCGTTTCATCCAGTAGAGCCAAAGGGATCGACGAGGCTTCAGCGACCTTTTCGAGAAGGCGGGCCGTTGATTCGCCGGACCGGGCCCGACCGCTCCCGTTCGCGGCCAAATTCCTCGCCGCCACCCATCCAGTGATTTCTCCCGTTGCGCTGTTGACGGGAGAGATCTTCCAGGCGGCTACTTTCGAGTCGGCGGAAGGCGGCGCGTCGGAGCCTGACGCTGCTTTGAGGGCCTCGTCGAGGTCAGCCGGCGCAGCCCAATCCACAACGGGTTCCTCCCCGTGAGCGTTCGAATCCAGCGGCTTTCGCGCCCAATGCGTCGATTTTCTGGTGAACGCGCCTGAGGCAAACAGAATGTTGACGCTCTTGTCGCGGGCCTGAATGCCGGCGTCGAGGATGGCGATTTCCTGATCGCAGTTTTCCAAAGCCGCTTCCAACAGTTGCATTCGCTCTCCTTGTTGGGTGGCAGCGGTTCGGTTTGTCATGAACACATAGACGCCTATGACCTTGCCATGTCGAAAGTGCGGGGCGCAGTTGGCCCGTAGTTCCACCCGTTCCCCGTCATTGTCGATCATTGTCAATTCCAGCCCTTGAATGGTGCGGCCGCGCATCAATTCTCCAAAGTGTTCCTGACAGGCTTGACCGCAGGATTCGTGGAGGTGGTCAAATACATTGGTGCCAACCACTGCTTCCCGTTG
>CAZFLK010000254.1:0-4046 GCA_964519245.1 uncultured Verrucomicrobiota bacterium
AGCCGGCGATGAAGGCTTCGGTCCGGGCGATGATGGAGAAGTCCTCGTCGGTCTGCGCGTCTTTGCCCGCCTTGATCTTGAGGCAGAACTCCTCGACCTCGGCCAGAGGCTGGGTCTCGCCCTTGATGAAGGAGTTGGTCTTCGGGAAGATCTTGTCCTCGATGCACACGGCTGCGATGCCACGCTGCTCGAGCTTCCGCACCAGGCGGCGCATGTTGTTGAAGTTGCCGTAGCCGGTGTCGCCATCGAGCAGGATGGGGACACTAGTGGCGTCGCTCATGAACTCGCAGACCTCGAGCACCTGCGTCCAACTGGCCTCATTGTTGTCGCGCACGCCCAATGCCGCCGAGATCGACAGCCCGCTCGCCCAGATGCCTTTGAAGCCGGTTTCCTCCACGATGCGCGCGCTCAAACCATTGTGCGCCTCCATCAGGAACTCGACCTTGTCCGACGACAGCAGGGCCTTGAATTGTTGTGTTTTCGTCATTCGTGAAACGCGTCATTCAAGAGGCCCGGCGTCCTCATTGCAACCTCGGAATCGGCGGTTGGGACGCGAGGGGCGCGATTGAGAACGGGTGGAGCCATGCCAGGTCCCAAAGGGACGAAAAGAGGTCTTCCTGCTCACGGCGCCGGCTATGGCTCATCTGCAGCGCTTTCCCTTCGCCGCTTTCACCCCTGCAGGGTGTCTAAGTGGGCTCGACGGAGTCTCTCCCCACCGCCTTTTCGATTCGCTGGCGCGCGCTTCAGCGCCTTTCATTCCATATCAGCGCAACCCACGACCCCGCTGGCAACAGCGCTTCTTTATTGCCGGATGGCTCGTGCAGCCGGTGGGGCGAGACTCCGTCGAGCCCATATCAACGTCCCGAAGGGCCGAGTCAGCACGTTTCCGCGAGCGCGAGAGACGCATTTGAAACCGGGATGATGCGACGTGACCGGAGCGAGGCTGTGCCGGAGGCCAACCGCGTGGTCGACGCGGGGCGGTGGAGCGCGCCGCGCTACTTCCGGGACTCCCGGTCTGACAGTCGTTTCACCAATTGTTGAAAACGCTTGTCCTTCCGGAGCGGGTTGAACTCCGGAGCGTCGAGCTGGTTGCGCCGGTTGGTGAAGCCATCATTGATGCCTTGGGCTAGGATTGCGAGCGCTCCCAGGTTGAGGGAGTCCAGGACGATCTGGTCCTCCGCCGAAAGGTCTTGGTTGTTCGATTCGAGGGCTGCGGCGGCCCGCATCCAGTTGCGCGCCATCAGTATCGCTCTCGAGGGATGTCCGCGCGCCGCATTCCGGCTTATGCGCCCCTGCGAGATCACGTTGCCATCGGTGGACAGCAGCGCGACCACCAGGCCCGCGGGCGCGATCGTTGATTCGCCATCCGTGTATCGTCGCCGCAGAACGACGGATTGCTTGAATGCCTTGGCCGCCTCGGTATACCGGCCCAGTTGGTTCAGCGCCCGTCCCAGTTTCTGTTGGCATTCGGCCTGGAGCCGCGCGTAGGTCTCCGGCCCTCGTTTGTCGCGTTCGAGTTGGTAGATGCGGATGGCTTCGCGAAAGGCGGCGGCGGCCTGTTCGTGCTGACCGGCAAGGTGTTCTGAGGATCCGAGGCTCCCGTAGGCCTGGGTCAGGAATATCGAATCGTTCCCAAGTTTCTTTCGGATGCTCTCGATGCCCGTTTCACAGATCGCACGAGACTTCTCAAGCCGGCCGGTTTTCCTGAGGTAACCGCTGAATCGCAATCGGAAGAGGTTCAGGAACACGTGATCTTCGCCGAGCAGATCGATGCCCTTTTGTTCGGCTTGCAGGATTCGTTCGTAGGCCTGCTCTCCACCCAGTTTCATCAACAGGATGGCATCCATGGCAAAGCCGATGAACTCGCCGAATTCATCGGCGCCGCGATTGGCCTGCAGGGCTTGGGCAGCCTCCATGGATTGCGACAAACCCACCTCGCTGGTGGTCTCGACGACGGATAGAAAGATCAGGCACGCGAGGGTCTCGCTGCTTTCCTCGCCGAAATGTCTCTGTCGGATGCTCAACGCGCGTCGCATCAATTCCTGGGCTTCGTGCATGTTGTCTTCCACCAACATGACCACACCGAGGTCGAGCAGTGTGTCCGAAACCAACGGGTGGTCTTCCCCGTATTCGCGCAGTTGGATATCAAGCGCCCTCCGCATGACCTCCCCGGCCTCATCGAACTCCTGGCGGTAGAGGTTCAACATTCCCTGGGTGCGCAGGCTTTCGGCGGTTTTTGGATGATCCGGACCATACTGTCGCTCCCGAATCTCCAGCGATTCCCGGACCAGCGGGGCAGCCTCGTTGAACAGACCCAGGCTGAGATAGACAGCCGCGATCTTGTTCAACAGCATCGCCCGCATGCCCGGGTCGGTATGGACCGAATCCTGCAACCTTGCGGCGCCGCGGTCGATGATCTCCCGGGCCGTGAGGTTGGGGCCGACACCCGCACGGGAGCCGAACGTCCGACCGTGCCGCCCTATGGGATCCGCATCCTCGAAAAGTCCGGTCAGAAAGTTGGCCAGCGCCGTGGCGTTGGTCGTCTCGATGCGAGCGGTTTTTTCCGCCGCCTCGGCGACCAGCCGGAGATCGGCCTCTGCGCGTCGGGCCTCCTCCGCCCGGGAGGCCTGGTTCTCAGCGGATTCCCAGGCAGTCACGGCGGATTCCCGCTCGGCTCGCGCCTGCAGGAACAGCGCCGTCATTCCGATCGCGCCAATCAGGAGCGCGGCAAACACCGCGGTTATGGAGATCACGATCGTCCGGTGCCGCCTCGCGAACTTGCTGAACCTGTAGAACGTTCCGGGCGCAGCGGCTTCCACCACCTCGTCGTTCAGGTGGCGTTGGATATCCAGCGCCAGCGCCGAGGCCGATTCATAGCGGCGCGACCGGTCCTTCTCCAGCGCCTTCAGCACGATCCAGTCGAGATCCCCTTTCAGTTGGCGTTTCAACTCCTCAAGCTCGACCCCCCGATTCCTCGCGATCGACGTGCTCTCCTCGTCCTGCAGGGTATCCAAACGCGTTGATGGCGTTTCCGGGTTTTCCTCCAGAATGACTCGTTGCATCTCGCCGAACCCCAGACTTGAGAAGCGCCTCTCGTGAAAGGGCGTCGAGCCGGTGAGTAGCTTGTACAAGAGAACCCCGAGCGAATAGACATCTGTGCGCGTGTCGATGTCGAGACCGCTGAAATCGGCTTGCTCGGGACTCATGTAGGCGGGTGTGCCCACCAACTGGCCGTGACCGGTGAACAAGGTCTTCTCCGTCAACTTCTGGGTGGTCGCTTTGGCGATGCCGAAGTCGATCACCTTGGGTTGCGGCTGCGACCCGTCCTCCACGACCATCACGTTGGACGGTTTGATGTCCCGGTGGATGATTCCCTTCAGATGGGCGTGCTGGATTGCGTGGCAGACCAGGATGAACAGTTCCAATCGTTGACGCGTATCGAGGCGTCGCTGATCACAGAACACATCGACGGGGACGCCCTTGACCAGTTCCATGACGAAGAACGGCCGGCCGGAATCCGTGGCGCCCGCGTCCAGGACCTTGGCGATGTTCGGGTGATCCATCAGGGCCAAGGCCTGACGCTCGGCCTCGAACCGGGCCACAACCTGCCGCGTGTCCATGCCCTGCTTGATGATCTTGACCGCGACCCGCCGCTTGACCGGTTCCTCCTGTGCGGCCAGGAAGACCGAACCCATCCCGCCTTCGTCAATTTCCTGCAGCAGCTTGTAGTGGCCGATTGTCGTGCCGGGGCCCTCCGCGCGGTTTGGATTGACTGGGCGGTTTGAATCCTCTGTGCGAAGTGTTGGCGTCTCGTCGCTGACGACCGTCCTCATGAAGGTGGAAGGCGGGGCGTTCGCCAGCAATTGTTCCACTTTGGCCCGAAGGTCGGGGTCAGCGCGGCCGACCACCGAAAGGTAATTCTCTCGCTCGGGGCCCGCCGGCAATTCCACTGCGCGGTTGAAGACTTCGCCCGGGGAGAGTCGGTCGTTCGGGCCTGGTGGATCGTCTTGCTTCATCGTGACTGTCGGGATTTGACGCCGAACTCC
>CAZFLK010000254.1:4146-6702 GCA_964519245.1 uncultured Verrucomicrobiota bacterium
ACTCCGGTCGCGCTCAGTTCAACTGGCGCACGTAGACGAAAAAGGCTCCGATCGGCTTGCCGGCGGCATCCTTGAAGCCAGCCGTGAGGTCGTGTTGCCCCGGCCGCAGCTGCAAATCGAAGACGACTGATCTGGCTTCGGGGGACAACGTCCGGGATCTTTCCTGGTCTCCGATCGACAGGGATGCGGCGACGCCGCCAATGGGCAGCCCGGCTTCGCGGGGATAGCGTCTTAATTCGACTTGAAAATGTCCCTGCCGGTGAACTGAGATGGCCCAAGATCCGGAGGCGCGGCCGCCCTTCAGATTTCTTTGCTGCCATGGGGAGCCGCCGGTATACCAGTCCATGGACGTCAGTCTCACCTCGGGGCGGTCCGGATGGCCGACGAGAGCTCGCGCCATTCTGGGGCGATGAGCGTCGAATTCATTCCACCATTGGTCGTAGACGGTCGCCAACTCCCGGACTATCCCGGGATGCTGGTCGGCGACGTTCGTGGTCTGGCGCCAATCGTCCTCCACGTTGAACAGCTCGCCCGGCGCGGTCAGTCGCCAGGCGTTCTTGCGGACGACCGCGTTGTGCCATCGCTTTGGTTCGCGGCCTCGCGGGCATTGGGTAATCATGGTTCGGTCTGCGGGCCAGCCCTGTCCGGGGTTCTCAAGGTTGATCGCCAAGGAGACGCCGTCGAGCGAGTTTCCCAGGTCATGGGTCAAACCGCACCAGGTCGCCAACGTGGGAAGGACGTCGACGGCTCCCGCGAGTCGGTTCTGGACGTAGCCGGTTTTCTTGATGCGCGCCGGATAACGAATCATGAAGGCGACATGGTTTGCCCAGTCGTAGGCGCGATGTCCGCCGCGAATCTGTGGCAGCGACATGTCCGCGCCGGGCGCCTCACGGCCCATGCCTTGATCGGTTGCAAAGATCACTATGGTGTTCTCGCGCAGTTGGAGTTCGTCCAGTTTCCTGAGCAGCCGTCCCACGTTGGAGTCGAGGTTTGTCATCTGTCCGTAGCCGGCGGCGTCGCCCGGCTTCATTCCGATCTCCTCGTAGGGTTTCTTGAATTCGTCGGGCGCGGCCCATGGTTTGTGGGTCACCGGTGTGGGCAGGTAGCAGAAGAACGGCTGCGGCGAGCGGGTCTGCACGAACTCGATCGCCCGGTCGAAGATGCGATCCGTGCAGAATCCCTCGGTTGCGACGGGTTTGTCGTTCTCAATGAACGTCGTGTTGAAAAGGGTGTTGCCGTAGTAGTCAGGCAGTTGGCCTACGCCGCCGCCGCCGTGCCAGAAAGCTTTGTCGAATCCCTGGTCTTCGGGTCGCATGGGAAAGGATTCTCCCAGGTGCCATTTGCCGAACATGCCCGTCCGGTAGCCGTTGTCCCGGAAGATCTCCGCCAGCGTGGTTGCGGATGCGGGGAGTTGCGAAACACCGCCGATCGTATTGTAAATGCCGAACCGCATGGCGTAACGGCCGGTGAGGAATTCCGCGCGGCTAGGCGAACAATAGGGCGTCGCGTAGAAATGCCGGAAGTCGACGCTTTCGCCCGCCAGACGGTCGATGTTGGGCGTTTGGACAACGGGGTTTCCATGACAGCCGAACTCCCAGTAACTCTGATTATCCGACAGGATGAAAACGACGTTGGGGCGATCCGCCGCGCGGGCTCCGGCGGTAAGCAGCGACAGGATTGCCGCCAAGGCCAATCCGATAAATCGAATGCCCGGGTTGAGGATGGCCGCCGCCAACGGGACTTTTGGCTGTCTCACTTCTTTTTTCCTTTCAACGTGGTCAGGTATGCCAGCACATCCCGTATCTCGTGTTTCTTGAGGATTTGCCCCATGGGGGGCATGAGGGAGACGATGGGGGTGCGTTGCTGAATCTCGGCGACGGGAATCGTCACGTCCTTGCCCTCGGGGGTGCGGACGACGACTTCCTGGGCTGATTCCCGACGCAGGGTTCCGGAGACGAAGCTGTTGTCCTTGCGGACGACGGTGAGGTTGCCGTAGCCCTCGGCGATCTGCGCGGCGGGATCGATCAGGGAATGCAGGAGTTCCCGTTTATCTTTCTCGCCGATGGTCTGGAGGTTGGGGCCGATGTCGCTGCCCTTGCCCTTTTTGACCGTATGGCATCGCGCGCACTGCGCGAAGATGTGGGTGTTGAAGATTTCCTTGCCGCGATTGCGATCTCCGCCGTCGAGGCATTCCTCGAACTGCGCGAGGGGGTTGGAATTCGAAGCGGCCTCGCGCCGCGCCTGGAGCGCTTTCAATTGCGCGGCGACGGGTTTGGAAGCGGCGGCGCGTTTTTCGGCAGCCTCGATGAGTTCGAGCCAGATTGAGCCCCATTCGCGTTGGATGTCCTTGTCCTGGAGCGCGGTGGCCAGGAAGCTGTCGACTTCCGCCCGATCCAGGTCGCCCATCAAGCGGGCCGCGTTCTGTCGCTCCGGGGCGTTGGTGACCTTCTCAAAGGTCCAGAAGATGCGCTCGACGGCGGCCTTGGCGTCCATGCCGGCCAGGAGTTGAAGTCCGCGGATGCGCAGATCCGGGGCGCTGTCCTGCACGGCGATGTC
>CAZFLK010000255.1:0-6637 GCA_964519245.1 uncultured Verrucomicrobiota bacterium
CCGGAAGGAATACCCCGCCGGGACAATCTCGCTGGGCCCGAATGTGAATCATCCCAGGGATTCCGGCCGCGGCCACTACCTGATCATTCTCGAACGCCCCATTCTTTCCCCTCCCGCTCAACCGACGACGGTCAAATCCGCCCTCGCCGCGATGCCCAAGGCCGATGCCGAACGCGGCCGCGACCTGTTTCATCACTCGAAGGGCGCGGGTTGCTTCAACTGCCATCAATTGGAGAAGCACGGCAATGTCTTCGCGCCCGATCTGTCTGATATTGGCGCGCGCGCAGACGCCCGGACCCTGCTGGAGTCCATCATCCATCCCAGCAAGGTCGTCACCGAGGGCTTTGCCGCGCAGGTCTTCGAGACCAAGGAGGACTTCACCTACTCCGGGATTGTGATCGAGGAGACCGGAGCGTCCGTAAAACTGGCCCAGGCTACCGGGCAGACCGTTTCCATACCCAAGTTCAGGATCCGCTCCCGCAAGGCGACCTCCCTGTCCGCCATGCCCGCCGGATTCGAACACACAATGAATCCCCGGCAGATCGCCGACCTCACCGCCTATCTCCTGGCCCAGAAGGAGAAGGCCGAACCGGAGAAACCGAAGAAGCCCTTCACCGCCAAGTTTGCCGAGCGAACCGAGGGATTTACCTTCGATGAGACCAAGAACGAACTGCGAATCTTCCTGGGCAAGCAACGCATCGCCACCTACCTCAAGGATCACGACCAACTCACCCGTCGCGCCTTCGTGAATGTCACCACGCCCGGCGGTATCCAGGTCACCCGCAATTGGCCCGCCCGCAAACCGGAGGATCTCGATCCGGGCTATCGCGGCGAAGACGGCATCATCCATCCCATCATGCACCCGGGGCTCTGGATGGGCTTCGGCTGGATTGACGGCAATGACTACTGGCGGCTCAAGGCCCGTGTCGTTCACGACGGTTGGATCAGGGAACCGGCCGGATCCAAGGACGAGGCAACCTTCACCGCCCGCAATCGCTACCTGAGCGAGAACGGCCAGCGCACGGTCTGCGTTGAAACCTGCCGCATCCGTTTCCTCCGCCGCCCCGAAGGCGTTCTGCTTGATTGGGATTCCAGCTTCACCTCCACCGAACACGACTTTGTTTTCGGCGATCAGGAAGAGAGCGGTCTCGCCATCCGTGTCGCCTCCCCCATCCGCGTGCAGGGCGGCAACGGCACAATCACCAACAATCGCGGCGAAAAAAATGGCGCGGGCACCTGGGGCAAGCCAATGAAATGGATCGACTACTCAGGCAAGATCAGGGGCAAACGCGTCGGCCTCCTCGTCATGCCGCACCCCGACAATCCCAGCCCCTGCTGGTCGCACTCACGCGACTACGGCGTCGTTGTTTCCAATCCGTTTCCCAAGCAACCGAAGGAACGCCGGCAACCCTACGTGACAACGCCGGTAAAGAAAGGAGACGAATTCCGTTTGAGATATGGCGTCTTGATCTACGAAAGCGGCGCGCCGATCGATGCGGCCTCGACGTTCGATGACTATACGGAACTCGCCCATTGATCCGCGCGCAAACAATCTTTCTCCGCGAAACGGAATCTTTGCCAGGCTATAACGCGACTCGCCTACCCAACAATTTCGTGCGCGACGTTGCCATGGATGTCAGTGAGTCGGAAGTCGCGACCGGACCAGCGATAGGTCAGTTTCTCGTGATCGATGCCCAGCAGGTGGAGGATCGTCGCGTGGAGATCATGGACATGCATGCGCTTTTCGGTGGCATGCATGCCTACCTCGTCCGTCGCTCCGTAAACCATGCCCCCCTTCACGCCGCCGCCGGCCAGGAACATGGAAAAGCCGGTGTGATGATGATCGCGTCCGACCTTCTCCGGATTCTTCTTGTTCGGCTGGGCGTAGGGTGTGCGACCAAACTCACCGCCCCAGATGACCAACGTATCCTCCAAGAGCCCCCGCGCCTTCAAGTCGCGAATCAGGGCCGCCGTCGCCTTGTCGCTGTCGGCGCACAACTTCGGATGATTCTGATTGTGGGAGCTGTGTGTATCCCAGGGCTGGTTGCTCCGATCGCTCGTGTAATAGACACTGACGAAACGCACGCCGTCCTCGACCAGCCGCCTCGCCAACAAACAGGAATTGGCGAAATGGCTGGTTCCATACATGTCGCGGATCGCCTGCGGCTCTTTGGAAATATCGCAGGTGTCGGCGGCGGCCATCTGCATCTGGTAGGCGGTTTCCATGGCCCGGATCTGCGCTTCGAGCTCCGAATCGCCGGCGCGCTCATCAAGATGCAACCGATTCAACTGCTGCAACAAGTCCAACTGCTTCCGCTGCTTTCCGTAGTCGAGATGCGGATTGCGGATATTGGCCAGCAACTTGTCCACCGCCATGTCCTTGGTGATGACGCTCGCCGCCTGGTATTTGGCGGGCAGGAAGCTGTTGCTCCAGAGCGCAGGTCCGACCACGATCCTGGGGCTGGGCCTTAGGACAACATATCCGGGTAGGTTCTCATTCTCCTGTCCAAGACCGTAAAGAGCCCAGGAACCGAGAGACGGACGGATGGGCTGAATGTTCCCGGTGTGCATCTTGAGCAACCCCGGTTCATGATTCGGCACATCCGTATGCATCGATCGAATCACGCAGCAGTCATCAATGACGCCCGCGATCTCCGGCAGATTCTCACTGACGTCGATGCCGGCCTGGCCATGCTTCGAAAACGTGAATGGCGAGGGCATGAACTTTCCCTTGCGATTGCGATACAGCTTCTCGCTCGGCTCCTTTTCCCGGTATTTCTCCAACGCCGGCTTAGGATCGAAGGTGTCCACATGCGACGGCGCGCCGTTCATGAACAGGAAAATGACGCGCTTCGCCTTGGGCGCAAAATGAGGCCGCGCCTTCAAGCCCGCTGTCGCCCCGCGGGCGCCGCCCAGCATTCCGGCCAAGCCCAGCAGGCCAAAACCACCCGCCGAGCGATTCAACATCGCCCGCCGCGAAATCAGAGTATCGGTGTCCATCTGCATCTGTTTATCCACTTGGTAACTGCTGCGCGGCTGCTGACATGCGGCTCTAATCGACATACAGGAACTCGTTCGCCGCCATCAGGATCTGCGCATACTGGCTCCATCGCCCCAGATCGCTGTCATCCTTTTCCGAGAGAAACGTTTTTCCCAAAGCGACTTCCTGCTCACTCGCCGGCCTGCCATAGAGCGCCTCGTACGCGTTCCGGATATTCTCATCGACCGAACGTCCCGGCGCGTCCAGTTTCTCCGCCAGTTGGCGCGCCCGCTCGATGACGAAGGGATTATTCATCATCCAGAGTTTCTGCATCGGCGTTGTGGTCGAAGCGCGTTCGGCCGCATGCACGTTGGCGTCCGGATAGTCGAACTGCATCATCAGCGAATTCAGTTCCTTGCGACTGATGCGACCATAAACGGTGCGGCGCAAGTTGTTCGGATCGTTCAATTCCAGGGAACGGCCGCCCTCCTGATCCAATCGGCCGCTCACGAATAGCAACGCGTCGCGGAATTGTTCAATATCCAGGCGCCGCCGCGCGATTCGCGTGTAAAAACGGTTCTCGGGATCGTCCGCCTTCGCAACGCGGGCGTTTTCAGCCGACTGTCGGTAGGTGGAGGAAAGCGCCATTTCCCGAACCAGGGACTTGATCGACCATCCGTTTTGAACGAACCGCGCTGCGAGATCGTCGAGCAGGTCCGGGTGCGTGGGCTTCTCCCCCAAGGCCCCGAAATTGCTGGGCGTGGCCACCAAGGGTTGCCCGAAGACCAATCCCCAGACCCGGTTCACCACGACACGCGCGGTCAGGGGGTTGGCCGGGTCCACAATGGCGTCCGCAAGTTCCCGACGACCGCTTCCCTGCCTGAACTCACGTCGCCCATTCTTGCCCAACACCTCGAGAAAACCACGCTTAACCAAGTCGCCCTTCTGCTCGACATCGCCACGCAGGAAAATCGGCAAATCCTGAACCTTGCCGTCTTTCACCACATGCATCGTCAACATGGGTTTCTTGTTCTTGTCCTTTTCCTTGGCGTAGGCGTCCGGATCAAACGGCCTGTTGAACATGTCTGTGCTGGCAAAAACGCCTGCCATGGCGTGGTAGTCCGCAGCGGAGATTGGATCATACTTGTGCTCGTGACAACGCGCGCAAGCCACCGTCAAACCAAGCAGTCCCCGGCTGACCGTATCGACCCGATCCTCCCATTCGTCAGCCATGACTTCGAGTCGACTTCGGCTGTAGTACTTGTGCCCCAACCCCAGAAACCCGAGCGCCGGCAGATTCGGCGAATCCTCGCCTTCCATCACGTCAGCGGCCAGTTGCAGGCGAACAAATTCATCGTAGGGCAAGTCACGATTGAAGGCGTCGATCACCCAAGCGCGATACAGGTGGGCATTGGGATAGAAATGCTGGGTGGCGGCGCCAACCTGATGCGCCTGATCCTCCGCATAGCGCGCCACCGTCAACCACAAGCTCGCCATGCGTTCCCCAAATTGAGGCGAGGACAGCAAGCGATCAACAACCGCCTCATACGCATTGGCGCCACGGTCCTGCAAGAAAGCCGCCATCTCCTCACGCGTCGGAGGAAGGCCGGTCAAGGCGAATGTCGCCCGCCTCAACAACGCGCTCCGAGAGGCCTCCCTGGCAGGCGTCAATCCCGCCGCTTCCATGCGCGCCCGAACAAAGTGGTCCATCGGCTGCCGTGGCCAGTCGGAATCCTCCAACCACGGCAATTCCTTCCGCTCCGGCAACTGAAAGGACCAAAACTCCCGGGCCTTCTCAAAATCTATTCCGGAGCCGGACATTGCCGGCGACGCAGACGCACTTGAGAAGGACAACGAGACGCCGACAATCACGCTCCCAAGCCATCCCAGTTCTAACGGTCGAACACGCATTGCCCATCCTATAGGCGACACTCCCTTGCGTCGCAAGTCGGAACGAGCCCCACGCTCCGCGTCCAGGGTCGCGGCAACGCGGCAACATGTGGCGTTGAGCGCCGGAATCGCGCGCTACATGACGCTCGCTCCGGAACGACTGCGGGGACTCGGCCGAATCAATCCCGCACGCTTCCATTCACCGACTTCGCCAGTGCGCGCGCAAGTCTCTGGCGCTCCTGTCGATAGGCCGCCATTCCCGCGACATTCACGCTCTCGTTCGGATCCAGTCCATGGTCATAGAGTTCAACCGCGACGGGCTTTCCCGACTCCCATTCCCGCCATTCCGTATAGCGAAATCCCGCGCTACGGGCCGAATACCCCATGACTTCCGGCTTTCCCCGGTAGTAGGCCGGACGGGGGTGCTGCGTCAGGGCGATGTCTTGAACGGCCGCCGTGGGATCGTCGAGCACGGGCTTCAAACTGACGCCGTCCAATCCGCTCATTCGCGGCAAACCGCAGAGCTCCACGAGGGTCGGATACAGGTCGACCAATTCAACCAGCGAATCGCTTGGCTCCCCCGGATGCGCCAAACCCGGAGCCGAGATAATCAACGGCACCCTCGCATCCAATTCGAAGGTCGATGTCTTGCACCACAGCGAATGCTCACCCAGATGAAATCCGTGGTCAGACCAAAGGGCGATAACAGTGTCATCCGCGACGCCAGAATGTTCGAGGGCGTCCAAGACCCGGCCGATCTGGGCGTCGACGTAGGAAATCGCGGCGAGGTAGCCATGCCGAAGATCTTGCGTCTGTTCCGGATTCAAGGCTCCCTGTTTCGGCATGCCTGCGTAGTTGCGCAACTCCTTCCACTGATGCAGGGCAATCTCCGCGCCATTCTTGGGGGCGTCCGGATTGGCGGGCGGGGCCACGTCCCGTCGATCGTAGAGATCCCAGTATTTCTGCGGCGCGTTGAAAGGCAGGTGCGGTTTCCAGAATCCCACAGCCAAGAAGAAAGGCTGCACTCCCTTCGCTGCTCCCTGAAGGGCCGCGATGGCCTCCGCAGCAATCTGCGCATCCCAATAGGCGTCATCCGGAACGTCCAAACGCTGCAAGGCCCCGCCCTTCTTTCTCGGTTCTTCTCCGACCTTGCCTCCAGCCACGACCCAATCTTTCCAATGCGGCGCCCAATGCCTGGATTGCGGGACACTCCAAGACGCCGGGTCGCCCTGTGGCGAGGTATTGCCATTGTGAAAAATCTTCCCGATCCCGCGAGTCAACCAACCATGGTTCTTGAAATGTTGAGGCAAGGTGATGATGTCCGGAAAAGTGTCGCGGAAATGCCTGCGGAGATCCCAGACCTTCAATGTGTCCGGTCTCCGGCCCGTCATCGCCGAGGCGCGCGAGGGATTACAAACCGCCTGCTGACAGTAGGCCCTCCGAAAAAGCCTCCCTCGGGCCGCCAATCGGTCAATATTCGGCGTCTTGGCGACCGGATGCCCCAGGCAACCCGCCCAGGAATTCATGTCGTCCACCACCAACATCAGGACATTGGGCTTCGATGCCGCGCTTGCCGGAAGGCCGTAAGTCAGCAGAATCGAAACCAGGAGCATGAATGTGCGTTGAGTTCGTCTCATTGGCTCATTCTCCTATCAGGTTTGCCCGCTGGATGCCACACAGGAGCCAGCCAGCCGCCCGCCAAGCCGACCTTACGCCGTAACGATAGCACAACCAAATCCCATTTACGCCACGGGCTGTGTCCCCTAG
>CAZFLK010000256.1:0-6609 GCA_964519245.1 uncultured Verrucomicrobiota bacterium
CTATGAACCAACAACAAGAACCCAAGGTGTCAATTCGGAATCAGGACTCGACCACGAAAGACGTCGCGCAAAGCGCGCAAATCCAAATTGGACGTTTGAGAACGTTCGTATTCCCGCCCCACTCACTTCTTGTCCTTCGCCTTCTTGTCATTCCCCGACGCGCCCTTGGCCTTCCCTGAAGTGGTGTCCTTCCGGAAACTCAGCGAGGACACCTTGTCCTTCACCGGCTTCAAAGCCCGCCCTTTCAGTCGATCGACCTCCTCCGCCAAGCGGAACCATTCCTTCGCCATCGCGTTGACTCGATCGGGATGCTTGGCGGAAAGATCATTCGACTCCGTCCGGTCCTGATCAATGTCATACAACTCCCATTTGCCGAGCTTCGCCGAAACGAGCTTCCACTTGCCCTGTCTCAGCGCGCGATCCGTTCCGAAGTGGAAGTAGAGCTGCTCATGTCCGTCGCGCTCCCTGCCCTGGAGAATGGGAATCAACGACCTGCCCTGTAGCGGATCAATCTTGCGATCGGCAATCCGTTTCGGATAGGTCGCGCCTGAGACATCGATGAACGTGGCCATGAAGTCGATCAAATGCCCGGGTTGACGCGTGATGGAACCGGGCTCCGCCTTCAGTCCCGCCGGCCAATGCGCGATCATCGGCGAGGAAATACCGCCCTCGTGCTGGTTCTGTTTGTAGAGGCGAAAGGGTGTATTGCCCGCGTAGGCCCAGCTGGAATCGTAGGTCCAATACGATTTCTCATCCCACGGCTTCAGATAACGCCCCGTCGTGCGTTCAAAGGGACAGGCGCCATTGTCCGAGCAGAACAGGAACAACGTATTCTCCCACTTGCCGCGCTTTTTCAGGTCCGCGACCAGACGCCCAATGCTGCGGTCCATCACGTCAACCATCGCGGCGAAGACTTCCATACGGTCGGATTCCCATTCGCGCTCACTCGGGGGAAGGCTGTCAAAGGCGGGCACATGATCCGGCCGCGACGCCATCTTCCAATGCTTCGGCACAAGCCCCGACTTGAGCTGCTTCTGATAACGCCGTTGGCGAATGACATCCCAGCCCTCGTCGAAACGGCCGTCGTATTTCTTCACGTCCTGCTCCGGGGCATGCAGCGGATAATGCGGCGCATTGTAGGCGACGTAGAGCAGGAAGGGCTTGTCGCTCTTGTCGGCGTCATCGAGAAAATCCAACGCAAAGTCGGTAATGGCGTGGGTCGTATAAAAACGGCGCCCGTTCAGGGTCTTGGGAACCTTCCACTCCTGACCGTTGAGCCGGAACGACTCATCGCCGGTGAAAAAGTTGCAGGCGCCGGAAAGGTGTCCGAAGTAGCGCTGAAAGCCGAAATCCGTCGGCTGCTTGTCCAAATGCCACTTGCCCGACATGGCGGTGAAATAGCCGGCCGACTTGAGAACCTCGGCAATGGTCGCGCCGCGACTCAATTTCGCGCTGCCCGCCTGGTCGCAGTAAAGCCCGGTCAGCAGCGACACGCGGGACGAGTGACACTTGGCCGTGTTGTAGAACTGCGAGAAACGCAGGCCGTTGGAGGCAAGCCCGTCCAGGGTCGGCGTCTCGATGGCCGAGCCGTAACAGCCGAGATCCGCAAAGCCTAAATCATCCGCCATGATCAGCACGATGTTGGGGCGTTCGGCTGCGGTGACGCCAAAGGCGGAGACAATGAGAGAGAGGAGAGTGATGAGACGTTTCATGCGTTTCATTTCTTCTACTACGATTTCACCGTAATGAACAACCCTCCCGTGTTTGTCCCGTAGGGACACCTGAGAACAACCCGGCGTTGAAACGCCGGGCTATTGTCAGTCGTCCCGCTGGGACGTTGGGAACCTGCCCATCATTCTACCTGCAACGATTCGCCGCATTCTTCGCATTCCGCGTCGCGCATGCTCCATTTAAAATCTCCGAATCTGCCGCCGCAGTTAGGGCAAACAGAAGAGCGGAGTTTGTGGGACAACCAGCCCATACAAATCAGAATAAACAAGATGATCGCCACCCACAGCGTAAGAAAGGCGTCTGCTCCCAACCCAGTCGCATACTTGCCAAGCGGATAGCACCCAGCTAACGCCGCCCATCTGAGAGCAACCTCCGCGGCAATATATCGCCTGTACAGGCCCTGAAGACGGTCAGAGCAACGAGCCATGCCAATACTCGAATCCACGGAACCTGACTCACAATTTGAATGATCTACAGAATTCATTTCCGCGTATTCCGTAGTTGACTCACCTCACCCCAGAATCTCCTTCACCACACGCGACTCCAACACCCCGGTCAGGCGTTGGTCCAGACCCTGATGCTTCACGGTGAAGCGGTCGTGTTGGATGCCGCATTGGTGGAGAATGGTGGCGTTGAGGTCGCGGATGTGAACGGGATCCTTGACGATGTTGTAGCCGAACTCGTCGGTCTCCCCATGCTGAACACCGCCCTTGATCCCGCCGCCGGCCAACCAGACGGAATAGCAGCGCGGATGATGATCGCGACCGTAGTTCGTCTTGCTCAGCGTGCCCTGGCTGTAGATCGTGCGACCGAACTCGCCGCCCCAGACAATCAAGGTGTCTTCCAACAGTCCGCGCTGCTTGAGATCCTGCACCAGCGCCCAGGCGGGTTGATCGACCTCGCCGGTCTGGCGCTTGATGTTCTTGGGCAAGCCGCTGTGGTGGTCCCAGCCACGATGAAAAATCTGGATGAAGCGAACATCCTGTTCGGCCATCCGACGCGCGAGCAGGCAGTTGTAACCGAAGGTTCCCGGTTTCTCGGAATCCTTGCCATACATCTCCCGGATGTGCTTGGGCTCACTCGCGATATCCATCAAGTCCGGCACGGAGGCCTGCATGCGAAAGGCCATTTCATACTGCGCGATGCGGGCCTGGGTCTCGGGGTCGCCGAGCTCGTCGAAAACACGGTTGTTCATGCCCTGCAGGGCGTCGAGCATGAGGCGCCGGGCGTCGCGATCCACCCCGCCGGGATTGGAGAGATAAAGCACGGGATCGCCCTGCGCCCGAAAGGCCACGCCCGAGTGTTTCGATGGCAGGAAGCCACTCCCCCAGAGGCGCGAGTAAAGCGCCTGCCCCCGGGGCGCGCAGTTGAGCACGACGTAGTCCGGAAGATTGCGGTTCATGCTGCCAAGCCCGTAGCTCAGCCAGGCGCCGAGCGTGGGCTTGCCGGGGATCTGGTTGCCGGTCTGGATGTAGGTGATCGCGGGATCATGATTGATCGCCTCCGTAAACATCGTGTTGATCACCGCAATGTCATCGGCCATGGAGCCCTGCTTCGGCAGCAGTTCCGTGACGCGCCGCCCGCATTGGCCATGCTGTTGAAACTCGAACATCGACGGCGCAATCGGAAAGCGCGACTGGTTCGCCGTCATGGTGGTGAGCCGCTGCCCGCCGCGGACGGATTCGGGCAGATCCTTGTCGAACCAGTCCCGCATCTTGGGTTTGTAATCCCAAAGGTCCAACTGCGAGGGCGCGCCGGCCATGAACAGCCAGATGACGCGCTTGGCCTTGGCCGGAAAGTGCCCCCCATTCAGAACGCCGCCGGCCGACGGCGCAGCCTGCGCGTCGCGCCCCAACAACGAAGCGGCCGCGACGGAGCCCAGCCCCTTGGCCGAACGCCCAAGAAACTGGCGGCGGGTCTGCAGATTGATCCACTCTTCGATAGGGTCCGTATTCATCTGTCGTCGTTTCGTTACGAGCGTTCAATCGCCCGGTTGACCACGGTTCGTGGCACGCTCTGTCTTTCAGGCCCAACGGGCCGGCCTTATGTCAGCCCAGGGCAACGCCCTGGGTATCGGCGTCAATTCTAACCGAGCCCCAACGGGGCGGCCCTAATCCCACACATATCGTTCGTCCAATTCGAGGCCATGTCGTTTGCACAATGCCCTGAATTCGTCCTGAAACGAAACCTTTCGATGATGTTCTTCCTGATTAGCGATGTAGTCACGAACCTTGGGGATGTTCGATTCGCTGACCGAGAAAACGCCGTATCCCGATTGCCACGCAAAACCCCGCGTGTTGGCGGACTGGATTTTCAACCACTTACTCGTTTCTGTCTTCATCTCTTGGAGTACGTCCATGATGGCAAACTTGCGGCTCAATTGGCAAAGCGCATGGATGTGATCGGGCATGCCGTTGATGAGTAAGGCAGGCGAATCAACGTTGTTCCGGAGAATGGTCGCCATGTAGGCGTAAAGGCTGGATCGCAGATCGGCGGACTCAAGCCAAGGGTGGCGGTCCTTGGTGGAGAACACGATGTGAATGACAACCTTGGAAAGGGATTGTGACATTGGGTCGCGCGATCTTGGGGCCGCCCCGTTGGGGCTCGGTTCAATTTGTTCAGGCTTCCCAGGGCGTTGCCCTGGGCTGACATGGAGCCGGCCCGTTGGGCCTGGGTATCGGCGTCAATTCTTGTTGATGAAATCATCGCGGTTCATGAGCGCGTTGGCGGCCATGGTCCAGGCGGCGAGTTGAGCCATTTCGATGTCCGGGTTGGGCTTGCTGTCGCCGGATTCCATAAGCTTCTTCGCGGCCTCCGGACGCTTCTGAAACCGCTCACTGAACGCGCCGACCAGCTTCGCCAGATCGTCGCGGTCGCGATCATCCGCGGGCTTGGCCAGGACGCGCTCCAACATCCAGGCAGCGCGGGCGTCATTATTGTCCGCGGATTCGATGGCCAATTCCGCGAGGTGGCGCGCAGCCTCGACGAATTGCGGGTCATTCATCAATACCAAGGCCTGCAGCGGCGTGTTGGTGCGTTCACGCCGGACGGTGCATTGCTCGCGGGTCGGCGCATTGAAGGCCGCCATCGACGGCGGCGGCGAGGTCCGTTTCCAGAAGGTGTAGAGGCTTCGACGATAAAGCGCGGAACCGGTGTCCTGCTTGAAGATGCGCGTATTGCTACCGGTGATCGCGACGACGTTCCACAGACCGCCGGGCTGATACGGCTTCACCGCCGGCCCACCAAAGGTCGGGACCAGCAGACCACTGACGGACAAAGCCTGATCGCGCAGGGCCTCGGCGTCCAATCGCAACCGCGCCCCCCGCGCAAGGAACCGATTCTCGGGATCCTCGGCATAAGCGTCCGGCGTCACGCGACCGCTCTGCCGATAGGTCGCGGAATTCAGCATCAAGCGCAGCATGTGGTTGACGTCCCAGCCGGATTCGACGAACTCCACGGCAAGCCAGTCCAACAGTTCCGGATGCGAGGGGCGTTCGCCCATGATGCCGAAGTCCTCGGAAGTCTTCACCAATCCGGTTCCAAACACCGACTGCCATAGCCGGTTCACGGTCACGCGCGCGGTGAGCGGATGCTTCGGGTCCACGAGCCACTTGGCGAAACCCAACCGATTACGCGGCGCGCCCTCTGGCAACGGCGGCAATGCCTCGGGCACATCCGCGCGAACCTCCTCCCGTCGCTGATCATATTCGCCGCGATTCAAAACCCAGGCTTTGGGGATGTCATCGCTGCGCTCCTCCATGACCAGGGTCGTGGTGGAGCGGGAATGAATGTAATCCCGCCGCGTCTGAGTCGCCGCAAACTCACGCGAGATCCTGCGGTATTCGCGGTCCAGTGTGTTGGCGCGATAGCGCGCGAGCATCGCTTTCTGCTCCGCCGCCAGATCCTTCCAGTCCGCGTCCAAGGCGAGCGCCTTGCGCAATTTGAATTCGTCGTTGAGGACCAGGATCTCATCGTGCGTCAGAAATCGATCGTAAATCCGCAGGTCGCTCATGCCGCCGCTGGGGAAGTTGGATCCGAGCTTGAGCGGGACCGCCTTGAGCTCCGCGGAACTGCAGAAGTCCTTGGTGGAGTTGCGCAAGCGCCGGACGACGCCGCCTACAACGATGGAGATGCCGTCGTCGGACCGCGATCCCGAGTAGCGCACGCAGATGTGCTGCCATTGCCGGGGCGTCAGCGCCTCCTCGCCCGCGGCGAGCCCGGTGATCTTGCGCCCTTGCCCGTCGTTGACCTCGAAGGTCACAGCTCCCTGCACGGAACTGCTCAGCCGCCATCCGATCGCATGCTTCTTCTTGGGATTCGTCGCGTCCGGAACCGTGGTGATCTGCTCGAGGATGCGCGTGCTTAGCAACTTGTCGGGCGCGCGCACCCAGAAACTGACGGAGAAGGGCTTGTCCGTGTGTAGAGCCTTGAGAGGAGCCTCCAGCTGGACGCCCTTGTCAAAGCGCATGCCGCGGCGACCGGCCGGGTGCTGATCGGCCCAGCGCGCGTCCTTGGGCAATGCAACCTTGTCCGCATCGCGCTCAATCAGCGGACGCCAAAGCAGCAAGCCATCGTCCGCGATGGGATGCTCCCCCATGTGCTGATGTCCATCCCACCATTGGGCGAGGTCGGCTTCGCTCGCCGGCTTCTCCAACTGCGCGCGATACTCGGCGCGCTTGGCGAGGAGGCCGTTCCATTCCTGCTCGTGCGCGCCGTCAGGCAGCACGACCACGGGCGGAGAATCCTTCTCATTGCCGTCCATCGGCGGCTGCGTGGTGTTGTTGAAAAAGGCGCCCATGGAATAGAAATCTTTCATGCTGAGAGGATCATACTTGTGATCGTGGCAGACCGCGCAACCGGTCGTGAGACCGAGGAAAA
>CAZFLK010000257.1:0-6571 GCA_964519245.1 uncultured Verrucomicrobiota bacterium
CTTTCTCATGCCTGCATTTGATCTGCAGGTGTCAACCTATTCCAGGACCGGACCTCAACGTTTGGAGTTGGACGTTTGAAGTTCGTCTTTCAAACCTCCGCTTTTCCCCCTGTCAATTGTTGGCCGCGCGCTTGTTCGCCTGCGGTTGCAGCTTCATTCCCAATTCCGCCATCGCGCAGAGCCAAAGAATCGTGGCGAAGGTTTGATACCGTCCGTGCAGCGGAGAGAAGGCGGTCTTGTCAGGTTGGCTCAGGGCGTCGGGATCCAGCATTGCCGACATGTCCGCGTGAATCCGAAACAGCGCGACCAGACAAGCTCCCATGACCATGACGCCGACGATTCGCGCGATGAGGAAACCGCGGCTTGCCCCCGTGCGGCAGAGCAACGCATCGATCGCCGCCGCCAGGATCATGGCCAGCGCAAACCAGTGCAGTTTCCCCAACGCGGCCTGGGTGATGTAGCCCTGCTCGAGGCCGCCAATGATCCCTCCACCGACGCGCAATGTCACCGAGGTGTGAAACGTGAACCCGCCGATCCATAATGCGGCCGTCAGCGCCGCGATGTACTGCCAGGCGCGGAGGGCGACGGTTCGGAGGGCGACGGTTCGGAGGGACGGGTTCATTTCCGTCTTCCCAGTCCGGCGAGGTAGGCGATCAAATCCCGCAGTTCGTTTTGCGTCATGCCGGCGGTGAGGCCGTCGGGCATGAGCGTTCCGGCGTCGGCGCGTTCCTGGATGCGCTGTTTGGGAATCCGGACTTCCTTGCCGCTGGCGGCCTCGCGCAAGGCCAGTTCCTCCTTTGATTCCTTCACCTTGTAGCCCTGATAGAATTCGTCGTCGGTGGTGGTGACGGTCGTGGCGAGGTAGCCTTCCTTGACCTGCCGTTTGGGCCAGACCACGGCCTCGATTATCATCTCGGTGGACATGCCGGTGCCGATTGACGAAAGGTCCGGTCCCTGGACGCCGCCCAGATCGCCGATCTTGTGACAGGCGAGGCAGTTGGCCATGGGGGATTCGAAGAGTTTCCTGCCGGCGGCGGCATTGCCGTTTTCCGCGGCGTCGGCGGCGAACTGTCTGACCCAGTCGGCATTGTATTCGGGTATCGGATTGGCCCTACCGAGAACCTTGTTCAACTGTTCCTGAAGCGCGGGCGCATTGCGTCCGGAGGCGCTGAGGACGCGGGCGATGAGCTTGGCGGCGTCAGTGGAGACAGCGGTGTCGGCGATGTGTCGCGCCAGCAGGGCCGTGCCCTTGTTGTGGTTGAGCAGCGGTTCAAGCAGCGCGCTCATCTGGTCCTGGGATTCGACGCCCGGAAACAGTCCTACGGCGGCCTTGGCGGCGATGCCGGCGTGGTTGCGGGTCAGCGCCCGGATGGCGGCGACCTGGATGCCGCGCGGTTGTTCTTGGGAGGCGAATTGCCGGAGTTGGGCGTTGGCCTTGTCGCCGGCGAGGCGGCCATGGGATTCGATCGCCGCGGCGCGCAGGGGCGGTGCGGCGTTCTGATCGTTGGCGATCGACCGGATTCGATGGGAAAGGCCGTTCAACTTCCACGCGCCGGCGAGGCGGATGGCGGCTTCGCGGACCTGGGCGTTCCTGGAGGCGAGCAATCCGGCGGTGGGCTTGTCGAGATCGCCGAGCGGTCGGCGATTGCGAACCAACGCCTGCGCGGCCAGTTCGTCGAGCAGGGCGGGGTTGTCCTTCCCGCGATCCAGAATCAACTTCAGGTCGTCGGCGCCGCCGATGTCGGCCAGCAGTGTCAGCAGGTTGTTCCGGGCATGCTCCGCGAGGTTGGGCACCAGCGCCAATTCCCGCACCTGTTTGGCGAGGTCTTTGGAGCCGAAGTTCTGCAACACGTAGGAGAGCCGGGTGGAACTTCCGCCGAAGGTGAGTTCGCCGCGCTCGAAGGCCGGTTTCCACTGCGGAGCCAGCGCGTGGACCGCCTGTTTCAGCGCGTAGTCCTGGAACCGATCCATCGGCGCATCCAAGGCCAAAGAGGCCACTTCTATCGCTTTTGGTGAGGGGACATAGGTGGAGGCGACAATGGCCTCCAGACGCACGCGCGGATGTTCGTCGCGGATGTGTTTGTTGAGCAGATCCAACGGGTTGGCCAACGAATCAGCCCAGTTGCCGATCATGCGCACGCCATAGCAGCGCGCCTCGTGATGAGTCGACGCCAGCAGTGTGCGCATGAGCTCTTCTCGAAGCGTCTCATGCGCCTCGTAAACGCCAATGACGCGATAGAGCAGTTGCAGGTCGGCTTCTTCGGTCGGGTCCAGCTTGGCGACGAAGGCGTCGCAGGCGGCGACGACCTCATTTTCGGAGCGATGGAACAACAACCGCTTGGCTTGGTAACGGATCCAGCGTTCGGGCGAGCGCAGTTGTTCCAGCAGTTGCGCGGTGTTCATCCCGCCCAGATCGGGCGTCTTCAGAGGCTTCGCATTCTTGGCCGAGACGCGCCAGACGCGTCCGTGTTTCTTGTCGCGGCGCGGATCGCGGTAGGAGGCCTGGTAGTGGCCGACGATTTCGTTGTACCAATCGCAGAGGTAGATTGCGCCGTCGGGGCCCTGCCGGATGTCGACCGGGCGGAATTCGCGTCGGGTCGAGGTGACGAGGTCGGGCAGACGCTCTGTTTTGAAGCCGGAGCCGTCGTCGCTCACGCGGAAGGCGGGCAGCGAGTTGTTGTAGAATCCGGCGAAGGCGACGACGCCTTCCAGATCCGGGGGCAGGCTCCTTGAACCAAGGACTTCGATGCAGGTGTTCTTGCTGCCGGTGAACAGTTCGAAGGTCTTGAGGGGGTGGTCCGTGCGGATCATGCCGGGGACGGTGTAGTAGGCGGCGTATTGCGCGCCGGTGTTGTGAAAGACCTGTCCCCAGTCGTCAAAGGCGACGCCCCAGCAATTGGCGCCGGCGGTGGAGAGTTCGAAGAAGTTGTCCAGCTTGAGGCGGTGGGGATGCAGACGCCAGACGCCGGCCTTGAGGTGTTTCTCAATGCCGTAAGGCGTCTCCACACGGGAGTAGACATGATGGCCCTGCGTGAACCAGAGCCGGCCGTTCGGTCCCCAGATCAGCGAATTGATCAATTGGTGCGAGTCGCCCGTTCCAAAGCCGGACAGGATCACCTTGCGCTCGTCGGCCTTGCCGTCGCCGTCGGTGTCCTTGAGGTGCAGCAATTCCGTTCCGTGACCGAGGTAGAGTCCATCGTTGCCGAGTTCCAGACCCATGGGTTGGTAGAAGCCTTCGGCGAAGCGGTGGAACTTGTCGGCGCGTCCGTCCTGATCCGTGTCCTCGCAGACGAGCACGAAGTCGTTGGGCTTCTCGCCGGGGTTGAGTTGGGGGTAGGTGGGGAGGCAGAGGACCCAGAGGCGTCCGCGTTCGTCCCAGCGCATTTGCACGGGATTGCGCAGGCCGTCCGCTTCCGAGGCGAAGAGGTTGGCCTGCAGATCCTCGCGGACGGTGAAGGATTGGATTTGCTCCTCCTCGGTCAGCTTGGCGATGACGGAATTGGGGCGTTCGAGAACGCGGGGGAACTCGGGAAGTTCTGTCGATCCGCCCTTGGCGAGGAGGTCGATTCGCGCTTCGGCCGTCTCGAGGAAGGGGCGCCAGGCTTCCAGTTCCTGGCGCAAGGAGGGCTCCCCCTTGCCGAAGGCCACGTGGGTGCGGTCGCCGAAGGCGAAGGCATAGTTCATCGGCCGCCAGTAGTGATGCCAGAGGCGGTTCTTTTCGAGGATGGCGGCGTTCAGGCGAGTGAGCGGTCTGGATTCGCGGGGGCGGGTTTGCAGTGAGTTGGCGAGAAGGCGGCCAACTTGGGCGTGGCCTCCGGCGTTCAGATGGATGCCGTCGCGCGTCTCTTGCTCGCGTTTGGCGACGACCATGGGGGAGAACAGATCGACGAAGATGTAGCCTCGCTCTTGCGCGATCTCGGCGACGGCCTCGGTGTAGGCGCGGAGGTCGTCGTTGCGTTCGTAGAGGTTGGGCGCATTCTTGACCGGCGGCTTTTCGAACGGGGTGGGGGAAAGCAGCACGATGCGCCTGGTCTGCTTCTCGAATTCGTCGAGCAGTTTTTCGTAGGCGGCCTTGAAGTCGGGGATTCGTTCCTTTCCGGCCAATGCTTCCATCTGGCCGAACTGAACAAACAGCGCGTCGGCATTGAGGTAGGCGAGTTGTTGAGCCCATTCGCCGTAGTTCACATCGCGCCATTGTTCGTAAACGGTGTCGCCCTCCCAGGCGACGTTGCGGAAGCGGAGTTTGTGATCCGGATGCGCCGCGGTGAGACGGGTCTCGATTTGCCCGTGTTTTTGTTCCGCCTCCAGGTTGCCGCCGCCGATGAGGACGACCGTGGAGCCGGGGATGAGTTTGAACTTCCCATCCGTGAAGGGCGGCTTGGGCTGGGGGGGCAGAGCCTCATTCGAGACGCGGCCGGGTTTCAGGGTCGCGGCCTCGAACTTCACTTTGGCCAGCGGGTCGTAGTCGAAGCGGCTGCCGGGGCGGAACAGGGTCTTGATCTCGTCGTCGGTCAGGGCGCGGTTGAAAAGATAGAGCTCGTCCATGCCGCCGGCGAAGCGGAGACTGGAATCGGGCCGGGCGCCAATCATCAGGCGCGACGTCGCGGCGGCGAAGGAGCCTTTGGGGAATCTGTCGGTCGCGAGGAGGCGGGCGTTCACGTAGAGTTTGGTTTCGAGATTGGCTCCCTTGCGTTTGACCGTAACGACGGCGTGTCCCCACCGGCCATTGACCAAGCAGTTTGCCGGCGTGGCAATCGGTTTGGCCGAAACGCCGCCGGTCCGCAATTGCAGTCCCATATCCGCGCGTTGTTCGAGGATCCAGCCGGTGTTGGTTCCGGCGTCTTCCCGTGAAACGATGGGCTGGGTGCGTCTGGCGCGCGGACGAACGAACACGGCGATGGAAAAATCCTCGTTCAATCCGGCGAAGGTTGAATGCGTTGCCTCGACGAATTGGTTGGCGCCATTGAGGTTCATCTGGCGCCCTCCGATCGAGGTGTCCGGGAAGGCTGGGGCGCCTTGGATGCTCCCAGCGATCTTGTTCGGTCCCTGATCCGCAATGGCGGCGGTGTCCAGTTTCCAATGCGCGACGAGGCCGTCCAAGACCAACGAGGGGGTCACGCGGTTGTCGGCGGCGTCGAGGATGGCGGTTGAGAGGATGAGGATCGGAACAGCTCTGGAGAAAAAGGATTTCATGGACGTGAGGATATTGAGGGCGCCGGCGGTCGAAGCGCAAGCGCCTGGCGCGACGGACTGGGGGTAGAACGGGACTCATCCCGTTTGCTCGGCATGGAAAGGCGAAGAGGCATGGGCAGTTTGGGCGTGTTGGGAGTTTTGGGGCGTTGGCTTGAAAACGCCGGACGCGCGATCAATGGAATGAATTCCGTTCTACGGGGCGCGACGGACCGCGGCTCTGTGAGCCGCAGCAACCTCGGAACACATTCAGACCTGACTTCGAAACGACGCGCTCCCCGGCCCTTGGTCGCCTCGGGTCGCAGACCCGCGGTCCGGACGTTTCTCCGGTTGCGCGACCTTGCCGGGTCGATTAAGTTCTGCGGCTCTTATGAATTTGACCGAGAAACTGTTGGCCCGCGCTGCGGGAAAAAGCTCCGTCCAGGCGGGCGACAATGTCTGGGTGAACGCGGACATCCTGATGACGCACGATGTCTGCGGTCCGGGAACGATCGGCGTGTTCAAGCGCGAGTTCGGCGCCGACGCCAAGGTTTGGGACCGCAAGAAGGTGGTGATCATTCCGGATCACTACATCTTCACGTCGGATTCCCTCTCCAACCGGAATGTGGACATACTGCGCGAGTTCGTGCAGGAGCAGGATTTGCCTTACTTCTATGATGTGATCGACGACCCGAAGGGCAAGTGGGTCTTTGACAAGGAGAAAGGCAATCTCAAGCAGCAATATGGAAAAAACTATGCCGGCGTCTGTCATGCGGCCTTGCCGCAGAAAGGGCACACGCGTCCCGGCGAAGTCCTGTTTGGAACGGATTCCCACACCTGCATGGCCGGCGCGTTCAATCAGTTTGCCACCGGGATTGGCAACACGGACGCCGGCTTCGTCATGGGCACGGGAAAACTCCTGCTCAAGGTTCCGGAAACCATGCACTTCCGTCTGGAGGGCGAATTGCAGCCCGGCGTCATGGCCAAGGACATCATTCTGCACTGCATTGGCGAGATAGGCTTCGACGGCGCGACCTATAGGGCCATGCAGTTCGACGGCGAGGGCGCGCGCAGCCTGTCCATGGACGACCGCATGACCGTTGCCAACATGGCCATCGAGGCCGGCGGCAAGAACGGCATCTTTGAGTTTGACGAGAAAACGGCCGAATTGGTCGACTACCGGACCCAGCTCAACGGGACCAAGACCGACTACGAGCCGGTCGAACGCGATGCGGAAGAGGATTTCGTCTACGAGACGGTGGTTGATTTGAGCAAGTTGGAGCCGACGGTGGCCTGCCATCCGGATCCGGGCCAACGCAAGCTGGCCAAGGAAATGGACCTGAAACTGGATCGGGCCTACATCGGCTCCTGCACCGGCGGCAAGACCAGCGACTTCCTGGAG
>CAZFLK010000258.1:0-6551 GCA_964519245.1 uncultured Verrucomicrobiota bacterium
GTGGTCGGCTGCCCCGACCCCAGCTGGACGGGGCCCTGCACCTCTCCCTGCAGGTCGTCCAGTGTGATTCCCGGCAGTGACGCAACGGCCAGGTACTCGACGTTCGGGTTCAGTCGTTTGGCAATGCCGCCCGCGGTCGCGCGGACCTTGCGATCCAGGTTGCGATCCAAGGCCCCCGGCGCCAAGGCAACCGACGCCCCGACCGTTGGCGGGTCGATGCCCGCCGCCCAGAGAATCCCGTTGATCGTGACCCGTCGAACGCTCTCGAACTCCCAGTTCGGATGCCAGTCCGCCCCCGAGTAGGCAAAACTGCGTCCGCCATTCCCGCGCTCATAGCACCAGGCGATGATCTCCTCTTGCCCCGATCTCGCTCTCGATCGCGGGGACGTCCGCGAACGGTCCGGCGGCGCCGTCGTCAGAATCGGCGTCAACCGAGCCCGCGCGTCCTCCGCCATCCGCAATCCATAGAGCCACCCGTCGTTGATCGTGAACGCTTTCAGACCTCGAGCCACGGGATGCTCCGGAAAGACGTCGAATGTCGATTCCCAGTGCCCCCGCCCGCCCATTCCATTCTCAAACACCGCCCCAAGCCAGCCGAGGGCCTCCATTCGTCGTGACTCGGGAAATTCGATCATCTGATGCAGAAAGACCAACCCGGTCCCTCGAGCCTCCAAACGCCGCAACAACGACCAGCGGCGATCGTCCAGAAAGGGCATCTTCGCCCCGCCATCCATGTAGAAGACCACGCACCGTGCATTGTCAAAGATGCCCTCATTGACCGGCCAACCTCCCCAGGCGATGACCGGATGCACGCCGGCCGTCTGCCTCAACAAATCGGCGAACAGGGCGCATCCCGCAAAGTATTCATGCCCCAACGGCTTGCTGCTGGGATCCCCCGCCAACAGGACAATCTTCGCCCGAGAACCATCGCGGGCATCCACCTCCAGGGGAACGCCAGACTTGTCATAAGGGTCCGCAACCGCCGCCGACACGGGATGAAGCGCCGGAAACGCAACGAGCCAAACGTAGAACAGGATCAACCGAATGCGCATGGCCCATTCTTGCCGGAACCGGCCGATTGCCAGAACAAAAAAAGCCGTCCTCCAAAGAGGACGGCTTCCGGGAAAATGTTGTCTGAACGGATTACTTTTTCTTGGCCTTTTCGTCGCCTGCGCTCTCCAGGATCCAGACGACAACAATCGGGGTAAAGCAGACCATCAGGCCAATTGGCATGGCGAAAAAGCTCCAGAAAATGTCGTTGCTGAAGAAGGTTTCGAGAAATGCTTTCATAAAGATTCTTTAATGGCTCAAACTGCCCCGCCTTGTAAAGAGCGGAATGCGGCAAACTCAGGCCGTCTCGGCCGCCGCGTAACGTTCAAATCTCCCCGCCCGCGTCTGAGAAGAACAAATCCCGCGCCTTGCCGTAGTCCGCATCCGGCACAAAGACCCGGGTTTCCCGGTTGAACTCGTCCTCGTGCTCCCGCAAGTCCTCGCTGACATGCTCCTCGAAGGCGGCAATGCCATGCTTCTCCAGCAGGACAACCAACAACTCTGTCTTGCAGGCCTCCCCCATGAACAGCAGCTTGTTCACAGGCTCAATGCACGCAGGCCAGGTCCTCTTCCGGGTTAATCCCCCAGGTCTCGCCCACGTTCTCGAGATCCGGGTTAAGCTCCCAGCGATCCGCGACCGGCTCGCCTTCGTATTCCGGGTTGCCGCCCTTGAGGGTCATACAACCCTTGTTGTTCCCGATTTCCTGGATCGCGGCGACCTCCTCCTCGCTGAGCGTGATGTCGGAGACGCCGGCCAGGTCGTCGAGCTTGACCTCGATCGGTTTGGCGGTCTCGCCCACCTCCTGGATCAGGGTCGGAACGACGCTCTTCACCCTCGGTTGGCTCAGGTTCCAGGCGCAGGCAAGTTGCAGCATCGACAGGCCGTGTTTTTCCGCGACGTCGCGCATGCGGTCAATCTTCTCATTGCCCGCCTCCACCCAGCCTTCGGGACGGTAGGTGCGATGGTCCCCTTGCCCGAATTCATGCCCCGGCTTCACATCGCCGTGAAACAGACCGCCGTAGTCCACCACGCGGGTGATCAAATCCACGCCGTGCTTCTCGGCTCCCGGGAGCAGCATCTGCCCCGGCCAAGGCTCCAGCGGATTGAGAATGATCATGGCCCAATCAATCAATTCCTCGAACCGTTCGAAGTTCAGCAGGATATCCAGGGTAAAGCCATTCGCCGGCCCCGGCGCGACCCCAAGGCGATCCGCCAACCCCTCGGACTTCAGGTCCGCCATGCCGCTCCAGACCGCGTCACTGGAGTAGCCCACCGAATCCGGGTTGTGCAGCATCAGCAGGTCAAACTTGTCCACCTGGCAACGCTCCAAAGATTTCTCTGTCGCCATCCGGAGGTAGGACTTGTATTCGCTCGCTTGTCGCAGTTCCGGGTGCGTAAACCGCGGGAATCCCTTGATGCCCTTGCGATCCGCAGAATAGAAATCGTGCCCCACGATGCCGATCAGGCTGTAAGTGTCGCGCGGCAAGCCCGAGAGGGCCTTGCCCATCATCTCGTCAGCCGCTCCCTGCCCATAGACATCCGCGGTCATGAAGGTTCGAACGCCCCGATCGTAGGCGCGACGGATCAGCTTCTCCATCCGCTCCTCCTTGATGGCTTCTCCAAAGTGCATGAAGCGGCCCCCGCTCCAGATTCCGTAGGCAGTGCGTGTCGGTTCCATAATTCAATCGTTGCTCAAAGTCAAAAACGAGAGGTGATTGTGCGCGTTTCAACGCGGGATTGCCAAATTGATTTTTGCCCTAATCCGTGATTTCGGATGATCCGTCGATCTTGACATACAGAATTCTGTAAATTACAGAATTCTGTATGACGGAGCATATCAGTTCAACCGATGCTGCGCGCCATCTGGGAGATCTTCTGGCCAGGGTCAAGCATCGGGGGGATCGATTCGTCCTCACCCGCAACAACAAGCCGGTAGCGGAACTTCACGGCCTGAAGAAGCGGCGACGCGGCACGCTTCGCGAACTCGCTGCGGCGCTGAAGGAACTACCCCATGATCCAACATTTGCGGCGGATCTTGAAACGGTCAATCAAACCGACCGGCCGCCTTCCAATCCATGGGACTCGTAATTGACACTTCCGCGCTGATCGCGTGGGAGCGAGCCGGCGAATCCATCGATCTTTCGAACCTGCCCGCGGACGAGGAACTCATTCTTCCGTCAGTCGTATGGGCGGAAGCGTTGGTTGGCGTGAGGCTTGCAGACACCCCGGATCGAGCCGCGCGACGGAGAGCTCGGCTGGAAGCCATTCGCAGCGCCACCGACGTTGAACCCTTCTCTCCCCAAATTGCGGAGCATTACGCAGACATTTTCGCGGAACTGCACCGTCAAGGAAATCTGATCCCGCAAAACGACATGGCTGTGGCGGCAACGGCGCGGGCATTCAAATCCGACGTCCTCGTCGGCCCACACGATGAGGCGCATTTCCGACGGGTTTCAGGAATCTCGGTGACCGTCGTTTCCTGAATCCTCAGAACCTCCGGCATCTGATAAACGCCAATCCCGTGATCGCCGCTCAGCCTGGCGCAACCGGCAATAAAAGGGCGACTTTCCGGCTGCCCCGGACCAACCAGAAGGCAGCCGGCGAAGGTCTTACATGGGGATTCGATCAGCTCCGCCCCCGAACCGCGTCCAGGATCCAGCGGAACAACTCCAGGACCTTCGGCGGTTGCCCCGTGCGCAGGATGCCGATGCGGAAGATTTTTCCGGAGAGCCACAGCACGGCGACGGTGGTCAGGATCAACAAGACGGTCGTCCCCACGACTTCGAACAAGGGCGGGTCGGCCGCCATGCGATTCATCATGGCAAACGGCGTATAGATGGGAATCCAGGAGAGCGCGGTCGCCAGGGTCCCGTTCGGGTCCTTGGGAATGAAGAACATGGTCATCATCGGCACCATCATGATCACAGTGACCACGCCCATGTAATTCTGCGCGTCCTTCAACGTGTTGCAGAGGCTGCCGATCGTCAGAATGACGCCGGAATACAACAGGTAGCCCAACACGAAATAGACGAAAAAGGCGGGCAGAAGATGGGAATTCTTCAAGACCTCAAAGGCATGCTGGGCGAACGCCACCTCAGGCCCGGCCTGCCAGGCAAGGATCGCCAACAAGGACCCAACCCAGACCCCGATCATCGCCAAACCGATCGCGGCAATCCCCGCCAACTTGCCCATCATCAATTCGCCCGGCGTCACCGACGACAACAACACCTCGATGATGCGGTTCGATTTCTCCTCAATCGTGTTGCTCAACAACATTTGGCTGATGGTGAAAATGGAGATCCAGAGCAGGTAAACGAATCCACTGGGCGCCCATTGCCGCAGGAAATCCGCCATGCTGACCTTCTCCTTGCCTTTGGCCTTCTTGGGATTCAGCGTGGCGATCGGAACGCGCGTCCGTTCCACCTGCCGCACCGCCTCGATGTCCATTCCCGCCGCGAGGTAGGCCTTCCTCCGTATCTCGCGGTTCATGACATTCCGGATGTCGTTGTGCAGGTCCAGGTCGGCCAGGTTGGAGGACCAGTATTCCACGCCATGCCGCCCGCTCATCAGGGCGACCGGCGGTTGCCCCGGGCGCGACACCAAGCCCTCGATGTCCGCCGGGATCAGGACCGCCGCGTAGAGTTTCTGATCCTCGCCCTCGACGCGGATCTTCCGCCCCCCGCGCAGGAAAGGTTTCAACGTTTCCGAAATCACCGACGTCCCCGCGTCCGAATCGACGCCCTGCGGAACGGCGACGCGCACGTAGCGCCGTTTCGGTTCCTCATACGCATCGGCGTCAGCGCGCAAATAGGGTTTCATCCGCTCCAACATCATATCGCGCCCCCCGCGTTCCAGGAACTTCTCCAAGGCGTCCGGATTGGCCTCGGCAAACTCTTCCAGAAACTGTTCGGCTCCGCCCGAAACATCCGGCGCCGGAATGTCCTCCAGATCCAGCTTCTTTCCCCCGTTGGCCCGGCCTGCCTTTTCCAACGAGGCGTTCTCCCTCCCATAGTCGACCAAGGATTTAAGGACCCGCCTCTGGTGGGCCCGCTCCAATCCGTCTTCAATGATCTCCTCGAACTGTCCGGACTGGTCGATGAGCACAAAATAACGCTGCGGCGTCCCCTTCTTCTCCAAGTATTTGGGAGCCTGGACAAACGCGAAGATAATCGCCGGAAACAGCAGGAGCCCGATCCAGAACCCCTTGGTTCTCGCGCTCTCCGAGAAGTCCCGCCAGGCGACCAGAAGCGCGTTTCTCATCGGAACGAGGCCTCCTTCGCCTCCGAGCCGACCAGGCGCACAAAGACCTCGTGCAGACTGGGGTCCGCAAGTTCAAAACTCCTCAAGCGAATCCCTCGCTCAAAGCACTCCTGCAGTATCGTTTGCGGATCCGCCTTCTCGGCGATCCGAAGTTCCCAGCGCGAAGGGGCGTCTTCCTCGGCCTCATCCCCGACCAGGGCCTCCACCTCTTCCACGTCGTCCAACTCCTCCAATTGACGGACGGAATCCCGGGTTTCGATCCTGACCCGGCGTGGCAACGTTCGCTTCGCTTCGGCAATCGTCCCGTCGAAGACCTTACGGCCTTGCGCCATCAGCAGGATCCGGTCGCAGATGCGCTCCGCATGCTGCATGACATGCGTGGAGAAAATCACCGTTCGCTTCCGGTTCGCCATATCGCGAACAATCTCCTCCATGACCTCCTGATTGACCGGATCAAGCCCGGAAAAGGGCTCATCCAGAATCACAAACTCCGGGTCGTGCGCAATGGACGCCAGCATCTGCACTTTCTGCCCCATGCCCTTGGAAAGCGCGTCGGTCTTGGCATTGGCAAAATCCTTCAACCCGTACCGCTCAAGCAACTCAAAAGCCCGCTCCTTGGCCGCCTTCCGCCCCAGCCCTTTCAAGGTCGCAAAATAGGCGATCACACTCCACGCCTTCATCTTCTTGTACAGGCCCTTTTCCTCAGGCAGGTAGCCGATCCGGTTGCGCACCTTCAGCGCCGAGCTCTCTCCCAACACCGAGATCCTCCCCGAGGTCGGCCTGATGATCTCCAGCGCCATCCGAATGAGAGTCGTCTTGCCCGCGCCATTGGGGCCCAACAGCCCATAAATCGCCCCCGCCGGAACTGTCAGGCTCACATCCCTTACCGCATGGAAATCGCCGTAACGCTTGTCAACGTTCTCAATTTCCAGGGCTGGAGCGCTCGCGGTCATTGCTTCACTTCAGGTCCGTATGATTGAATGGCGAGCAGGCGGGAGAAGCATGTCGAGGGCAGGCACGACGGATACCTAGCCTGCGCCGATCCGTGTGTCAATGACACCCCGCTCCTCGGCCCGGGCCGCCAGCGACTTCCTTAATCCGGTTCCCCTTTCGCGCGACATCACGTATAAAGCGGGCATGTCCGAGAACGCCAGCCTTGAACTTGCAAGAGATCTCGTGCGCCTCCCCAGCGTCAACCCGGATTACGATCCGCACAGTCCCGCCGAAATCAACGTCGCCC
>CAZFLK010000259.1:0-6529 GCA_964519245.1 uncultured Verrucomicrobiota bacterium
TGGGGCTACTGACCATTGCCCTTTCCACGGGTAATCATGACCTTGTCGATCCGATGTCCGTCCATGTCGATAATCTCAAATCTGAATTCCCCGACTTGGAGACTCTCGCCTTCGTTGGGAATTCGTCCCATTCGATGCAGGATGAATCCCGACAAGGTCTGGAAGTCGCCGTCCTTCTCGCCGGGCAATTCGCCGGCGCCCATCAGCTTCTTGAGGTCGTTGATCCCCAACAACGCATCGCTGATCCAACTGTCATCGTCCCGTTTCCGCAACTTCGGCTTCCGCGGTTGCTCGCGGGATGGCAGGGCTCCGACCACCGCCTCAACCACATCGTTCAGGGTGACGAGCCCGTCGATTCCGCCAAACTCATTGGCGGCCAACGCAATGTGAATCCCGGTCTTTCTGAATGTTTCCAACAGGGCCGTGGACGTCATCGAGGTCGGCACGATCAAGGGCTCCAACAGCAGGTCGTTGATCTCGCAGGACTCGGTCAACGCCAGGTTCGCCCACAGCGACTTGATGGACACCATCCCCTTCACCTTGTCCCGATTCTCCTGAAAGGCGGGAAAGTAGGTGTGTCCGCTGCTGACGATCTTGCGCCAGTTCACTTCGTTCGGCTCATCGATATCCAGCCATACGATCCGCGTGCGCGGTGTCATAATGTCGTCGACCAGCAACGCATCCAGCTGAAACACCCCCTCAATCAATTCCTTCTCCGTCCGATGGAACACGCCCGCATGCAGGCCCTGCAACATCATCATCCGCACGTCTTCCTCGGTGACGGGAGCCTCCTCACGCCGCTTGACGCCAAACACCTTCAACACCGCCTCGGTCGTCCAACTCAGGACCGTCACCGCCGGACCGGTCAACTTGGACAGACGGTTCATCGGCCGAGCCAAAGCCATGGCGATGCGCTCGGGATGCGTCATGCCGATCCGTTTGGGCACCAACTCGCCCAAGGTAAGTGAAAGAAAGGTGATGCTCGCCACCACGACCACCATGGCCGCCCCTTCCGCGTAGGGCTCCAGAAACGCGTATTGCTTCAGAACGGGGACCAATCGCTCCGCCAACCTCGCGCCGCCCAAGGCCCCGGCCAGGATCCCGATCAACGTGATCCCCACCTGCACCGTGGAGAGGAAACGCGTCGGATTCTCAGCCAGATCCAGGGCAATCCTCGCTCGGGCATCCCCCTCGTCCGCCAGCTTCTTCAAGCGATTCTTCCGCGACGACACCACCGCAATCTCAGCCATCGCGTTGACGCCGTTGAACAGGATGAGAACAAGGATGAAGACCGCTTCGAAACCGCCGTTCATAAGTCTGGGCAATCCGGTGTGTTGACGCGCGAGACCTTGCCAAAGGGGCCCAAGGCAAACCAGATCGTTTTTGGGCGCCCCCAAGACGCCCCCAACGCGGCAGGGCCCGGGGACGCCGAACATCAACCAATGCGCTGACACGGGAATGAAGACAATGGAATGACTGCACGGGATTCTTTTGTCTCCATTCCCTTGCCTTGATGTCCTGGGCAGGCTGCGTCATGCCACGTCCCCACCGCAATTTCTGCGAAATCCCGATCAAATAAACCCTTTTCAACCAACGTCAAAAGTTTCAACGTAACCTCATGTCCACGATCGAACGCACCATCAGCGTGAGCTGGCGTCATCAAGCCATCTTTTCCGAGGATGTCTTCTCGCCGGGCAACTCCACGCTGAAAGACACGCTCGCCGATGATGACCGCGTTGAACCGCGCAAGGTCTTCATCGTGGTGGACGAGTCGCTGGCCAAGGCGCGCGCCGGATTCGTCGATGAGATCCAGTCCTACTTTGCCGCGCATTCGGCCGACCTGAATCTGGTCGCTCCTCCGATGATTCTCGAGGGCGGCGAACGCGTGAAGAACTCCTATTTCCACGTTTCCGACATCCACTCAAATCTCGAACGGCACGGCATTTGCCGCCATTCGTACATGATTGCCATCGGGGGAGGCGCCCTGCTGGACGTCGCGGGGCTCGCTGCCGCCACTGCCCACCGGGGCGTGCGCCACATCCGCATCCCGACCACCACGCTGGCCCAGGACGATTCCGGAGTCGGTGTGAAGAATGGCATCAACGCCTTCGGCAAGAAGAACTTCGTCGGCACGTTCGCCCCGCCTTTTGCCGTCATCAACGATTTCACCTTGCTCTCTTCACTGCCCGAGCGGGACAAGCGCGGCGGCTATGTCGAGGCGGTCAAGGTGGCCTGCATCCGGGACCGTGCGTTTTTTGAGTCCATGGAGGAAGACGCTGAAGCCCTGCGGGACTTTGAACCCGAGGCCATGAAGCGGCTGATCTTCCGCAGCGCCGAACTGCACATGAACCACATCGCCACCTCCGGCGACCCCTTTGAGTTCGGCTCCGCGCGCCCCCTCGACTTCGGGCACTGGTCCGCGCACAAACTGGAGCAGCTTTCCGAGTACAAGATCCGTCACGGCGAGGCCGTTGCCATCGGCGTCGCCCTCGACATGATCTACGCGCGCAAAATGGATTATATCGACGCCGCCTCCGCCGAGCGCGTCCTCCGCCTGCTGGAAGTCATGGGCTATTCCCTCTACGCCAATGAACTGCTGCACGAGGATTCCGACGGCAACCTGATGGTTCTTGAAGGCCTTGAGGAGTTTCGCGAACACCTCGGAGGGCAATTGACAATCACCCTGCTCAAAGGAATCGGCGAAGGCTTTGAAGTCCATGAGGTCAGCCTGCCCAAGGTGATCGAAGCGATCTACGAACTCAAGGAACGCCACAACGCCCGCGGCCAGAAGGTCGTGCAGGCGTTCGGGTGATTCTTCGATGACCCGCACCGCCGTCATCAATGTCGTTGGGTTGACGGACTCGCTCATCGGCGAGAACACGCCCCGCATCCAAGCCTTCGCCCACGCCGGCTCCCGCGCGCGGATCCAACCGCCTTTCCCCGCCGTCACTTGCACTGCGCAATCCGATTACCTCACCGGCAAACCGCCCACGGAGCACGGCATCGTCGCCAACGGCTGGTATTCCCGAGAGTTGGCCGAGACGCAGTTCTGGAAACAGCCGGATCAGATCGTGCAGGCGCCGAAGCTTTGGGAGGCCCTGAGGCGCGAGAACGCGGAGTTCACCTGCGCCAAGCTCTTCTGGTGGTACAACATGTATTCCAAGGTCGACTGGTCGATCACCCCGCGCCCCATGTATCCCGCCGACGGCAGCAAGCATTTCGACATCTATTCCTGGCCCTATTCCATCCGCGAGGAGATCAAGCGCGACCTGGGCGAGTTCCCCTTCTTCGGCTTCTGGGGCCCTGCCGCCGGCGTCGATTCACCGCAGGGCTCGGCGGACTGTGTCTCCCGCTGGATCGCCGATTCCGCCCGCTGGATGGAAGAACGCAACCAACCCACGCTCAGCCTCGTCTACCTGCCCCACCTCGATTACAACCTTCAGCGCCTCGGCCCCAAGGCCCCCGCCATCGCCTCGGATCTCAATCAGATCGACGCCATCGTCGGGGACCTGATCGATTTCTTTGCCAAGCGATCCGTCCAGGTGGTCCTCTTGTCCGAATACGGCATCGTCCAGGTCGACCAGGCGATCCACCTCAACCGGCTCTTCCGCGACAAGGGTTGGATCACGGTGAAGGAGGAACTCGGCCGCGAACTTCTCGATTTCGGCGCCTGCAGGGCTTTCGCGGTCGCGGATCATCAGATCGCTCACGTCTACATCAACGATCCGCTGGTCAGCCAGAACGTCCGCGCGCTGCTGGAGGACACGCCCGGCATCGATCGCGTCCTTGGCCCCGAAGAAAAACGCGCCGCAGGCATCGACCACGATCGCGCCGGCGACCTCATCGCGGTCGCCAAGGAAAGCGCCTGGTTCAGCTACTACTACTGGACGGATGACGACCGCGCGCCGGACTTCGCCCGCTGCGTCGACATCCATCGCAAGCCCGGCTACGACCCCGTCGAGCTCTTTCTTGATCCAAGGCGCAAACTGGTCAAGGGCCAGATCGCCTGGCGCCTGGCGAAAAAGAAGCTCGGCTTCCGCATGCTCATGGATGTCATCCCACTCGACGCCGCCCTCGTAAAAGGTTCCCACGGCGCCCGCCCATCCGATCCCGCCGAGTATCCGGTCATTATCGCGCAGGATGAGGGCCTGTTGAGTGGCGCTGAGCTGAGATCGACCGAGGTATACGGGGTCTTGAAGAAGGCCGTTTCGAGAGCATAACCAAACGCCAGGCCCCCTCCCGCGGAGGGGACCTTCGCGCAGCTGCCCCCCAGATTCTCGTTGAAATCCCCACAGCGCCGACGAATCGTTCACCCATGTCCGAATCCTCCCCCTCCGGAGTCCGCTACGCGCACACCAACCTCGTCTGCGACGATTGGAAGAAAATGGTCGCTTTCTACCGTGATGTCTTTGACTGCCAACCGATCGGCGCGGAACGCGACCATCACGGGCCGCACGTGGAGAAATTGACCCGCCTCGAGAACGCGCGCATCACAGGCGTCCACCTCCGCCTCCCCGGTTTCGGCGACAACGCACCCACCTTGGAAGTCTTCGAATACGACAAGAAACAGCCCCGCCATCTCAAGGCCGCGAATACCTCAGGCTTTTCCCACATTGCCTTTCAGGTCGACGACGTGGCGAAGAAACGAGAGGAAGTCCTCGCCAACGGCGGCGGCGATCTCGGCGAGGTTCAGACCATCGACATCCCCGGAGCCGGACGACTGACCTTGGATTACCTCACCGACCCGGAGGGCAACATCATCGAGTTGCAGCGCTGGCACAAGGAGTAGAACGAATCCGCAGACGCGCAAAAGGGGCATTCAGAGCGGAATAGCCCTCACCCTCGGTCCCTCTCCCCAGGGAGAGGGATGTCTCTGAAAACCATTGCCATTACAGGGTTGCTGAAGCATTTCGAAAGCGCCCATTTCTGCTCCCTCTCCTGGGGGAGAGGGCCGGGGTGAGGGCGAAGCAGCATGTCCCATTCGCTTACGTAGCCCCCCTTACGCGAACGTGGAAACACTCCCAATCGAAGCGGCGCCCTACTCGACCACCCACTCCGGCCGCCCCCGTTCGATCCGCGCCTTGAAATCGCCCAGTCCGTGCCAGTGACGCCGTTCGTCCAGATCCACCTCGGCAACGATCACCTGCCCCCATTCCGTTGCCTGTTCGACCATCTGGCCCTCGTGGTCGAAGATCGCGGTCTTGATCCAGTTCTGATTGTGATCCGTGTAGGTTGAGCTGACCAGCCACACGTGATTCTCGGTCGCGCGGGCCGCGGCCAAAGCCGGATTGCACCCCCACACCGGCAGCGCAATCACCTCGGCGCCATTGATGGTCAACTGTCGCGCCACTTCGGGAAAAAAGGCGTCATAGCATACCATCATCCCCACCTTGCCGAAGCGTGTTTCAAAGACCGGATATTCATTGCCCGGTGTCACGCCGCCATCCGCTTCGCCGCGCGGCAGACAAGTCTTGCGATACTTGCCGACGATCTTCCCGTCCGGCCCGATCAACACGGCGACGTTGTAGACCAGATGCTTCGCCCGCTCCAACAGGCCAACCACGATGTAGAGGTCGTGCTTCCTGGCAAGCGCCCCGAAATACTGCGTCGACGGTCCAGGAATCGATTCCGCCGCTTCCGCGTATTTCACGCCATTGCCGTAGATTGTGATGGTTTCCCCCAACACAACCAGGTCGGCATTCTTTTCCGCGGCTTCCTCGATGAACGGAGCGTATGTCTCACAGTTGGCCATCGGCGTCCTCGCCTGGCTGCGGGGCTTGTGATGCACGGAAGCCAGCCTCACCTTGCGCCCCCTGGGCGCCGCAACCTTCTTCAAGGAAACCTCATTCCAACGCACCTGGCTGTTCGGCGGCGCCCAGCGAAACTTCAATTCGACCATCGCTCGCGTCGCCTTGCCCGGAGCCTTGTAAACATCCGAGACCTCCGTCCAGCCCTCAGCATCGGTCTCCTTGTCCATCGGATAATCCGGCCGATGCGTCGACACCCCCGGTCGGAAATACTTCGGGTTGGTGTAGTTGTCATTCGGCACAAGCCGACCCCGGTCATCCTGCCAGGTGATCTTCGCCACCGCGCTGCGACGGACCACATCCACGCTCTTCGTCTTGCGGAACGCGGAAAAGCGGTAATGGGCCCCGCCTTCCACCGGAATCGTCTTCGTCCACGCGCCCTGCAATCCCTCCCGCGCATCCGTGCGGATGAGGAGACTTGGCGCGCCATTGGGCCCCTCCGAGCCCGCGCGATCAAACAACGGCGCAATCTCCTCCCGCGGACTCATGCCAACCCAGCCGTCGGGGTGTTGGGAGGCGTGGGCGACCGTCGACATCAAAAAGCAAACCGGCGCAACTTTGGAAAACAACAATATCATGACCCTTCCCAAACTACCTGCCCGACCATTGCGAAACAACCCTTCGAATCCTCAACTTGCCCCACAGTTTCCCAGCAATGGTGAAACCGCGGGAAACCTCACTGCGTCCATTGATGACGAGGTCCATCGCCGGGCGCGGTTCAA
>CAZFLK010000260.1:0-1906 GCA_964519245.1 uncultured Verrucomicrobiota bacterium
ATTCCGCTCGGCGCGGGTGAGATCTGCGCTCAAGCAGCGTGGAACGCCTCGAATGTCTCCAGTCGCCTCAAGAATCCAGAAACTGACGAGTAAATTCCGGCTTGATCTTGCCAAGGCGCTCGGGTTCCTCGTCGAAACCCTCCCGAAACGTCCCACAACGACACGAACCAGTCCGTCTACAGCGAACCTGTCACCATCCACCATCCCCACCCGTCTACAGCGAACCTGTCACCATCCCCACCCGTCTACAACGAACCTGTCACCATTCCCATTCCCATTCCCAGCCCGGGTTCCATCCCCACCACGCAGCCGGGGTTGTATGGTTTGAGTCTCCTTAAGTCGGCTGCGACGGAATCGGAGGGGAAGTGGCGCTCACTCGCCCGCCAGCCTGCTCATGATCTTCCCGGTCCGTTCCAGGACCTTGTCCTTGCCCAGGACTTCCATCAGGTGGAACAGGCTGGGGCCGACTTTTTTGCCGGTGCAGGCGAGACGGATGGGATGCACCAGGACGCCCATCTTGACGCCCACATCCTCGGCGACCTGCCTGAAGCCGGCCTGGATGGAATCCGCGTCGAAGGATTCCAGGGCGGTCAGCATCTCCACCAATTTCTCGACGTGCGGTTTGTTCTCTGGGACGAGGTGCGTGGCTGCGTGGTCCTCGTCCATTTCTGTAATTTCCTGAAAGTAGAACGCGCAGAAGTCTGGGAGTTCGGTCATTTGTTTGACCTTCTCCTTGCAGGTTTCAAAGGCGGCGTCGATGTAGTTCGTCTCGAACTTGGACAAGTCGAGTCCCGCCTCCTTGAGGAATGGAAGGGCTCGTTGGCGGAATTCGTCAGCGGGCAGCTGGCGGGCGTGCTCGTAGTTGAACCACTTGAGCTTGTCGAAGTCGAATCGAGCATTCTGGCGATTGATCTGCGGGAGGTCGAAGCGCTCGATGACGTCCTCGATTTGGAAGACTTCCTGGTCGTCCTTGGGACTCCAGCCGAGGAGCAGGAGGTAGTTGACGACGCCGGCGGGGACGAAGCCTTCGTCCATGTAGGTGGTGACCGAGGCGCCGAGGTCTCGCTTGCTCATCTTGCTGCCGTCCTTGTTCAGGATCAGCGGAATATGGGCGTATTTGGGCGGTTCGGCTCCGAGAGCCTTGAAGAGTTCGATGTGCTTGGAGGTGTTCGTGAGGTGGTCCTCGCCGCGAATGACATGGGTGATGCCCATCTCGAGGTCGTCGATGACGTTGACGAGATGGAAGACGGGCTTGCCGTCGGAGCGCACGATGACGAAGTCGGGATCCAGTTCCTCGCGATCGGTGAGTTTGCGCTCGACCTTGCCGACGACCAGGTCATCGATGGTGACGGTCTCTTTCTTCATGCGGAACTTGATGGCGGCCTCATGTTCGTAGGCCATGTCAGCGTCGAGCAGGGTCTGGATATGTTTCTGGTAGAGTTCCTTGCGCTGGGATTGGAAATAGGGGCCGCGGTCGCCCTGGCTGGCCGTTAGATCTGAGCCGTCCACGGGACCTTCATCCCAGTCGAGCCCGAGCCACTTCATGCTTTTGATGATGACGTCGATTGCTTCCTGCGAGTTGCGGGCCTCGTCGGTATCTTCGACGCGAAGGATGAACTTGCCGCCGGTGTGGCGGGCGTAGAGCCAATTAAACAGGGCGGTGCGGGCGCCGCCGATATGAAGGTAGCCGGTAGGGCTGGGGGCAAATCGAACTCGGACACTCATGCTGGATCAGTAAGGGTGTTGCTTCAGAGAGACTGTTTCGTCAAAGGGCGGAGACGATAGGGGGAATGAGGCCAAGCTCCAAGCTCCAAGCTTGAGTCGGCGTGGTTCTGGGTTCGTGGTTCGTGGTGCGTGATGCGTGATGCGTGATGCGTGATGCGTGATGCGTGATGCGTGATGCGTG
>CAZFLK010000260.1:2006-6510 GCA_964519245.1 uncultured Verrucomicrobiota bacterium
GATGCGTGATGCGTGATGCGTGATGCGTGATGCGTGATGCGTGATGCGTGATGCGGGTGTCGCCCTGCTTGCAATTCCGGGGTTCCGGGGTGAAGAATCGGGCATGCCGGTCACGGTCAACATACGGAAACTTGAGGGTGCGCCGATTTCCCTGGAGGGCGAGATCCCGCTGGAGGAGTTGGAGTTTGTCTCCAATGACGAGATGGTCGCGTGTTCGCAGCCAATGCGCTATGGGCTTGAGGCGGAGCTTCTGGACGACGCGATCCTGGTCCGAGGCGAGATTTTGTTGCCCTTGGACTGCGAGTGTGTTCGCTGTCTGCAGTCCTTTCAGGACGAGGTCAGGCTTGCGGATTTCGCGGTTCATTTGCCCTTGGAGGGGGAGGATGCGGTCCCGATAAAGAACGATTGCGTGGACTTGACTCCATTTTTGCGGGAAGATACGTTCCTTCGATTGCCGCAACATCCTCTCTGCCGGCCGGACTGTGACAAGCTGCCCGAACTGAAGACGGGAAGGGTGTCTCCCGCGGGCGCGAAGAGCGCGTCGAACGGGGCCGCGGCATGGAATGAACTGGACAAACTGAAACTCGATTAACCGAAACGATTTATGCCTCATCCAAAGCGCAAGAACTCGAAGCAACGCGTCGGCAAGCGCCGTTCGGCGAACAGCCGGATGACCCTGCCGCAGCTTGGCGTCTGCCCGCAATGCGCGGAGCCCTATGTCCCGCACCGGGTCTGCCCCGCCTGCGGCTTCTACAAGGGACGTCAGGTTGTGACGGTCGACACGCTGGTCTGATAGCCACTTTTTGGAGCGCGGTTGGTGAAGAAGTTCACGCCGCGCTCTTTTCATTTCCATGCGTATCGCATTGGATGTCATGGGCGGCGACCGCGGCTGCGGCGTCGCCGTTGGCGGCGTCAAGCAGGCGCTGCGCGATTACTCCCACATTGATGAGCTGATCCTCGTCGGCCGGGAGGATGACATCAAGGCGGCGCTCCATGAGCAGGGGTGCCGGGACGAACGCGCGCGCATTCATCCCGCCTCGGAGGTCCTCACGATGGAGGACAAGCCGAAGGAGGCGATTCGCCGCAAGAAGGATTCCTCGCTTGTCCGCGCCGTTGAACTGGTCAAGGCCGGCGAGGCCGACGCGGTGGTGTCGCCCGGAAACACGGGCGGGCTGATGATGGTCTCCACGATCAAGCTGCGGCCGTTGGAGTCGGTGGATCGCGCCGCCATCGCCACAGTGATGCCCTCGAAGGACCAGGAGTTCATCCTGATCGACGCTGGAGCCAACGCGGAGTGCAAACCGCTCAACCTCGCTCAGTTCGCCGTGATGGGCAGTGTTTACTCCCGGGAGATCCTGGGGCGGGACAAGCCTCGCGTGGGGGTGTTGAGCAATGGGTCCGAGGTCATGAAGGGCAATGAGTTGACTCGAGAGGCCGCCCGGTTGTGCCGCGAGATCGACGTCAATTTCATCGGGTATGTCGAGGGACATGATTTGTTTGCGGACCGGGTGGAGGTGGTGGTGACCGATGGGTTTGTCGGCAACATTGTTCTGAAATCCTGCGAGAGCCTTGGGAAGGCGATCAAGCAGACGCTGAAGGACGCCTTCATGAGCAGCTTCATGAGCATGCTGGGCGCGAAGCTCGCCAGTGGCGCCATCGGCAAGATCCGTGAGCGGTTCGACGCCGACAGCTATGGCGGGGCGCCATTGTTGGGGTTGAACGGCAATGTCATCAAGGCCCACGGATCCTCCAGCGAGTTTGCGATCAAGAACGCCATCCGGGTCGCGGCCGAATCCGCCCGACACAAGATCAACGAAACGATCGCCAGCGAAGTCGCTGTGGCCAACGAGGCCGTGGCGCGAATTGCCGACGAGACTGTGCAGTCAGAATCATGAGTCCACAACTTCCTGACAGAGAATTCAAGAACCCGCGCGCCAATCATGGCTTCGTTGGGCGGACCTGCTCCATTTCCGCGGTTGGGGCCTATGTGCCGGAGAGAGTCATGACCAACGCCGATCTGGAGAAGATCGTCGACACCACGGATGAGTGGATCACAACCCGGACGGGCATTCGGGAGCGCCGTATCGCGGCCGAGGACGAGCATACCTCGGACCTTGGAGCCAAGGCGGCGAAGATTGCGCTTGATCGGGCCGGCGTCGCTCCGGAGGAGGTGGATCTCGTGGTGGTGGCGACCTTGACGCCAAACATGCTCTTTCCTTCCACGGCGTGCCTGGTTCAGGAGAGGATCGGGGCGGTCAATGCGGCGGCGTTTGATGTGGAGGCTGCCTGTTCAGGCTTCATTTACGCGCTTGAGATCGGGCAGCAGTTCATCATGTCGCGCACCTACGACACGGCGCTGGTGATCGGCGCCGAGAAGCTTTCCTCGATCATCGACTGGCAGGATCGGAATACCTGCGTGCTTTTTGGCGACGGGGCAGGGGCCGCGGTCCTGCAGAACCGCGAGAGCGCGCACGGGTTGTTGACGGCCTGCATGGGGGCTGATGGCAGCAAGGCGGGCCTGTTGTCCATGCCGGGCGGAGGGAGTCAGATTCCGGCGTCGGTGGATTCCGTGAACAGCCGCCTGCACTACCTGCGCATGGATGGCAAGGAGACCTTCAAGAACGCGGTCAATGCGATGTGCACGGCGGCACGCGAGGCGTTGCAACGCTGCCAACTCGAGATTTCGCAGATCAAATGCATCATCCCGCACCAGGCGAATCAGCGGATCATCTCGGCCGTGGGCGACCGTTTGGGCGCCCGTGAGGACCAGGTGTTCGTGAATGTCGACAAGTTCGGCAACACCTCGGCGGCGTCCGTGGCCATCGCCCTGGATGAAGCGGTCGCCACCGGCCGGATCGAACGGGGCGACCTGATCCTCATGGTTGTTTTCGGGGCGGGGTTGACCTGGGGCGCGGCGATCATCGAGTGGTGATCAGGCTTTTCAGGCGCATTGACCTTCGCGGCATTTCTGCTACTCTTGCGGGACGGTTTATGAGCGCGACAAAACTTGACACCTCCGGTGTGTTCTCCGATTCGGCCCAGTCCGGGCAGGGAACGCTTCTCACCCTTCCTTCCAACAGTTTTCGCGTCAGCAAGAACGGCATTGAGTTCCAGACAACCAAGCCGATTGCGGACTGGACCGAGATGACCGTGGAATTGGAGGATCCGAATGGGGGCAAGAACGTCAAGTGCACCGGGATCGTCGTCGGTTGCAATGGCAGCCAGTCGACGGGTTATTCCGTCTCCATGGTGTTCATGAACCTGACGCCGGGAGCCGAGGCGTCGCTGGCGCAGCTTTCCGCCGGCTGATTTGCCGCGCGCCTTTTTTCCCTCGAACCAAGTCAACCCCAACCTGCTTACTCTCTTTTTTGACCGATGTCTGCTCAAGCAACCCTGGACAAGATTCTCGCCGCCGCTTCTGAAGGTGGGGCCTCGGACATTCACCTCAAGGAGCGCGGCCCGGCCATTTTCCGGCTTGATGGCGGTTTGGTCAGCGTTGAAGCCAAGTTCAATCATGCCGATGGGTCCGTGGACAACTGTCCGGACAATGCGTGGTTTGAGGAATTGAAGGACGCGATCGTTCCCGCGCACGCCATTCCGCAGTTGGAAAAGGAGCGGGGTGTGGACTTTTCCTATCTGGCGGAGGGCGTGGGACGATTCCGCGTCAACCTGTTCCTGCAGCGGGGCATGTGGGCGATGGCCATGCGTCTCGTCAAGAACACAGTGCCGAGTTTTGAGCAATTGGGCATCATGCCGATCCTGCGGGAGATTGCGGAGGAGCAGCGGGGCATTGTCCTGCTTGCCGGCGCGACCGGATCCGGCAAGTCGACCACGCTGGCGGCGATGCTGGAGCACATCAACGAGAACTTCCGCAAGCACATCGTCACGCTGGAGGATCCGATCGAGTTCAGTTACGAGGACTGCCAGTCGATCATTGAGCAACGTGAGATCGGTCTGGACTGTGAGTCGTTCCAACGCGGCATGAAGCACGCCTTGCGGCAGGATCCGGATATCATTCTGGTGGGTGAGATGCGTGACGATATCAGTCTGCGCACCGCCATGAGCGCGGCGGACACCGGGCACCTCGTGCTTTCCACGATCCACACCACCAACGCGGGCACGTCGGTGCAGCGTATTCTGGACTTCTTCGACGCGGACGAGCGGCCGCAGGTGCGCAGCCAGTTGTGCACCACCTTGAAAGCCGTGATCTGTCAGCGGATCATCCCTCGAATCGGCGGCGGCGTCATTCCTGCCCAGGAAATCCTGATCAACACCAAGACCGTCCAGAAGATGATCAAGGAGGATCAGATCAGCAAGATACCCGCTGCAATCGAGACCGGAGGCGACGACGGCATGCAGGATTTCAACAAGGCGCTGCTGGATCTGGTGAATGCCGGAACCATCACCAAGGAAACGGCGATGGAGAAGTCCGACAACCCGCGCGCGCTCGAGATGAATTTTCAAGGCATCTTCCTCAGTCAGGGCAGCCGCATTCTGGGTTGAT
>CAZFLK010000261.1:0-1696 GCA_964519245.1 uncultured Verrucomicrobiota bacterium
AGCGCCCTGCACTACCGGCCTTTCCAGCTCTACCACAGCCTGATGCTGGTTCAGGAATACGGCGTCTGGGACAAGCTGTTGTTCGGCACGGATTACCCCTTTACCGATGTGAATGCCTCCATTGAAGGTCTGCGCGGCTTGAACAGCATGCTTCACGGAACGGCGTTGCCGAGGTTGGATGTCGATCAAATCAACGCCATGATCCATCGCGACAGCCTGGGGCTGTTGGGGCTGGATGGGTAGGGGGGCGAGGATCTATATCGTAGCAGCCGACGTGAGTGGGTTCACTTCGAGTCGAGGAGCGCGAAAGTCTGAGTCTCCTTGCGGCGGCTGCGCCGAGGCGCATGGAATGGCGGGCGCCCGTTTTCCGGATTGTGTCCGCGCTACAGTTCCGATTTAATCTGTCATTATCGATTGATGCGAATTCGTTTGTGCCGCCAACCCGTGTTGCCTGCCTTGATGCTTGCGGGAGCGTTGTCGGCCAGTGCGGCTCAGGGCGCGTCCGATGAGCTCGTTTTCGAATCTTCCATACGGCCGTTGTTCGACAGGCATTGCGTCGAATGCCATAACCCGAAAGCGCGCAAGGCGAACCTGGATCTGACGACGGCCGAGGGAGTGGTCCGTGGCGGTGATTCGGGCGTAATTTTCCAGGCCGGCGATCCGAAGAACAGTCCGCTTTATCAACTGGTTCATCATGGCGAGATGCCGAGGGAGAAACCGCGTTTGGCCGATGAGGAGATCGAGACGATCCGCGCCTGGATCGGTTTGGGCGCGCGGTTCAAGCAGCCGCTGGTCATCGCCAAGGAACCGCCGCATCAACATGATGTGACGCCAATCCTGTTGCTTCGCTGCACGGTTTGCCATGGGCCGCGTCGCAAGGATGGCGGACTGGACCTGCGCACCAGGGCGGCGATGTTGAAAGGCGGCCAGAGCGGGCCGGCCATGATTCCCGGTGATCCTGATGGCAGCCTGATGATACGGCGCATCGAGAGCGGCGAATGTCCGCCATTGCATCTGCTGCTGAAATACTTCGTTCGCAAACCGACGAGCGAGGAGGTCAGGACGCTGCGCGATTGGATTGCCGCCGGCGCGCCAGAAAAGCCCATCAAACCGGATGTGGCGTCCGGGGCGGGTGACGCGCTGGTCTCGGACGAGGATCGTGACCACTGGGCCTTTCAACCGCCCCGGCGGATTCAGCCTCCGGTTGTCCATGGCAAGACTGGGGTGAATCCGGTGGATGCGTTCATTGGCCGACGGTTGACGGCGGAAGGACTTTCATTTTCCCGGGAGGCCGATCGCGGGACCCTGATTCGGCGGGCCTGGTTTGATTTGACGGGATTGCCGCCCAGCATGGAGGAATTGGAGCGTTGGCGGGACAAGTCCGGCGATCGTTGGTTTGAGGAGTTGGTGGATCACTTGCTGGCCTCGCCCCGTTACGGCGAGCGTTGGGGGCGCTACTGGCTGGATCTTGCGGGTTACGCGAGTTCGGAGGGCGGCATTTCGGCGGACACCATTCGTCAGGTGGAATGGAAGTATCGCGACTACGTCATCCGCGCCTTCAATAACGACAAGCCCTACGATCGTTTCCTGCTCGAGCAGATCGCCGGTGATGAACTGGCGGATTACACCAACCCGGAAGGAGTGACGGAGGAAATCGTCGACAACCTGACTGCCACGGGCTTACTGCGCATGGGCA
>CAZFLK010000261.1:1706-6479 GCA_964519245.1 uncultured Verrucomicrobiota bacterium
GCCCGAGCGTTTGGGCGTGATTGCCGATGCCATCAATGTGCTCGGCTCCGGCGTGATGGGGCTGACCATGGAATGCGCCCGCTGTCACGGGCACAAGTACGATCCGATTCCGCTGCGGGACTATTATCGTTTTAAGGCGGTGTTTCAGGGAGCCTTTGACGAACACGATTGGATGAGTTGGAAGACGCGCAAGCTGACCTTGGCGACCCCTGAGGACAGGAAACGCTACGCGCATGCGTCTGCGACGATCGGCAAGGAGATCAAGTCGCTCGAGTCACGACGTCGCCGGGCGGTGAGCTCATTGCAGGCGAAGTATTTCAAGGAACGGCGGCCGAACTTGAGTGACGAACTCTATGCGGAATTCAAGGCTGCACAGAAGGTGACCCAGGGCAGACTTACCTTGCGGCAGGAGGAATTGCTGGCGAAGTATGAGTCCTACTTGAAGCCGACCGAGACGCAGTTGCGGGAAATGCACCCGGAATTGGGAATCGAGTTGGACGGGATTGACGCGCGACTGGAAAGCCTGCGTCGGGAGATGCCGCCGCCGTTGACCATTCGCGCGGTCTGGGACCGGGGCGAGCCGTCGCCGACCTACATACTGAAACGCGGTGAACACAACCGACCCGGGCGATTGGTCGGTCCGGGCGTCCCCTCGGCTTTGACGGACGGACGAACGCCGTTTGAGTACTCGAGGCCTTGGAAAGGCGCTCCCTCGACAGGGCGTCGCTTGGCCTTTGCCAAATGGCTGACTCGTCCGGAGCATCCGTTGACGGCGAGGGTGTTCGTCAACCGCGTCTGGAAAGAGCATTTTGGGACCGGCCTGGTCAAGACGTTGGAGAATTTTGGCAAACAGGGCGAACGGCCATCGCATCCGGAGTTGTTGGACTGGCTGGCCAGTGAGTTTGTCGCGCGCGGCTGGAGTGTGAAGGAGTTGCATCGAATGCTGATGAATTCCCGGACTTATCGGCAGGCGAGCGAGGTGGATTCCCAAGTGGATCGCATCGACCCGGAGAATCGATTGCTGTCGCGCATGTCAATGCGCCGGCTGAATGCCGAGGCGTTGCGCGATTCATTGTTGTTCGTCTCTGGCCGTCTGGATGAGCGCATGTTCGGACCGTCGGATCCGGTATCGGTCCGGGAGGATGGCCTGATCATGGCGGAGCCCTCGGTGAACGGTTGGCGACGCAGTATCTACCTCCGGTATCGACGGACGGAGTTGCCGTCCTTGCTGGACACGTTTGATTATCCGGAAATGGGGCCGAATTGTGTGCAGCGGTCGGTGTCCACGGTTTCCCTGCAGGCCCTGATGCTGTCGAACAACAGCCGGGTGTATGAACTGGCCGCGTCATTTGCCGAGAGGCTACGGGCGGAGGCCGGAGGAAGTGTGGGGGATCTTGTGAAGCGGGCCTACAAGTCGGCCTTGAGTCGGGAGCCGACGACGAAGGAGTTGGCCCGTTCCGTCGATGTTGTCCGACACATGGCCGCGGGGTTTTGCGAAGGAGATTCTCTGGACCGGACTGCGAGCGTCGTTTCACCCGCTGGCAGCCGACCTGAGGAGACTCAAGCCAATGCGAACGAAGGCAGTCAGAGCCTCCTTACGTCGGCTGCCACGAAGGTTTCGAAGCGCGAATCCGATGCGATGACACAGGCCCTGACCGCCTTCTGCCACGCCTTGCTGAATTCCGCGGAGTTTGTTTATGTGGATTGAGCGATGAGCAGCCGAGCCCCCAGCAAGTCAGGCCCCACCCGCCGAAATTTCTTCGGTCGCATGACAGATGGGCTTTATGGCGCGGCCTTGTGGCATCTGTTTCGCAACGACGGATTGACTGGCGCCCAGGCTGAAACTGGCGAACCGGCGTCTCAGAAGGCGCGCTACAATCTGGCCGCCAAGAAGCCCCATCACCGACCTCGGGCGAAATCGGTCATTCATCTGTTCATGAACGGCGGACCGAGCCAGATGGATCTGTTCGATCCGAAGCCGACCCTGGAGAAGATGGCCGGCAAGAGCTTTGGCGGGAGGTTGGATGAGATCGGCAACCAGGGCACGAATGACATCGGAGCCCTGATGGGGACGCCCTTCAAGTTTGCCCGCCATGGTCAGTCGGGGACCTGGATGTCCGACGCCATGCCGCACTTGTCCACGGTGGCCGACGAGCTTTGCTTCATGCATTCGATGTGGACGGATCACCCGAACCACGACAACGCCCTCTACAAGATTCACAGCGGACGCCTGTTCATGGGGCATCCGTCCCTGGGCTCCTGGGCGGTGTATGGACTGGGCTCTGAGAATCAGAATCTGCCGGCCTACGTCGTGTTGGACGATCCCAAGGGATTGCCGAAGAACGGCGTGCGCAACTGGACCTCCGCCTATCTGCCTCCCCTCTATCAGGGCACGCGCTTCCGCACCAAGGGCACGCCCATCCTGAACCTGACGCCGGAATACGAACAGCCGTCCGCGGTGTCCAAGGCCGCGCGCGAACTGCTGGTCGACATGGATCGAGAGCATCGGGACCAACGCCCCGGGTACCTGGAACTGGACGCCCGGATTGACGCCTACAGCCTGGCGGCGCGCATGCAGCTCTATGCGGATGACGTGCTGGATCTGTCGAGGGAGAACGAGGCAACCAAACGCGACTACGGCATCGGCGGCAAATACACCGATTCCTACGGCAAGCGCTGTTTGTTGGCGCGACGATTGGTCGAGCGGGGCGTGCGCTTCGTGCAGATCTTCCTGGAGGACCAACCCTGGGACAATCACTCGAACCTGGAGGGAACGCTGCTGTCCGCCAGCGCGCGCACGGATCAGCCGGTGGCGGCCTTGATACGTGATCTGAAGCAGCGCGGATTGTTGGAGGACACCCTGGTCGTCTGGGGCGGGGAGTTCGGCCGCACCCCGACCTCGCAACGCATGGGAACGACCTACACCGGTCGCGATCACAACATGCAGGCATTCAGTTCCTGGATGGCCGGCGGCGGCATGAAACCCGGCTTCCGCATCGGAGAGACGGACGAAGTTGGCCACAAGGTCGTGGAAGATCCGATCAGTGTTCACGATTTCCACGCCACGATCCTGCACTCGCTGGGATTGGACGCCATGCGCACCACCTTTGAACGCAGCGGCCTGCACGAGAAGATCACCGGCGTGGCCGAAGCACGTGTGGTGGACGAGGTGTTTGTGTAAATCTCGTAGAATCGAACGTGAGTTTGATCAAATTCAAAAGGAGATGGAGACGATGGGAATCATACTTAATGTTCTCGCTGTGCTTGGCATGATCGGAGCCATTCTCTATCAACGCCTCGATCATACTTCAGCGTGGAGCCCGTGAGGTCCAAGATTCTGGCGCCCCATCCGGGGCGCGTTTCTATTGATCTGTTGAATTCCGGTGGTTCCGGTCGCGCGGCGACCTACACACACCGGCTATCATCTGGGCATCCCTCCGGGATTTGAACGTGGATCACTTCTCCGCCGCTTCCTTGATCGACTTGGCCAGTTCCGCTGCGGTCCATTCGTTGCCGCCGAGGACGCGGTGGACGCGGCGTTTGGTGTCGAGGACGATGGTGCGGAGGTTGTGGGCGATGGTCCCGTTTTCCTGGGCGAACTGCAGGTCGCACAGGGGCGCGAGCTTGTCCAGGGTCTCCTTGGACGCGACGGCGAACAGCCAGCGGTCAGGATCCTGTTCGCTGTAGTAGCCGGCGTAGGTCTTCAGGACCTGGGGCGTATCGTTCGCCGGATCGAAGGAGATCGACAGGAACTGCCAATTGTCCGGGCCGTCTTCGGCGCCCAGCAACAGTTTCCGCGTTTCGCCGAAACGATTGTTCATGCGCGGGCAGAAGTCGGGCAGGGGGCAGCGGGTGAAGATAAAGGTGAAGGCCAGGGCCTTGCCTTCGTAGTCGGAGAAGCGCACGGGCTTGCCTTCTTCGGAAAGGAATTCGAAATCGGTGAAAGTTGGGACCTGGTCGGAAGGATCAGGTTCTGTCGTGTCCGCGGTCGGTTTCCGATCCGGTCTGCCTTCTACCTGTTCCCGTCGGCCGGTGGGTTTCAGTTCGTGGATCCAATGGGTTTGGTCGGAGACGGAGAGCAGGAAGGTGATTTCGTCGCCGGGGTTCAGGTTGGCCAGTTCGTTGGTGTTCTTCACGTTCAGGCGCATGGTCATGGCCTGCATGTAGCTGGGAATCTTCTCGTGTCGGATGGTGGCTTTCTTGCGGTCGGACTCGATGTCGAGAATGACGCCGCGGGTGGCGTAGGATCTGAAGGTCGGTTGGCGTTCGGCGAGGTCCGCTGGGGGTGGTTGCTCCTGGTTCAGTTTTTCCACGGCGGAAACGATCGCTGCCGGAGTGGTCTGCTTGCGGGCGTCGTAGGATTCACGGATGCGGCCTTCGCGATCCAGAAGGTAGATGCGACTGACCAGCGGCAGGCGGCCGGAGGGCAGATGGACCGGGACAACCACGCCATCCCGTTCGTCCTTCACCACGAAACTGCTTTTCAGGGTTGCCATGATGTCCTCCTTTTCGCCGGTGAGGAAAAGCCAGCGATTCCGGTTGGCCTCATACTTCTCGGCGAATTTCTTGAGAAGCTCCTTCTGGGCGGCGCTCAAATTCGTCGGCGTTTCGAGCACGACGCGCACGTGCTGGTCGCCCATGCGCGAACCGTTGATCGCGGAGATCCCTTTGCCCTTCAGGCGGAAGACCTTTCCCGTCTGCGTCCCCGCCGGGACCTTGAGGGATGCCTTCCCCTCGAGCGTCGGAATGGAAATCTCGCTCCCCAGAGCGGCC
>CAZFLK010000262.1:0-6389 GCA_964519245.1 uncultured Verrucomicrobiota bacterium
TTTACGGTCGCGGGATTTTAAGTCCCGTGTGTCTGCCAATTTCACCACACCGGCGTGGACAAAAACGCGGTTTTGCTTGTTGCTGTGCTACAATTTGTGCTACAGCCAACCGCATAAAGCAGGTTGAAACGCCCGGAAACGGAGAATCCGGCCAAGCGTCTCTTTCTAGCAAAACCAAGCGTCATCGGGGCGCACCATACCAGAAGGTTCTCGACGGACGCAAACAGGCAATCCGGGGACTCTGGAAGCGCAACGGGCTTTTCTACGGGCAACTCCGCGTGCTCGACGAAACTGGCCAGAAGGTCGTGCGCCGGATGCGGCTGGGCGACGATGAAAACCCCGTCGCGACGATCCCCGAAGCCAAGGCCGCCCTGGCCGCCCTGATCGCCGACCGGGACCGGGAGAAAGTCAAGGCCCGCCCCCGCTCGCCCCGGTTCACCGACTACGTGAAGGAATATCTTGCCCGCGCGGCCGGGACCAAGCGGCGGTCGTCCATCGCCCACGAACGGACCAAGCTCAACGCGTGGGCCGCCCACTTCGCCGACAAGCGGCTGCGCGACATCCGCAAGCGCGACATCCTCGCCTTCCGCGAAAAGCTCCTGAGAGACGGCTACAGCCCCAACACGGTCAACAAATACCAGTTCGCCCTGAACAACCTGTTCAAGCTGGCCATCGCCGACGAACTCCTTGATGAAACACCCGCGCGCAACGTCGCCAACCTCAAGTTTGAAACCAAAAGGCGCCAACTCCTGACCGCCGAGCAGATCGACGCCGTCTGCAAGTCCGCCCGCGAGAATTCCAAGAACGGGGAACTGTTCGCCGACTACGTCCGCCTGCTGGCCTATTCCGGCGCGCGTCGCAATGAAGCCTTGGCTTTGCGCTGGGCGGATGTCGATTTCACCGAGGGGCAACTTCATATCGGCAGCGAGGGCGACACCAAGAACCGCGAGCCCCGGACGCTCGACATGCCCAAGGCGTTGAGCATCCACTTGCGCGACATGAAAAAGCGGAGCCAACCGGATTCCGCGTTCCTTTTTCCCTCGCCCCAGCGAGGCAAGGCGGCCAAGACCTTCCGAGAGACGCTGGCCATCGCCCGCCGCGAGTCCGGCGTGAATCTCAATTTCCACGATTGCCGCCACTTCTTCATTTCCAAGGCGGTCATGGCCGGCGTGGACTTTATGACCATCGCCAAATGGGTTGGCCACAAGGACGGGGGAATCCTGATCGGGAAAGTCTACGGGCACCTTGCCGACGACCACCGCAAACGGATGGCGGACAAGCTGACGTTTGACGACGCGGACACTGCGCCGGCCGCCTAGGAATCACAATCGATCCCGCATCGCTGAGGGCGCGGAGCAACGTCGATAGAGCACGCTCCCACCCTACCTTTGCCTCGCCTCGCTCCGCCCCACCGGTTTCCCATCGCGCAGGAGCCGGGAACTTCCGTGCCCTTACCCTAGGCTTCCCTCCTCTATTTTAACATTGCGCCCATTTTTTTAAACCACTGCGTTGCAGGCCGTTCCGCTCGCCTCCTCTTGAAAAACGAGCCCCTCGCCCCCCCCTGTTTTTTAACACAGCGGGCAGTCATTTAGAACGCAACAACTATCGACTGACCCGTTATGAAGACTCAACTGACACCCTTCCCGAAGTGGCTCGCCTCCCTGAATCAATCACGTATCACAGGCTGGCGGTGGCGAAAACGAAAGATCATTGAAGTGATCAACATTCACGGCCGCCTCTACATCCACGCCGACGAAATCGCCCGCTTTGAGAAACGCGCGGCCGCCGGTGAATTCGCAGCCGAACCTGCCGGAGCCGCTGCAAGCCGCTGATCGACCACCTCAACATCCCCCCGTCGTCGTGGCGAGCCATAAGAAAGCCCGCCGCCGGACCACAAATCCAGACGACGGGCAAACCAGAATCAAATCGTGCCCAAACATACATTCACCCCGCCAAGAAGCAATCCCGCAGTGTCGCGCGACGAGCGCGTCCGCCGCTACCTCGACAAATGCGACAACGCAGTTGCCGGCGCACGCGGACACGACACTACCTACTCCGTCGCCTGCGCAATCCTCAATGGCTTCGACCTCACCGAGGACGAAACATTTGCCTACCTCCTACAATACAACCAACGCTGCGCCCCGCCGTGGTCAGACAAGGAACTCAGGCACAAGGCACGCGAGGCCGCACGCGCCAAGCACGACAAACCGCGCGGACACTTTCTAAAAGATCGCGCGCCATCGCCTAAAGCCTATAGCTCTTACAAAGCTCCCGTGCATGAGCCGATGAAGCTGCCCGACAAGGAAATCAAACTTCCCGAGGCTATGCCCAACCCGACCGCGCAATTCTTGGAAGCGGCATTCTTCGAAGGCGAGTCGATCTGTATTGAGCCGGCCGTCTACACTTCTCGGGAATTACAATCGCGGCTCGACGACGATGCCAGTTATGAGGAATCGTTTATCTCAGAATGCGAACGCGACAAGCAATGGCCTCCCGCGCGTCCTAATGGAAAAGGGATTTTCAAAACCCGCGAAGAGTGGGTCAAGATATTCAACAAGAACAACGACACACTAGCCAATGCCGGACTGCCCGGAGTGTTTGTCGTGGTCAATCCATTCCCGGCCGGGCCCAAGAAACGAACCGACGATGCCATTGAACAATTTCGACACGTCCTGCTTGAGTTTGATTCTATATCTAAAGAGGCGCAGTGGAATGTTATCAAGGAGTCGAACGTTCCTTGCTCTGCGGTTATAGACTCAGGCGGCAAGTCGGTTCACGCATGGGTTCGCGTGGATGCCTCAACGCGTGAGGAATATGACGAGCGCGCGCAACAAGTCTTTGACCTGTTCGCAACTTACAAGCCAGATGTGAAGTGCGGCAACCCTGCGCGGTTGTCACGCCTCCCAGGCGCGCGCCGTGGCGTCAACAATCAGGCGTTGCTGGCAACTAATATCGGCGCCGAGGATTTCAAGGAATGGGCAAGGGAGAAGGTATCCGGCGACGATGGCATGGTAGAGTATTCGTTCTTGGACATGCTCAATTACCAACCCGCTCATGATAAAGACAATCTTGTCGGGTTTAACTGGCTCAAGCGCGGAGGCTCTGCGCTGATCGAGGATTCAAGCGGCCTGGAGAAATCGTTGCTTGTCTTGCAATTGGGTGTCGCGTGGGCACTTGGCCGGCCCTTGTTCGGACTCCAACCCGTCGCGCCTCTCAAGATATTACTAATCCAAGGGGACGACGATTTTGGCGATCTGCCAGAACAAGCGCAAGGAGTCCTTTGCGAGATGGGGATTACTGGTGCCGATGAAGAGTTTCGCACCTTAGAGAAGAACCTTCAGATCAACACAGTGCGAAATCACACCGGTAGAGAATTTGTGGATTTGGTGGCGCGTCAAGCTAGGGAGTTTGGGGCGGACGTTGTCATTGTCGACCAGTTGCTTTCATTCATCGGCGACGACAGCACCAAGGTCGGCGTGTGCTTACGTTTCTTCAGGACCTGGCTCAGCACAGCATGCTCAGAGGGCGACCACAAGTTTGCATGGATGTTCTACCTTCGCCTACAGATGTCAAACGGGACGGAGGAGGCATCCAGCGGAGCGTCCGCGGCCCTCGACGTCGTTGCGCGCGCTGCGCTTTCCCTTGAGGAGGTTCCCGGCGAGTTGCAAGCCACGCAAGTTCTCAAGTTGACGGCAACCAAAGGCGCCGCCCGCGCCGGACTCCAATCATGGGACGGGAGTCCCGCTAATATCATCAGGCTTGACCAGAAGCAGGTTGCCGGCAGTTCGGTCCTGACGAAGTGGACACCGAGAGACTGAGCTCAGGCTGCTTGCGCAGGGTCAATCAAGATCAAACCCGGACGGAAAAAGCCCCGCCGTTCGGCCATCGCACCAACCCGACGGGGCTAACAAACAAGAGACATGAAAGATACCAACAACACGAACATTGGCAAGGAACCGTCAGGAATGATTCGGCTGAGGATGAAAGTCATCGATGAGAAAATCACGTTCGTTCCAGAGACCGACTATTGGGAAGAACCGAAACGGACGCCTACCACTCCCGAGGAAATACGTCAGATTCGCTTCTCAAGAATCGCCCCCTACTTCGACTATGAAGGTCGGCGAATTCGCGTTCGGAAGGTAACCGCCGAAGGTTTTGAATACACCGACTTCATTGACCTACAACGAGACGCGAGCACCGCCCGGCAAATTGCCTATTGGATTCCGTTTGAAGAGGATGAAACCATCCATTATGCCGCCAGTCAGGTCGCGGATGAACTCCTTTACGCGCTGCAACAAACGTATGACTTCGGCGCGCAGAAAGTAATGGACAGAGTCGCCGATTCGCGACCGGCAGGGGAGGATGACATCCTTTACGATTCACTGAAAGACATTGTGCGATTCCTTGAGAAACACAAGGCACACGTTGACTGGGCCAGCCTGAAAGTCGTCTATGGAAAGGGAACTGAATGACTCCGGGCGACATCAAACAGATTGGAGCGCTTGAGTCTCCGTCCGTATCGGACCAAAGCATTCTCCTTGGGAATCGGTTCCTTTCCCGGCGCGGTTCCTTTCCCGGCGCGGTTCCTGCCTGTTCGCGGGACGAACGGGAATCGGCAAGTCATCCGCCACGATGCAGATGGCTCTACATTTCAGCGTTGGGCGTGAGTGCTTCGGCATCCGTCCGAATTGTGACCGCCCCCTGACTTCGCTGATCATTCAGGCGGAGAACGATGATGGGGACCTTTCGGAAATGAGGGACGGAATACTAGCGGCGGCGCCTTGGGAGGATTGCGAGCGAGGCGGCGCAGATGAACGTTTTCACTGTAACCGTGAGCGACGCTTTCGGATCCGCATTCTGTGAGCGTCTGGAGCACGCGGCGCGGCACGTCTCGGCTGACATTGTCTGGATCGATCCGCTGTTTAGTTTCATGGGCGGCGATGCCATGCGGCAGGCGGAAGTTTCCGAGTTCTTGCGTCAAGGACTGCAACCAATTCTGGCGCGCAACGACTTCGGCCTGATCGTCTGCCACCACGAGAACAAACCACCGCGTCAGGATGCGCGCACCGCGTGGTCAGATGGTGATCATGCCTACGCTGGTTCAGGATCAAGTGAATTGGCAAACTGGCCGCGCGGCGTGCTGGTGTTGTCGCCTGTCCCAGATGCAACGGGCGTGTTTCGCCTGATTGGCGCTAAACGCGGTTCCCGACTCGGTTGGCGTGATCATCTCGGCATTCCAACAACCTCCCGCTATTTGAGGCATGCGTCGGACGGGACAATATCCTGGGAGGAGGTGGCGCAACCGGAAGTAGCCAAGAAGACCGCGCCTCACACCCGGGATGACTTCCTCGCACATGTGCCGGAGGAAGGCACGATTCCGAAGACTACTTTAATTCAGAAGGCGTCAAGTGAAGGGAACCGCCGGAAGATCGGGCAGACCGCATGCCGTGGTTATCTGGACGAATTGATCAAGGAAGGAGTTCTGTATGAACACCACGAGAAGAGGTCAGGCACGAACCCGATGAAACTCATTTCACGACAACCGCCGCCGCCGATTGAGGCCGGGAATGAGGATCCAGAAGCCCCTAACACCGCGCAGGGATGACACTTTCACAGAGACTTTCACACTGGATTTTTGCCGGCAAAGTGTCAGCCCCGAGACCAAAGAGACAGACATTCACGCCCCTACTTAGTAGGGCGTGTGTGTGTGTCTCTCTTCCTCCTAGTGTCTCATGAAAACCAACACCGGAGCGACTGCGGCGTGGATGCCGGTTTGGGCGGCCGGGGAGGCGGCGGCAGGTGGCCAAAAAGCGACATCGGCCAAGGCAAGGGGCAATCAGGGAGTCTTCTGGGGGAACCCTTTCCCGCAGGTTACGCGAGATTCCGCCCCTTTCTTGATCGTGTGGAGAAAACGCGTTCATTGAGAAATCACACCTTCGCAGGGGGGACGATTTGCGCGGGGGAGCCTGGTCTGCCTCGCGAGAGGGGCGACGCGTTAGAGAAGCTCTGGGGGCTCGTGTGACAGGCGACCTCGTGCCTCGCGGTCTAGTCCACACTTGCTGGATTTTCCGTAGCCCACTAAAGTTCCGATGTGGCAGATCCTCCCCCCCTCCCCAAACAGCCGGCGGATAAGTGGCTCTGTCCGGCTTGCGGGAAGGAAAACAACGCGCGCGCAAAAAGCTGTTCGGGTTGCGGTGCCGCCCACCACCCATCGCGATCAAAGAATGCACGACGCAGACGCGAACTCCCCAAGGACTTGGTTGAAATGCTCAAGGCCTTCGGCATCGAAGTTCCACAGTCACCCAGCGCGTCGCAACTAGAATCCGTGTGTGATGCCGCAAAGGAACTAAAGCCGTTTCCCCCACCGGCAGAACGAGAACAAGACTCTT
>CAZFLK010000263.1:0-6372 GCA_964519245.1 uncultured Verrucomicrobiota bacterium
GACGGGATTCTCGACGATGTTGTAGCTGAAGTCATCGGTCTGCCCGTAGGTCATCCCGCCCTTGAAGCCGCCGCCGGCGGCGAAGGCGGAGAAGCAGCGCGGGTGATGGTCGCGGCCGTAGTCGTCGCGAGCAAGCCGACCCTGGCAGTAGGAGGTGCGGCCGAACTCTCCGGCGCAGACGATGATGGTGTCCTCCAGGAGGCCGCGTTGCTTCAGGTCCCGGATCAGCGCGGCCGTGGGTTGATCGATGTCCCAGCATTGCCCGGGGAGCTGTTTGGGCAGGATCGTGTGATGATCCCAGCCGCGATGGTAGACTTGGATGAAGCGCACGCCCCGCTCCACCATGCGTCTCGCCAGCAGGCAGTTCCGGGCGAAGGAGCCATTCTTGCGAACTTCGGGGCCGTAAAGGTCGAGGACGGAATCCGGTTCACCGTCGACATCGGTCAACTCCGGGACGGAGGCCTGCATCCGGAAGGCCATCTCCTGCTGCGCGATGGTGGTCTGGATCTCGGCGTCGCCAATCTCCTGGAAATGTTTGCGGTTGGCTTCCCCCACGGCGTCAAGCATGCGGCGACGCACCCGGCTGTCGACGCCCTTGGGGTTGGAAAGGAACAGGACGGGGTCACCGGAGGTCTGAAACGCGACGCCCTGGTGTTTGGAGGGAAGAAACCCGCTGCCCCAAAGCCGATTGTAGAGCCCCTGGGTGTTCCGCGTGCCGCCGGTCCAATAGGCGGAATTGAGGACGATGAAGTCGGGCAGGTCGCGATTCATCGAGCCCAGGCCGTAGCTGAGCCAGGCGCCCATGCTGGGTTTGCCGGGAATCTCGGCGCCGGTGCAGACGAAGGTCTTGCCCGGGTCGTGATTGATGGCGTTGGTGTGCATCGAGTTGATGACGCACAGATCGTCGGCGATGCCGGCCAAATGCGGAAAGAGTTCATTCATCCAGACGCCGCCCTGGCCCGCCTGACGGAACTTGAACATGGAGGGGGCGACCAGCTTGTCCCGCCCCTTGGTCATGGCGGTGACGCGTTGCCCCTTGTGCACGCTCTCGGGGAGCGGCTGCTTGAACAGCTTCTCCATCTGCGGCTTGTAATCGAAGGTGTCGATCTGGCTGGGCGCGCCGGCCATGAAGAGGAAGATGACGTGCTTGGCCTTGGGCGTATGATGCGGCCCCAGCGCCGCGCGCGCATTCTGCGGCAACAGGGAACCCAGCACGGTCGCCCCGAGTCCCATGGACGTCGTCTTCAGGAACTGACGGCGCGCGAGCAGCCGGTTTCCCTCGTCGCTGATATCGTGGACAATCATTGGCGGGTCTTGGTGATGTCGAGGTTGTGGATGGAGCTGACCAACAAGGTCCAGGCGGCAAGTTCGGCCGAGGCCTCACCGTCGCAGGCTTCCGCAGCCAGCGCCCGATCTTCTTGATAAAGCGTTTTCAGATCGGCCAGGGCGGCATGCCAGATCGCGCGTTCGGCCTCGTCGGGCAGCTGCGATGTGATCGTCTCGTAAGCGGCGGTCAAGCGCCGGGCGGCGCTGTCCAACGCGGCGTCCGCCAGGACGCGCTGCGCGAGACCGCGGGAGGCGCGCAGAAACTCCGCTTCATTCAGCAGGAGCAGGGCTTGCAGCGGCGTGTTGGTCCGCTCGCGCCGCGCGATGCATTCCTCGCGGGAGGGCGCATTCAGGATGGTCATCTGCGGCGGCGGAAAGCCCCGCTTCCAGAAGGTGTAGAGACTGCGGCGGTAGATCTTCTCCCCGGAATCCGGAACATATTCCTTGGGGTAGGAACTGGGCATGCCGGTCGCCTTCCACAGCCCTTTCGGCTGCGGCGGCTTCACACTCTTGCCGAAAAGCTTCGCGCTCAACTGCCCGCTGCTGAAGAGGATCTGGTCGCGAATCATCTCCGAGTCCATGCGGAAGCGCGAACCCCGGGCGAGAAGCCGGTTCTCCGGGTCGCGGGCAAAGGCCTCGGGCGTGGCCTCCGACGATTGGCGATAGGTTTGGGACATGACGATCCGTTTCATCAGTCCCTTGACGTCCCAGCCCGAATCGACAAACGAGCGCGTGAGGTAATCGAGGAGTTCCGGATGGCTGGGCCATTCACCCTGCGCGCCGAAGTCCTCCGAGGTCTTGACGATCCCGACGCCGAAAAGCTGCTGCCAGAAACGGTTGACCGCGACGCGCGCGGTGAGCGGATGATCCTTTGAAACGAACCACTGCGCGAGGTCCATGCGATCCTTGACCCCATCCTTCTTGGGGGAAGGCGGAAGGAAGCCGGGCGTTTCCCGGCCGACCTCCTCGCCGAAATTGTCATAGGCGCCGCGGATGAGAATGTAGGATGGCCGCGGCTCGTCGCGTTCCTTCATCACCATCGCCGCCGGGATCTCCAGCAGCAACCGGTCGCGCAGCGCCTTGGCGGACTCGAGTTCATCCTTGACCGCCTTGTGTCGGTTATTGAACGCAATCTTCTGCCGCCGGTCCTTGATTTTACCCAACTCGGCATCCAGACCGCCCGCCTTCTCACTCAACTCCTTCACCCGCGCCTCAAGCTCCGCCAACCGCTCCGCCTGACCCTCCCCGGGCAACTCGATGTAAGGGGGTTGCAGGCCGCGCTTGAAATCCGTTCCGCTGCGACGGCCGGTTTCAGGTTTGGCGTCGATGTTGTTGAAGAAGGCGAAAAGCTGGTAAAAATCCTTCATCGTCATCGGGTCGTACTTGTGGTCGTGACAGACGCAACACTGCACCGTCAGCCCCATGAAGGCCGTCCCGACAGAGGTGACCCGATCGATGACATTGCGCGTGTAACTCTCCTCCGGGAGCGCGGTGCCCACATCGATGATCAGGTGCAACCGGTTGAAGCCCGAGGCGATCAACTGGTCTGTCGTAGGCTTCTCGTAGAGATCGCCGGCGAGTTGCCATTTGACGAACTCGTCATAGGGGAGGTTGGCGTTGAAGGCGCGAATGACCCAATCCCGGTAGGGAGTCAGCTCGCGATAGTGGTCGTGGTGGATTCCGTTGGTGTCCGAGAAACGCACCAGGTCGAGCCAATACTTTGTCATGTGCTCGCCATACTGCGGCGTGGCGAGCAGACGATCGACGAGCCGCTCGTAGGCCATCGGCGACTCGTCGGCAAGAAAGGCGTGGATTTCCTCCCGCGTCGGCGGCAGCCCGGTGAGATCAAAGCTGAGCCGGCGGATCAGCGTCCGTTTGTCGGCCGGGACGCTCGGCGACAGCCCGGCCGCCTCAAGCTTGCGGAGGACGAAGCGATCAATCGGACGGGCGCTCCAGCCCGTGTCCTTGGTCTCCGGAGGCGCAGGTTTTTTCGGAGTGATAAAAGCCCAGAAATCCTGGTATTCGGCCCCTTCCTGGATCCACCTCCGAAACAGCTCTTTCTCGTCGGCGGTCAGGGGTTCCTTGTGCGATTCGGGCGGCGGCATGATCTCGTCCGGATCGTCGGTGATGAGCCGTTGCCAGACCGAGCTTTGATCGGGCGAACCGGGCTGAATCGCGGCCATGCCGCCGCGGGCGCCGTAGGCGCCCTCAGGTCCGTCCGTCAGGTCCAGGCGAAGCTTGCCCTTGCGATGACCGGCGTCCGGTCCATGGCAGGCAAAACAGCGGTCGGAAAGCAGCGGCCGGATGTCGCGGTTGAACTGGACGTCCTGCGCCGCGGAAAGGGTTGGCAGGGCCGCGAAGCAGACGAGCAGCGCCCGCACGACCGACCCCGTAATTTCCTTCGAGAACATGCCCGGCAGTATTGCCCGTAGGACTCCACGCGCAATACACAGTTTTTGCAAAGGCGCGCCAATTTGAGCATCCCGTCGTCGGGAACCCGGAACGGTCCGTTGCGAAAGGCATCGGGCAGCTCTCCATTCTCCAGCAACCGCTTCAGGACCAATGCGGGCTTGCCAACCCGCGCCAAGCTACTGCCCGCGCCGAAACGGGCGTCGGGTTCGATACAGGTCGAGACGACGTTGCAGCGGCGGGATCAATCCGTTTCTGCCCGCCGCCCGCGCCGCGTCCATGGCTTTTTCGATCGTCGCGGCGGCCGCGGCAAAATCGCCGGTCTCGGCCTGCGCCATGGCGAGGGTGTCGAGCAGGGCCGGATCGGTCCCGCCGGACAAGGCTACGGCGTGTTGCGCGAGACGCAGGGCGACCGCTCCGTTGCGGAAGGATGGGTCCGGATGACTGGCGCGGATGCCGGCCAGGACATTGAGGGCGGGGATGAGGTCCGGGTCCCGTTGCAACGCCGCTTCCAGGCTGGCGGCCGCCTGGCCAAGGTCGCCGGCCTGGGCGAATGTTTGCGCCAGTTCCAAGTATTCCTTCGCGCTGCCGCCAATCTCCGAGAGACGTTCGGCCTCGAAGCGCGCGGCCTCGACATGATTGCCGGCGCCGGCGGCCAGAATGGCGAGGTTGCGCAGCATCTCAGGATTGTGTGGGTTGACGGCATAAGCCTGCCTCAGGTGTTCCTCGGCCTCCTTGAGCTGTCCCTGGGCGGCGAGGTGGACCGCCAGATTGTTGTGGGCGATGTCATTGCCTTCGGTCACGGCCAACGCCCGGCGGAACAGGGTCTCGCTGTTTCGCCAATAGCCGATCTGCCGGCTGGAGACGATGGCGCAGACCAAGAGCAGGGCCGCGCCGGCCCCGGCGATGAACCTGACGGGAATGCGATGAATTCGATCGGCGGCCTCCCAGCAAACAAGCGCATAGATCCCGATCAAGGGAATGTAGGCATAGCGATCGGCGATCGCCTGGTCGCCGACCTGCATGAGGCCGATCACGGGAACGAGCGTTCCGACAAACCAGAACCAACCCACCGCGATGTGCGGACGCGATCGGAGCGTGCGCAGGGCGAAGCCGCTGACGCCGACAAACAACAGGGCCGCCCCCGCGACGCCCCATGCCGGCCATTGTCCGGGATGCGGGTAGAAGACAGCCAGGTTCGTCGGCCAGATCATCTTGCCGAGATAGAGCGCGTACGCGACCAGCGCATTGCCAATTCGAAGATCCAGGGGGAGTCGTTCGAGCTCGACCACGGCGCCCTGTCTCTGCGCGTTCACGGTCATGATGGCCAGGAAACCGGCTAGCGCAAACAAAGGGATCTTCTCCAGCGCCGGTCGCTTCAGTTGGCCGAGGATCTCCCGGGCGGAACCCGGCTGAATCCGCTTCAAGGGCCAGAGGTCCAGCAGCAGCAACGCGAAGGGCAGCGTGATGATCATCGGCTTGGTCAGGATGCCGAGGGCAAAGGCCCCCACCAGGGCCGCATAGCGCAAGGGCGTCGATCGCTCCACCCAGCGAACGTGGGCCAGTGTCGTCAGCAGCCAGAAGAGCAGACTGAGCCCGTCCTTTCGCTCGGATATCCAGGCGACGGATTCGACATGCAGCGGATGGAGGGCCAGCAAGGCCGCGACCATGGCGGCGGGCCAACGGGCGCGGGTGAGCCGCCAAAGAACGTAGAAAAGCAGCGCGGCATTAAGCGCATGAATCAGGACATTGGCCAGGTGATGGGCTCCCGCATTCAGACCAAACCACTCACACAAGGCCATGTGGGAAAGCGTGGTGAGCGGATGCCAGTTGAGGAGGTGCGTTCCGGTGAAGGCCCATTTCACGCCCTCCCAGGTCAAACCCTGCTGCACGAGTTCGTGGGCGGTGATGTACCCGGGGTCGTCGTGGTTGACGAAATCGAAGCCTCGAGTCGGCAGGTATAGCATGAACGCCGCCACGACGAGGGCGAACGCAATCCACCCATTGACCGCGCGATCAGATGGTGAACGCTGCTGGCCGACCGGATCGATCATCTCATCGGCAGATAAAAAACGGGAAAATGGCGAGTGACGAGGTCGTCACTTGGAACGGCGGCCGGCTTCGCTGCTGCCAAGCTCCTCGTAGTAGCGTCGAACCTTCTCGGCGTAACGCGGCGGAACGGGATCCCGGTCAATCGGCGTCAGGGGTTTCTCCGAATCCCGGCGAGCCAACTCCTCAATGACGGCGTCGCGCAACTCCAGCAAGGGGCCGTAGATCTGTGATTCGACCAGGTCCCACTGGGGTTCTTTGCCATGCCGCTTGAACTCCGCGCGAACAGCCCGGGCGCGGCCGCGAACTCGGGCAACCTGTTCACGCAACTCCGGCACATCCAACATCTCCTCGACGTCGCGCAGACTGTCCGACCAGTCGCGATAGTTGTCGCCGGTCAGCGGTCCGCCCTGATTGTTGCGCACCGTTTCATTGTCATTGAAGAAGTCGCGCAAACCACCCCCCGTTGGACTGGCTTGGTTGCCTCGCTGACGCTCGCCGCCCTGGCCTTGCTGTTGGCCTTGCTGTTGGCCCTGCTGCTGCCCTTCGCGTTGGCCCTGCTGCTGCCCTTCGCGTTCGCCCTGTTGT
>CAZFLK010000264.1:0-6275 GCA_964519245.1 uncultured Verrucomicrobiota bacterium
CGATAGGACCGGCAAGGCGGGGTGTAAAGCGTCGCTCGATTGGGGTTCGACACCGGCATGCGGATGAATACTATCCGCCCCGAGACCGTATGGATCCGGACGAGACAGTCAAAATCATGGTCCCCGGCCAAGTCGTCCTGGACCGGTTCAAATTGGTCAGGCGCATCGGCAGGGGAGGCATGGGCATTGTCTGGCTTGCCCAGGATCAGACGCTGAGCCTGGAGGTGGCGCTCAAGTTCCTACCCGAGGCCGTTCGCAGCGATCCCGCGGCGCTGGACGATCTCAAGTCCGAGGCCCGCAAGAGCATACGCCTGGCCCACCCCAACATTGTCCGGATCCACGACTTCATTGAAGCCCCCGAGGCCGCGGGCATTTCGATGGAGTTCGTCGATGGCGCCACCCTCGCCCAACTGCGCGTCGAGCAGAAGGACAAGGTCTTCGAAACGGCGGATCTGGCCGGTTGGCTGGTTCAGTTGTGCGATTCCCTCAACTACGCGCACCACGACGCCAAGCTCGTCCACCGCGATCTGAAACCGGGCAACCTGATGGTCGCCAAGGACGGCCGGCTCAAGGTGGCCGACTTCGGCATTTCCCGCAGCCTGAGCGACACCATCAATCGCGTGACCAAGGAGAACGTGGTCGCCGGCACCCTCGCCTACATGGGGCCGCAACAGCTTTACGGCGAGAAGCCGGACCCGCGCGACGACATCTATTCCATTGGGGCGACGCTCTTCGACCTGCTCACCGGCAAGCCGCCCTTCTACTCCGGCGACATCACCGCGCAGATCGAGTCCAAGAGGCCACCCACCGTGACGGAGCGTCGACGCGAGTTTGACACCCCCAATGCGCCCGTTCCGCCAGAGTGGGAAACCACCATCTCCGCCTGCCTCGACAAGGATCCAGCCAAACGCCCTCAAACCGTGTCCGACTTGGCGGCACGACTGAAGCTCCCAACCAGTTCTGTCGCCTTTATCCCCGGCTCGACAACCGCCGGCAGCGGCGGCCCGATGAACTACCGCCAAAGGCTGCTGACCGCTTTCCTTTGCTTGATCTTGATCGCCTTTCTTGTGGATCGACTGATCATTCCCAGCTCGGATCCGACACAGCAGACTGCAGACTCAAGCACAGCACAGGAAGCCACACCCACGCTTGAGCAAGAGACGGGGCGCGGCCCCGTGGAGTTCCTTGCGGATCGAGATCGAATGACGCTGCCAGCGCTCCCCGGCCAAGCGCCTGCAGCCCATTACACGAACAGCATCGGAATGACGCTCCTGCCGCTGAGGAATCTCTACTGCTCGCTCTGGGAAACACGCGCCCGGGATTATCAGTCGTTCATGGAGGACAGCGACTACGAGCCTCATCCCGGCAAGACCCGCATCATGACAGAAGATGGCTGGAGTCTGGACCCGGTGCGGGGCTGGAACAATCCCGGTTTCGAGCAGGCTCCCGACCACCCCGTCTGCTGCGTGAGCGCGATCGACGCCCTGAAGTTCTGTGATTGGCTGACCGAGAAGGAACAAACCGCAGGTCTGCTCAAGGAGAACCAGTATTACCGCCTGCCCTTCGGTGACGAATGGGCCGATTGCGCCGGTCCGCACGATTGGCCCTGGGAACCGGAACTGAAACCCCAGGGCAATTTTGCCGGCGCGGAGGCCGCCGCAATGCCGGGATGGCAGGCGGATCGAACCGTGCTGCGCGAGCTCAATGACGGCCACCCCCGCACCGCGCCTGTCGGATTGTTCCAGCCCAGCGCGAAGGGCTTGTTCGATCTCGGCGGCAATGTCTGGGAGTGGTGCCTCGAGGCGTCTCCGGTCCTTCAAACCCACTTGCGCGGGGGCAGTTGGGACACAAATACCGACGAGTATTTCCTGGTCGAGAACCGCGTTTCCCTGCCCAACGATATGCGCAATGCGACCATTGGCTTCCGCATCGTCCTCGTCGAATCCGGGGAACCCGTTGCAACGAGGGAATAGCGAGCTTCAAGGGGGCGCCTCATGCCTGAAGTTATCCTGGTCGACCCCCAATCCGATTGGCCGGATCGATTCCGGATCGAAGCCGAACGCCTGTTGAAGCTGCTTTCCGGAAGTGTTCGCTCGATCGAACACGTCGGCAGCACTGCCGTGCCCGGCCTGCCCGCGAAGCCGACGATCGACATGATGGGGGACTCGCCATGTGTCGCCGTCGCCGAGGCCTGCGTCCCCTCTCTCGAAGCGGCCGGCTACGCCTACGTGCCGGACGTCGACAAGGACTGGCCGGATCGACGCTTCTTCCATCGTTCGGAGGGAACCGACCGATTGTTTCAACTGCATCTTGTCCCGAGGGCCAGCCGCTTCTGGAACGACTACCTCCGATTCCGCAACGCGCTGCGCGAGAACCCCGACCATGTTCGAGATTACGCGAACCTCAAGGAGCGACTCGCCGCGGAGTTCCGTGACGATGTCGCGGGCTATACCAGGGCAAAGTCCGACTTCGTGCGCCACGTCCTGCGCTCGGGCGCTGCCTGACCTTGCCTGCCGCCCCAGGGCGTGATTGCCCCTGGGATAAGGCGCCGAGAACGGAGCGCGGCTGTGTCGGAGACCAACCGCAGCAGCACAACAAAGCTCCGGCGTCCTGGTCTGCCCGAGAGCAGTTCCGAGTTCCAAGTTGCTGCGGCTGGTCTCGACGACGGGACACAATCGCGCTCCACCCGGTTGCAACCGCGTCCGCCGCCCCATGCCATAGAAAAATCCGTTGAATCCTTGGTGGATTCCGGGTAATCGAACGATGCTCCGGGGGCCAAGGCGTTTTCATGTACAGGTTCATCGGGCCTTTGATATGAGGAACAACAATCCTTGGCTGCCATGGCGGGAAACACTGCCGCCCAAACACCTCGAAGCGCGCGGCGGGGCGCTCGCAATCATCCCCACAGCCGGCCGGGCTCCCCGACGACTCCAACGCTGCCTCCAAGCCTTGGAGATGGCGGCCGGCGATTGCCCCCTGCACACGGTCGTCGTGCTTTGTCCTGCAACCCCGGCCACGCGAAAGAAGATCCGCGCTATCTGTCGTGATCACGCTGAGGTCGTCGGTCTGGAAGGCCCCTTCAACTACTGCCGCAGCATCAACGTTGGCCTGGCCCATCGCGGGCAGGGGGATGTGTTCGCGCTGTTTCTGAACGACGACGCTTTCTTCCGCTCAGCCGGGGATCTCGATCGAATGCGGACGGCCATTGGCGATCAGCGCTGGGCCTGCATCGGCCCGTGGATCCCGGAGTTTCACCCGGTCACCCTGGGCGCCAAGCGGCAGTTGGGCGCCGTGCGAACGAACGAGCCGGTGGTCGGGACCTGCGCCCTGTGGAATTTGAAATGGTTGGATCGCGTTGGCCATCTGGATGAGGCCTACGGTCTCGGCTGGGGCATGGACGATGCGGACCTCTGCCTCCGCGCCCTCCGTCTCGGCGCCCGCTATGGACGCCTCGACAGCGTCGAGGTGGGCCACCTGGGACACGCGACCTTCGGGGCCGCTCATACCGCCTACGACGGCCCGGCGCATCAAAGGAACATGGAGCACTTTCAAACCAAGTTCGGAACAGAGGTCCACAGCTGGGGCCGTTCCAATCACTGGTGGCCGCTGCCCGGCGTTCAGGTTTCCATCGCCGCGCGGAACGCAGAACAATGGTTTCAGCGCTGCCTGGATTCCGTCGAGCGCGCGCTGGCCGGATTCCGTTGGATACTCGTGATCGGCGACGACGCCAGCAGGGACAAGACCTTCGACATCGCCCGCTACCACGGCATGAGGCTTTCCAAGGCGGATCATTGCATCGTCGAGCGTTTCGCGGACAAGGCGGTCAACGTCGATCTGGCAAAGAACCGCGTCCTCCGTCTGGGCCTTCCCTTTCGGGAACAGTATTCCGCCATGTGCTTGATGGACGCCGATGATGAGATGGCCCCCGCACGCGTGCGCCACCTCCTTTGGCGGGCTCGCGACGGCAAGCATGCGGCCGTCATGGGAGACCATGAACGTCACACCATCAACCGCCCCTACGAGCACCTTTCACGTCATTCCGCGGTCAATCACGATCAGTTGGAGGGGTTCGGCCCCTGGGCCACGATCTTTCACTCGTCCCTGGTCCCGGAAGACGGCCGACTTTTTCGTGAATCCCGAAAGCAGATCTCTTACGGCGACAACGATCTCTGGTTGCGCTGGCGCCTTCAAGGAATCCGAATCAAGCCGTTTCCCGGCGAAATTGTTCACTACTATCATTGCCACCCCGGCACCGTAAGCCGCCCACGAAGCGCCAAAGCGGCGCAGCAGGAACGCGAACGCTGGAACCGCCGCAAGGGGCAACTGCTCGCCCAAAGCAGGAAGAATCGAAACGGAAAGAAGTGACCCGCCGCGTCAGGCGAGAACTTTTATCGCTTTCTTGGGATCCGAAACGCGCATGATCAGGACGCCCTTCTTGGAGCGCGGCGCGGCGGTGGCGTAGCAATACTCGATGTTCAGCTTCGCCTCGGAAAGCCGGGCGGCGATCTCGCCGAGTCCCCCGGGCTTGTTGCTCATGTCGAGCATCAGGACATCATCCTCGACCACCAAGGCTCCACGCTCCTCGATGATGTCCACGGCGCGCTTGGGCTCGCTGACCACCATGCGCAGGACCGTGTGGTCGATCGTGTCGCTCGTGCTCATCGCGAACATGTTGATCTTCTCGTCGGCCAGGGCATTGCAGACGCGGGAGAGCGCGCCGGGACGGTTGTCGAGAAAGACGGCGATTTGTTTGACGATTTCCATGATGCAGAACAATTGATGGCCCAAGTGAATTCAGCCGGCTGAAGCGACCGGCGCGCTGCAACGTTTAAACCACGGATGGCCACGAATGAACACGGATTTTTTCGCGCTCCAAGTAAGGAGCGCGGACATCCCTGTCCGCAAGTCTCGACAACGCGCAGTCTCGATCGGCCGGTCCGGCCATGCCCGCTTCACGGCCAGTCGAGCCGCGCCCGCCGATTTCCTTGTTTGCAACTCGCGGACACGGATGTCCGCGCTCCGGTTCCCAGCGGGCAACCCTGCCCGCAAATCTCGGACTTTGCGCCCTTCAGGGCAGTTGCGTCTCGCCCATCAGCCACCGATCGCATTCGCGGGCGGCGCCCCGGCCTTCGTTGATCGCCCACACGACCAGGCTTTGTCCGCGACGCATGTCGCCGGCGGCGAAAACGCCCTCGATGCTGGTGACATACTTCTCGTGTTCCGCCTTCACGTTGCTGCGCTGATCCTTCTCCAGACCGAGTTGATCAACCAGCGGTTGCTCGGGCCCCAGGAAGCCCATGGCCAACAAAACCAACTGCGCGGGAATGACCCGCACCGTGTCTTCCTTCTGGTTCGGGATGAAACGGCCATCCTTGTTCTCCCACTCAACGTCCACAATCTCGATGCCGCTGACATTGCCGTCGTCGTGGGTCAGGAACTTGCGGGCGGTGACGAGATACTCGCGCGGGTCGTCGCCGAAGACCGCGATTGATTCCTCCTGCCCGTAGTCGACCTTCAGGGTCTTCGGCCATTCCGGCCAGGGATTGTTCTCCGCGCGCTCCGTCGGCGGCTTGGGCATGATCTCCAGCTGCTTGATGCTCTTGCAGCCGTGACGGATCGAGGTGCCCACGCAGTCGGTTCCGGTGTCGCCGCCGCCGATGACGACGACATCCTTGCCCTCGGCGTCGATGGGCGCCTTGTTTCCATTGAAATCGGAATCCAGGAGGTTCTTGGTGTTCGCGGTGAGGAACTCCATGGCGAAATGGATGCCATTGGCGTCGCGGTTTTCGATGGGCAGGTCGCGGGCCTGCGTGGCGCCGCAGGCCAAGACCGTGGCGTCGAAGTCCTGCTGCAACTTCTCGGCCGGGAAATCCTTGCCGACCGCGGTGTTCGTCTTGAACTTGATGCCGGCCTTTTCCATGAGATCGACGCGGCGCTGGACGACCTTCTCCTTGTCCAGCTTCATGTTCGGAATGCCATACATCAGAAGGCCGCCCACGCGATCGGCGCGCTCGAAGACGGTCACATCGTGTCCGGCCTTGCGAAGCTGCGATGCGCAAGCCAGTCCGGCCGGTCCGGAGCCGACCACGGCGACCTTCTTGCCCGTCTCGGCCAAGGGCGCGCCGGGCTCAACCCAGCCCTCTTCAAAGGCGCGGTCGATGATGGAGCACTCGATGTTCTTGATGGTGACCGGCGGCTCAATGGAGCCCAGGACGCAGGAGCCCTCGCATGGCGCGGGGCAGACGCGGCCGGTGAACTCCGGGAAGTTGTTGGTA
>CAZFLK010000265.1:0-6212 GCA_964519245.1 uncultured Verrucomicrobiota bacterium
CGCCGTGGCCACGGGAAAGACATCCTCCGTTCGCGGCGGCAGCCGAAAGCTCAAGCCCGAGAACAATTCGCCGACGCTAATGGCATAGGTCGGGTTGAGCTGCAGCAGGATGACGTTGACGATGGTCATCAGGGTGAATCCGGCGACCATGACCGTTGCGAAACTCTGGATGAAACGGTAGCGGCCGAAGACGAGCAGGAACGTGGAAAGCAAGGCGACCAGTCCCGCCCAGATCACGTGGTCCCGCGCGGCGGGCTTGAGGCGTTCAATCTCGCCGGGGATGTGATCGACGCCGGGAATCGTGATGCCGTCATAGTGACGGAGTTGTGACTTGATGGCGACGATGCTGTCGTTGTCTGACGGCTTGATCTCCAGGTCGATGCCGGGCTTCAGCCCCAGGGTCTTCTGCTGTCGGTGAAGTTCGACGACGAGCGCCGATCTCGCGTCGACAGCCTGGTTGTACTGGCGGCCGTTTTCCGTGAGAGGCGCGCTGATGGCGAGAGCCTGCCCGACACCGCCGACGATGCCGCCGAGTTGCGCCGTGGTGACCGTGATCGTGACCAGCCAAAACCACAGCGCCCAATTCACGGGGCCGACGCGCGGACCGGGCATCTCGGAAAGCCCCTGCAGCGAGGTGTGGCCCGTGGAAATGGCGTAGCGCGCGACCTCGACCTGCGCGAAGACCTTGATGGTGCAGCCGATCAGGATCAGCCAGAGCAGGAAGAAGCCGGCCTCCGCGCCGGTGGCCGTCGTGGCGATCAGTTCCCCGGACCCGACGACCGCCCCCGCGACGATCAGGCCGGGACCCAACTCCTTGAGAATGCCGAAGAAGCTGGTCGGGGCGTGGCGGATGCCGGAAGCGCTGTCTTGTGAGTTGGTGGACACGGGGGACAGGAATCGATTGCGGACGTCAAACGTCAAACTCGACGTTGAAGGTTGAGAGATCGACTTTGGGCGCGCTTCCTCATGCGTCTCACCGCCAGTCTTTGCTCCACTCCTTCGTGTTCAATCCGCTGCGGATGCGCCAATCGCGAAGGTTGGCGAGGAGTTCTTGCTTCTGCCCCGCGTGGTCGGGTGAATTCCAGAGATTGTTGACCTCGTTCGGGTCGGCGTTGAGGTCGAAGAGTTGGCCGTCGGGTTGGTCGAGGAAATGGACGAGTTTCCAGTCGCGGTTGCGGACCATGGTCATGAAGTCGCAGCCGGTGAAGTTGCCGTCCTTGGATTGCTCGGCGTAGACGTGTTCGCGGGGCGTCCAATCTTGGGCATCCAATGCGGGAAGAAGTGATTTCGCTTCGATGGTCTCGGGAAGCTCGCAGCCTGCAAGTTCGAGCAGGGTGGGGCCGATGTCCATCTGTTGGCAGAGGCCGTCGATTCTTCGCGCCTGGCCGAACCGGCCGGGAGCCCAGACGATCAGCGGCATGCGAACAATGGTGTCGTACATCGTCCACTTCTGGCTGTGGCCGTGATCGGTCAGGCAGTCGCCATGGTCGGAGGTGAAGACGATGATGGAATTCTCCAGGTAGCCGCGGCCCTCGAGCGAATCAATGATTTCGCCGATCTTCTCGTCGATCATGGTGACATTCGCGAGGTAGTAGGCGCGTTGTTTGTGGCGCTGCTCGCGCGTGGGTTTCAGGGAGTGCACGACCGAGTCGTGATCGACTTCGGTGTTGTGAACGCGCATCTCCTTGAAGGCTTCAGGTTGCTTGTCCAGTTCCTCGTCCGTGACCTCAAGCAGCGGGAGATCCTTGTTCAGGTAAGGCTCCGCGTAGCGGGGGATGGGATCGTAGGGCGGATGCGGGCCGGGAAAGCCGATTTCCATGAACAGCGGTTCGGTTCTCGGGTAATTCCCAATCCACCACTTGGCCAGATCGCCCACGAAGACGTCCGGGTGCATGTCCTGATCCAGATTCCATTCGAAGGCGCCGAGGCGCTCACGGTAGTCCGGCCATTGGCGATAGAGTTCGCGCTGCTGCTTGATCAGGCCGCGGGCGCGCAGGGCCTTGTCCCATTCGTCGAAGTAGTAGCGGCCCTCGAGGTAACGGTCCTTGTTCTCGACGACATAGCGTTCGTCGAAGCCCAGCGAAGTCTCGAAGGGCCAGGTGTGCATCTTGCCGACGTTGGTGCAGTGGTAGCCGCCGGCGTTGAGCAGTTCGATCCAGGAATGGCGCCAGGTGTCGGCGTTCTTCAGGATCCCGGTGGTGTGTGGGTAATGCCCGGTGAACAGGCTGGCTCGCGCCGGCGCGCAGGAGGCGGCGGTGATGAAGCAATTCGTGAAGGTGACGCCCTCGTTGACCAGTCTATCTAGGTTCGGCGTGTCGACATGATCAAAGCCCAGCGCGTTGATGGTGTCGAAGCGCTGTTGGTCGGTGATGATGAAGATGATGTTGGGACGGGCGGAATTCATGGAGTGGTGGAGTGGCTGGTCAAGACCGGGAGAGGCGGGGTATGGGGAATCGTCTTCGTTCTCCTACTCGGCCTTGAATTCAGGTGCGTGTTTCGAGGTTGGTCTGAATATCGAACGGGGGCGACGTGCCAGGCGTGAGGCGGCCTTGTGTCGACGGTCAAGTCACCATTTTATAATCTTGATCTGGGGCGTGATTGAAATGGTGTAACGCTCCGATTTCATTGCGGAGCATTCGTCGCAGTGAATGGTTGTCTCAATCTCCAGTTGGTCGTTCTTCACTTCTACCTTCTCGCAATATTCCAGAGCAATGGACGTTAGTGGTTGGCCGCCGGCGTCTCCAAAGATCTCGATATGCGCGGTCATGGCGCCCGCATCGAATTGCAGGTTCAGAATGTGGTTGTCTCGAATGAATTCGAAGCGGATTGCCGGCGACGGATGCAACGGCAAGGGGTTGCTTCCGAGGAATGCCGCGATGGCTTCAAAGTCGATTTCGGTCACGGCGCCCGCCTACTCCAACGAGGTTTGGGCGACGCCCAGCACGTTGATGAGAATGACTGCGACGACCAGGCCGAGGGTGGCGCAAGCGGCGACGCGGGAATAGAGCGCCTGGGGTAGGGGGTTGTCGGGCGACTCGAGTTTGCGTATGGCCAGGCCGGCGCAGAGCGTCGTGCCGGCGGCGATGATGGCGCAAATCAATCGCGTCGCCAGAACCGGAGGGCTCAGGAAGATCGCGGCCAGGACACCGCTCAGCAACGCCGCAATTCCGATGGTTTGCTTGTCCATGTGAATGAGGAACGCAACCCGACGTTCTCGGTTACTTGCCGACCCGGTACAACGCGGATTCGGTGCGGAGGAAGATGGTTCCGTCGGTCACGGCGAAGGAGGCCAGCGTCTTCTCGGCGAGGTCGTTCTCGGCGAGGATCTTGAATTTCCTGCCGGGCGCGAGGACAGTGGTCTTGCCGTTCTCGTTGGTGATGTAGATGCGGTTTTCGGCGAAGGTGGGCGAGGCGGAGTAGCCGCCCTCAACGCGTTCGCGGTAGTGGACCTTGCCGGTCTTGGCGTCGAGGCAGGTTGCGTAGTTGCGGTCGGCGGTCATGAAGACGGTGTCGCCGACGATGAGGATGGAGGCGGATTTGGGGACGTCCTTGTCGTAGGTCCACTTGACATGGGTGTCGGTGATGTCGCCTTTGCCATTTGGGTCGATGGCGTGGAGGACGGCCTTGTTGAATCCGCTGCAGACGTAGACAAGCCCGTGCGCGTAGATGGGCTTGGGCACGACAGAGTAGCCCTGCCCGTAGCGAACCTTCCAGATCTCGTTGCCGTTCTTGGGATCGTAGGCGATCACGGCGCCGCTGGCGGGGCTGATGATCTGGGTCTGGCCGTTCACCGTGATGGCGGTCGGCGTGCTGAAGGAGAAGGGGCGTGAGACCTCGATGTTCCGCTGCTTCTTCCAGGCCAGTTTGCCGGTGTTCTTTTTGAGCGCGGCCACGAAGGCGTTCTTTCCGGCGTCGCAGCTGAAGAAGAGGATGTCGCCGACGATGATGGGCGAGCCGCCGGTGCCATGGACAGGGCTGTAATCGAGAGAATCGTTCTTCCAGAGGATCTTGCCTGCGAGGTCGAGGCAGGCTGTGCCCATGTGACTGAAGTGGGCGTAGATTCTGCCGTCCTCGATGACCGGGGTGGGGCTCGCGTAGCTGTTCTTCTTGTGTTGTTTCCTGGTGCGCTCGGGGCCGTGGCGGAAGAGTTCCTTGTCCCAGATGGTCTTGCCGGATTTGGCGTCCAGACAAAGGACGCGCAGCGAGAGCGCGGGCGGGGTGTTGTCGTCCTGCGGGACCGCGGCGCTGAGATAGAGTCGGTCGTTATGCAGCACGGGGGAGGACCAGCCGTTGCCGGGGAGTTCCTGTCGCCAGGCGATATTCTGATTCGGCCCCCACTTCAAGGGGACATTCCTGGCCAGCGAATGGCCGTCGCCGGACGGGCCGCGGAATTCGAGCCAATCGCCGGCCTGGGCGCAGGTTGCGGCGGCGAGGAGTAGCGGGAGGATGAGTTTGCGTGTCATGGTCTTTCGGGATGGAGCGCCGAGCATGGCTCGGCATGGGATTGGTTCGGGGCAAAGCCGGGCAATGCCCGGCGCTCCAATGATCCGGGTTCTACTTCTGTTCTATCCGGTACAGGTGGGTCTTGGTCCGGAGGAAGAGCGCGTCGCCGCTGATGGCGGGTGAGGACATGAAGCCCTCATCCAGCATGTTGCTGGCGAGAAGATTGAATTCCTTGGCTGCCTCCACGACGGAGGTCTTGCCATTCTCGGCGAACATGTAGATGCGGCCGTTGGCGTGGATCGGTGAGGCGGAGTGCTTGTCCTTGACCCGCTCCTTCCAGTGTAGTTCGCCGGTCTTGGCGTCATAGCAGCTGGCAAAACCGCTGTCCTCACAGACGAACACCATGCCATTGACGAGGGTCAGGCCCGGTTTCTTGGAAATGTTCTTGTCGGCGGTCCAAGCGACGTTTTCCTCCGTCAGCAGCCCTTTGCCGCCGGGTTTGAGGGCGACGAGCAGCGGGCGGGGCCAGCCGGTGGGGACGTAGATCAGGCCTTGGCCGGTCAAGGGACGCGAGCTGGCCGAGTGATTGCCGCGCTCCTCGAAGCGCCATAGTTCCCGGCCGGTGGCCGGATCGTAGGCATAGGCGGCCTTGGCTCCCTGGGTGACCAGGACGTCGCCGTCGCCGAAGTTCGCGATATGCGGGGTGCCGTAGCCTTTGCGCATGTCGCCATCGCGCGCGGGCTTGCCCGTCTTGGGATCGATGTCCTTGAAATCGATGGAGCGGTCCGTGCGCCAGACGGTCTTGCCCGTGTGTTTGTCGAAAGCCAGAACGAACTGGGTATCGGCGCCGTCGTAGTTGTTGATCAGAAGATCATGGTAGATGATGGGCGAGGAGCCGGCGCCGCGGAAGTGATCGCAGACGATGTCCTCGCGCGTCCAAAGCGTTTTGAAGGTCGCGGTGTCGATGCAGGCCGTTCCGGGCGACCCGAAGGTGATGTAGACCCGGCCTTCCTCGATGACCGGGGAGGGGGAGGCGTAGGAATTGAATGCGTGGGCGAATTGCGGTTCGGCAATTTCGAAGAGTTGTTTGTCGTAGAGCGTCTTGCCGGAGTTCTTGTCGATGCAGATGGCGAATAGTTGCTTGCCGTCGGGGGTGGCGGTGGTGAGCCAGATCTGATCGCCCCAGATGACGGGCGAGGACCAGCCGCGGTCGTGGATGGGGACCTTCCAAGTGACATTCTCGGTCTCGCTCCATTGGAGGGGAAGATTGGCGGATTCTGTCTGGCCGTTGCCCAACGGCCCGCGGAACTGGGGCCAGTTGTCGGCAGCCGCGGCGGAAGAAGCGGCAATGAGGCTGCCAAGGACGCACGAGACCGACAGGGAGATGATGCGTTTCATACGGCGGCGGAGATTAGCGCTGGATGCGACGGCGGCAAACATGGAATTCACGGAGATTTGGACGAGGGTTCCGGGATTCCATTCAATGCCGGAATCCCACTTGCTCAAGCGGCGTCATTCAGGCGAAGATGAACGCTTGTTGAAACCGAATGGCCGCGTTCACGAGAATGAGGCTCCGATGATACCTGTTTTTATGAGAAAGCGTCTTCTTCCCTTTTTGCTTGGCTGCATTGCTGCGCAGGTTTCCGCCGAGGAAACCCTTCCCGACGGCCCGCTCGCGGGGCACTCCTACCATGGTGAGGCTTTCAACGAGGGACCGAGGCAGGCCGCTTATTTGATGGAAGGGACGGGGCGTGTCGAGTTCCCGATCA
>CAZFLK010000266.1:0-6108 GCA_964519245.1 uncultured Verrucomicrobiota bacterium
CCCGCTGTTCCAGAAGAGCGTCCGCCACCGGAAAGCTCCCCGCCTGTCCCAGCGCCCCGCCCGGTGACCGCAGCGCCGCGCGAAGCGCGAAGCGCCTTGGACTGCGGCGGCTTGACGCCGCCTTCGGCGTGGCAACAGGACGCTCGCCCCAGCCCATGCGCAAGGCACAAGAGGCGCATGTCACCGCGCGCCAGCGTTTTGGCGTGCGACGCTTTGCTGAGCTCCCGAGCGACAGTTGCGCGAACAGGCAACCAGCCCTTCGGTCATCCCGGACGTTCGCGGCAAACTCGAAGGCGACGGTTCAACCGACCGCGCAACAAAGCGGCGCACAGCGCCGCACTCCAAGACGCTGGCGCGCAATCAAACGTCCGGTGTCAGGTTGGCGACGCAATGCCATCGCTCGCGTCATTCCTCCAACAGTGGAACGCACAGAGAACCACGAAGAAAAAACGTCCTCCCCCGTGGTCCTCCTTCCCTTCGTGCCCTCTGTGTTTAAAAGCGGCTCCCCGCCCAACCAAACCCTCACCCAATCCCCGCCCGGTTCCCCTGCTCCAGAACCTCCGGATTCACGACCGACTCCGGAGTCTTCCCGTTCATCGCATCCACGATCGCCCGCGCGGCCATCTCACTCACGTCGCGTCCGGTTCGCACGCCAAACGACGCCTGGTGCGGCGTCAACAGGACATTCGGAGCCGAGCGCAGGGGGTGATCCGCCGCCATCGGCTCCACGCAATAGGTGTCCAAGGCCGCTCCTCCGATCCGACCCTCATTCAACGCCGAGACCAACGCGTCCTCATCCAACACCGCGCCCCTTGAGGTATTGATCAGCATCGCCTCGCGCTTCATCGCTCGCAAAGCGTCTTCCCCGATCAGCCCCCGTGTCTGATCGTTCAATGCCGTATGGATGGTCACAAAATCCGACTGCGCCAACAGGTCCTTCATTGACGCCATCTCCACGCCCAGCGCTGCGGCATCCGGCTGAGGGAAGGGATCGCTGGCCAGGATTCTCATGCCAAAGCCCGAGGCGCGCCTCGCCACCGCCTTGCCAATCCGGCCAAAGCCGATAATGCCCAGGGTTGCGCCGCCGACATCCACGCCCCAGGACACGCGCCATTCGCCGGACCGCATGATCCCATGCCCTTCGTGCAGCCGGCGCGCCAAGGCCAGCAACAAGCCAAAGGCATAGTCCGCCACCGCGTCGTTCAATAGATTCGGCGTATTCGCGACGAGTATTCCATTCTCGGTCGCCGCCTTGAGATCAACCGCGTCAAAACCCACGCCCCAACGGGAAATCACCTTGAGGTTCGACGCCGCCTCGTCCGCCAATAACGCCGCCGGGTAGGGCTCCACACCCGCCAGAACCGCCTCGATGCCGGGCAACGCGCGTTGCAAATCGCCGATATCCTCCATTCCCGCATCGAGCGCGGTCGTGATGTTGCAGTCCGCCTCCTCCAGAACAGCCCGCGCGGCCTCAGCCACCGCCCTGTTCCTCAAGGAACCCGCCGTCAGCAATACATTCCATTTCATTCCGCAAGTCTAGGCAGCGGCCGATCGATGGCAAGGTTGGAGGAAATTCCCGGGGAGATCAGATGGGTCGCCGCTTGCCATCCGGCGGACAAACCTCAAGAATCCGGCGCATGAAATCCCTTGCAACAACCTTGCTGATCTGTGCCCTCGCGACCCTCGCTTCCGCCGGCGAGTCCATGGGCCCCATTCAACTCTGGCCCAATGGCGCCCCGGGCGAGCAAGGCGATATCGGCAAAGATGGAGCCCGACCGCCCCGCCCCAACGCCAAGAAGAAGATCATCATCTGGGAGAACGTCTCCGCGCCCACCTTGACCGTCTACAAGCCCGACAAGGACAAGGACACGGGCTCGGCCGTCGTGGTCTGCCCCGGCGGCGGCTACAATATCCTGGCTCTGGACCTCGAAGGGACGGAGGTCTGCGAATGGCTGAACTCCATCGGCGTCACCGGCGTCCTGCTGAAATACCGTGTCCCCCGACGCCAGGGACGCGAGAAACACGAGGCCCCGCTGGCTGACGCCCAACGCGCCATGAGCATCGTGCGGGGCCACGCCGAGGAATGGGGCCTCCATCCCAAGCGCATCGGCATCATGGGCTTCTCGGCCGGCGGCCATCTCTCCGCCACAACCAGCAACAACTTCGAGAAACGGAGTTACCGCCATGTCGATCACAATGATGCCGTCAGTTGCCGGCCCGATTTCACGATGTTGATCTATCCCGCCTACCTCACCCTGGAGAAGGAAAACAACAAGTTGGCCCCGGAACTGCCCGTGTCAAAGAATACCCCGCCCACCATCATCATCATGACCGAGGACGACGGCGTGCGCGTTGAGAACGCGCTGTTCTACTACCTGGCGCTGAAGCGCGCCAAGGTTCCGGCCGAGATGCATCTCTACGCCAAGGGCGGCCACGGCTATGGCCTCCGGCCCTCAGACCTCGAAGTCTCCAACTGGCCGCAACGCTGTGAGACCTGGCTGCGCGGCATCGGCGCGCTCAAGCGTGACTAGCCAACGCCACCCTTCCTTGCCCCCTTCCCATGATTGAACAAATCTCAGAATTGCTGCGCTCCCGAGGCCTCGACGAATCGTCGGTGGTCTGGATCTCCCAATGCATCGCCATATCGGCGATCATCATTCTCAGCATCGTCGCCAACTTCATCGCCAAGAGCGTCATCCTGCGCGGGGTCAAGGCGATCGTCAAAAAGTCCAAGTACAAGTGGGACGACAAGTTCCTGGATCGAAATGTCTTTGGTCGGCTGTCCCATATTGCGCCGGCCCTCGTCATCTACCTACTCACCCCGATGGCGCTGGCCTCCGCCTCCGCCGGCGACGCTGAAGGCGGCCTGACTTCCACGCTGATCGACTACATCGAGCGCGGCTCCATGATCTACATGTTGGTCATGGCCGTGCTGGCCCTGGACTCTTTCTTCAACGCGGTGATCGACATCTACCGCACCTTCGACATCTCGAAGCACATCCCCATCAAGAGCTTCATCCAGGTCGCCAAGCTCATTCTCTACTTCCTGGGCGTGATCCTCGCGATCGCGCTGGTCGTCGGGCAGTCCCCGCTGAAACTGATCGCCGGCCTGGGCGCCATGACCGCCGTGCTGATGCTGGTGTTCAAGGACCCCATCATGGGCTTCGTCGCCGGCATCCAGTTGACGACCAACAAGATGGTCGCTCGAGGCGACTGGATAGAGATGCCCAAGTTCGGGGTCGACGGCGATGTCGAGGAAGTCGCGCTCACCACGGTCAAGGTGCGCAACTTCGACAAGACGGTCTCAACCATTCCGACTTACGCGCTCATCAGCGACTCCTTCAAGAACTGGCGCGGCATGTCCGAGTCCGGCGGCCGACGGATCAAGCGCGCCATTCATCTGGACATCAGCTCCATCAAGTTCTGCGATGAGGAGATGTTGGAGCGCTTCGCCAAGATCCAGCACATCACCGGCTACCTCGACAAGAAGCGCAAGGAAGTCTCGGAACACAATGAGCAGAACCAGGTCGACAACGCCGCCCTCGCAAACGGCCGGCGCTTGACGAACGTCGGAACCTTCCGCGCCTACATCGAGGCCTACCTTCGCAACCAGGAGATGATCACGCAGGAACTCACGTTCCTGGTTCGCCAACTGAAGCCAACCGAAACAGGCCTGCCGATCGAGATCTACGTCTTCTGCAAGGACAAGCGCTGGGTTCCCTACGAGGCGATTCAGGCGGACATTTTCGACCACCTGCTGGCCGTGGCTCCGGAATTCGATCTGCGCGTGTTCCAGAACCCGACCGGCGCCGACTTCCGGAACCTGGTCAAGTAGCGTTATCAGGCCTCGCGCCGGCGCGCCCGATCAAAGTGAAACAGCGCGGCCACCACGAGTGAATGCCGGATCTTCCCGGTCGCGGCCATTTCCAAGGCCTCCTCCACGGGAATCAGGCGGGTCACGATGTCCTCGCCATGGTCGAACTCCGTTTCGTGCGTCTTGCGGCAATTCTCCACGAGCACAGTAAAGGTCGTGTTGTTCATGATGGCGGGATTGGAATAGACCTCGCCAATGATTCGGCCGCTCTTGCCGACAAACCCCGTCTCCTCCCGAAGTTCCCGCAAGCCCGCCTCCAACGGCGGTTCGTCCGAGGTGTCGATGACGCCGCCCGGGATCTCCAGTTCGACGGTCTCCGTTCCATGCCGGAACTGCTCCACCAGAATGATCTCCTTCTCCGGGGTCAGAGCGACGACATTGACCCAATTCCGGCAGTCCAGGACCAGGAAATCATGTTCCGCGCCGGTGCGCGGCGACTTTCGACGATGCCCCCGGAGGTGAAAGACCCGGTAGTCTCCCAGATCCTTGGATTCGACCGTGGGCCATGGTTCGATCTTGGTCTTCATCACACAGTGGGCGGACGATTACGAGAATCCACGCTCCTTGGCAGCCCAACCCCGTTTCATCAGTTCCAGCAGATGCGCCAAGGCCTGCTCGTAGGAACCGTTCCGCTCTTCCGCCAGTTGACGCGCCCGCTTGTCCAGTTGAGCCGCCATTTCGGCGACCTTTTCCGCCGGGCAGCCCAAGGCCGTCAACACATGCTCCAATTGGGCCGAATCGCTCACAACGCCGCCGTCGCCGTTACTCGATCAACCAAGTGAGTCACGGGGGACAATGCTGATGCTTTCCACTCCGATCCGCGTGTTCGGCAAACTGCCCTGCGGCCCGCCGCAGGGCGCCTCGCCAATCGCGCCCAGGGTTTCATCCCCGGAAATCAACGCGCCAAAGCCGGTGTACTGTCCATCCAGATGGGGCGACGTTCCCAACATGACGAAAAACTGGCTGCCCGCGGAATCCGGATCGCTCGAACGCGCCATCGACAACACCCCCCGCACGTGCGGCCGGTCATTGAACTCCGCCTTGATCGTGTAGCCCGGGCCTCCCGTGCCCCAAAGCCGCTCCTTCGAGGCGTCCTTGGAATTGGGGTCGCCGCCCTGGATCATGAAACCTTGGATGACACGATGAAAACACGTGCCGTCATAAAAGCCTTCCTTCGCCAGTTTCTTGAAGTTTTCCACGGTCTTCGGGGCCACATCGGACCAGAATTCCGCCACCATCTCGCCCTTGTCGGTCTTGAAAACCGCCACTTCGTCTGCTGCCTCGCTCATGATCTTCTGCCTTGTCTCTCTGTCAGGTTTTGCGGACATGGCCGCCTGGTTTGATTCCTGGATTCTACTCCGATTACTCCGCTTTTGCCGGCGCCGTCGAGTCGTCCGATTTTTCCTCGGCCGCCGCCTCAGCAGGCGCCTCGCGGGGAACGATCGTGATGGATTCCACTTCCACTCGATCGACCGGCCAGCTCTTTTCTCCACCGCCATGCGGCGGATAGATGGTCGGGATGCTGGCGATCTTCTCCAACACATCGTCGCCTTTGATCAGTTTTCCAAAAGCGGTGTATTTGCCGTTCAGGAAGGGCGCTTCGCCATGGCAGATGAAGAACTGGCTTCCCGCTGAGTCCGGATTGCTCGAACGCGCCATCGACAGGACGCCGCGCACATGTTTTCGGTTGTTGAACTCGGCCTTGATCATATAACCCGGACCGCCTTGGCCAAACTTCTGGGCCATCGCAGGATTCTTGGTATTGGGGTCGCCGCCCTGGATCATGAAGCCCTTCACGATGCGATGAAACGCGGTGGCGTTGTAGAACCCCTGTTTCGCCAGCTTCTTGAAATTGGCCACGGTGTTCGGGGCGACATCCGGCCAGAATTCCAACGTCATCTCGCCATGGGCGGTCTTGATCACCGCCAACTCCGGATCCGGCATGGTCATCGCTGGCGGCGCTTCCGACGCGGCTGACTCGGCTTTCGAGGAAGCCGCGAGGGTCTCGTCACTCCCCTCCACCACCCGTTGCGAAACGGGCGGCGAGCCCTTCTCACATCCCAGCGCCAGAGCCAGCGCCGACGCAACCGCCAATCCAGAAAGAAATCGCTTCATGGCCGAGCTATGTGCCACGGCCATCAGCCAAAGTCACGCCTCAATCGGCCCCGCACAGCAACCGGGGCATGATTGCAGGAGGGAGGAGCAAGGATATAAAAAGTTGAACTTTAGGAGCG
>CAZFLK010000267.1:0-6002 GCA_964519245.1 uncultured Verrucomicrobiota bacterium
GCGGCATAGGTGGCGAGATCGATGACGTGGACACCGATGTCGCCCAGGGCGCCGCAACCGTAGTCCCACCAGGCGCGCCATTTCGTGGGCACGTATTCGCGGCTGAACTTGCGACCCTTGACGGGGCCTTGCCAGAGTTTCCAATCCAGGGTCGACGGGACGTTCTCGGTCTTGATGGGCCAGGAAGTCGGCGCGACGAACCAGGGCGCGCAGGGGCGGTTGGTCCAGGTGATGACCTCTCTCACATCGCCGATGACGTCGGCGTCGACCCATTCCTTGATGCGGCGCATGCCATCGAAGGTATGGCCCTGGTTGCCCATCTGGGTGATGACTCCGTAATGCTTCGCGGCCTTCTGCAGCGTGCGGACCTGCCAGATGTTGTGGGCGAGCGGCTTTTGGACGAAGACGTGTTTGCCGGCCTCCATTGCGGCCATGGCAGCGGCGAAGTGCGTATGGTCCGGGGTGGAGATGGAAACGGCGTCGATCTCCTTGCCCATCTTGTCGAACATGACGCGGAAGTCCTTGAATTTTCTTGCCTTGGGCGCGCGATTGAAGGCCTTGGCGGCGCGCTCATCATCCACATCGCTCATGGCCACGGCGTTCTGTTTGATTGCCTCGCCCACGGCGTAACCGCCCATGCCGCCGCAGCCGATGACCGCGACGTTGATCTTGCTGTTGGCGGACTCGCCGGGTTTGCCAATGGCGAAGGAGGGCAGGGTGAACGCGGCCGAAGCGGCGGCGGTTGACTTGAGGAACTGTCGGCGGGTGGTCTTCATGAAGGGAATGGTAAACGTATTCCGGGGGTTCGGTGGCTTCTGAGAGTGAATCCGCCATAAGGGGGAGAGGCGCCGGGCGCAAGGGAATTTGGGCGGGCTCTGAGCGGCTCTTGCAATCGGTTTTAAGCCATCCCGGACCTTGCGGGCGATGTCGCCCAATGGTAGGAGTCGTGCGGGTCAGTGAGCGCAGATTTGAAATCGAGGGGTAAGGCGGCAATCGACGGTGAAGCGCCCGCGGCTGAGACAGGCCGCGGCGGCAGTCCGGCGTCCAAGCGGAAGGGGCGACGTCGTGCGATCGCGGCGGTCTTGGTTGTTGCTTCGTTCGGGATGTCCTTGGGCATCCTGTATCCGCTAGCGGAGGGATGGACGCGGCGCGCGGAACGCAGGTTTTATCGGGAATGCGTCGAATCCTTCAACGGGCAATGGAACAACATGTATGTCATGGATGGGGAGAGTCGGATACAGTATCGTCTGGCGCCCGGCTTTCGGGATGAACATGCCTACACGCCGGAATTGGAGCGAACATTCGAATACCGCATCAATGAGGCGGGCTTCCGCGGCGATGACCTGCCTGACTTGGAGCCATTCCGGGAACGTGGGGGGCGGGTCGTATTTCATCTTGGAGATTCCTTCACCATGGGGATGAACGTGACGCAGGGGGAGTCGTTTCCCGCACGTTTGGATCGCCTGTTTGGAGGCGGTATGCTTCACGTGAACGGCGGTGTGATTGGCTACAACCTTGAGCAGTGCAAGGAGAGTCTGGCAGAGAACCTGGAGCGGTTGTCTCCGGACCTGGTTGTCCTGAACTTCTATGTGAACGATGCGGATCCCGCCGTGATCGCGAAGCAGAATCCGGACATTGAATTGGGGGCCTGTCGGTCCTGGTTTTATGAACTGCATGTCCGTCCCAAGCTGCGCGCCTGGTTCCCGGGGATTGACGCTTTCGCGCGGACACGGCGGTGGCTGCCGTCGGAAGTCAGCCACATGGAGAATTTTGAAACCGGCACGGCGGCGCGACAGATCGCAGAGAACGCCTACCGGGAAATGGCGGCCCTGTGCCGTGAGCGCGGGGTTCTGTTGCTGACGGTTTCCCATCCCCTGATTCCCGGCACGGACTTTGCCTCGGATCACTACAAGTACGCCGAGTTGAATGGATTGGTGAAGACCTGGGCCGCGGCGGTTGGCAGTCCCTTTGTGGACCTCCGGCAGGAGATTCTGCGTTCCGGTCGCGCGTCGGAGGAACTCATCATCCAGGGGGACGGACACTGGGAGGGCGGGGATCGGGGGGGGCACGCCTTTGTGGCGGAGGTTCTGGCGGCAAGGATTCGCGAACTGCTGACGCCGGAGCCCCCCGCTGCCCGGTAGGGCGGGGAACGTTATGGCGGGGCTACTTCGCCCTGCGGCGCACCTCGAATTGCCGGTGTTTGCGCGTGGATTTGACGGTCTCGAATCCGAGGCGGTTGGAGAAACCGGTGAAGATCTCGCGGGCCTTGAGATTGTCGTAGCCGCCGCTGTGCGCGTGTAGAAGGTAGCGGAGGTGAAGCGGGTTCTCTGCAGAGATCTGAAAACCGTCGTCCATGCAGAAGGAGGCGCCCATCCAGCCGTCTTCGCGCACGTGCCATTTGGTTGGGTGGCGGGGATTGGCAGGGTGGTCAAAGAAGGTGACGCCTTCAGTGACAACCCGGCGGTTGGGACCGGTTCCGACTGCGATTGGTCCGCTGTAGTCCATCCAGCGGGCCGGGTTGCCGAAGATCTCCGGTTCGCCGACCCGCCCTTCGCTGTCGCGCAATTGTCCGTAGCCGAAGTGGGCGGAGAGCGATTTTGCGACGCGGACGGCCAGGAAACCGAAGTTGGTTTTCTCCAGTTGGACGGACGGGCTTTTCTTCGGGGGGCGCAAGGTCAGTTGGAGTTCGAGGAGGTGTTCGTTGTCGGGGAGCGGGATCAGGGCGGCGACGGTTTCCTGCTCCATGATTTCCGAGCCGTCGGGAGCCAACCATCCCGCGACGGTGGCCATGATCGCTTCCTTGTCGCCATCGGCGTAGGCGAGCCAGTGTTTCTGGCGGATGCGGCCGAACTGGCCGTCGGGACGCGGGTCGGCCCAGAAGTCGACGCCGGCGACCTTCTGGTGGGCGAACCAAACTGAGCGGTGATGATCGTGGTTCGGGGCTCCGGGGTGGCCCATGCGCGTGAGTGATTTCCCGGAGGGGCCGTTGAAGGGGTGGAAAAAGGGGCGCGGGTATTCCTTGTCGAAATGCCAGCGAAGCTTCTCGATGCCATCAATGCGCAGTGAGACCTGTTGTCCTGGAAGCGGGATGATCTCGCAGCGGGCGGGCTGGTAGTCGGCGGCGAACGATGCGGAAGCGAAGGCGGAGGCGGCCAAAAGAGCCGCGGAGCGGGGGACTCGGAACATGCGTTCATCAAAGGCCGAATGACGCGTTGAGTTCAAGCCGGGATCCGGGTGAGGCTGCAGATTGAACGAATCGGCGATGGAGCGTTTCAATGGATCATGAAGAAACAAATGAAGGAGCGATGGGGCCATCTTTGGCGCGAATGGATTCGCCCCTTGGGAACGGTGGTCCTGGTTGTGTTTTCCTTTCGTTCGTCGATCGCCGATTGGAATGATGTGCCGACCGGCTCGATGAAGCCGTCGATCGTCGAGGGCGATCGTGTTTTTGTGAACAAGCTGGCCTATGACCTGAAGGTTCCGTTTACGCGGGTGCGGTTGGCGAATTGGGGAAATCCTGAGCGCGGCGATGTGGTGGTGTTCTTCGCGCCGTCCGATGGCACGAGAATGGTGAAGCGGGTGATCGGTCTGCCGGGCGACCGGATTGATTTGGTGGACAACCGGGTCTTCGTGAATGGCGAGGCGTTGGCCTACAAACCGATGGATCCCTGGTTTGGCGAGCAGCTTCCCGAGGCGGAGCGTCGAGGGGGGCTGTTCGCGACCGAGGAACTGGGAGGGCGGGAGCATCCGATGATGATCACGCCGAGCTTGCCGGCGCCGCGGACGGCCGGACCGTTCATCGTCCCCGAGGAACACTACTTCATGATGGGCGACAACCGGGACAACAGCCTCGACTCGCGATTCTACGGCGCGGTCGAGAGAGACCGCATCGTGGGCAGGTCGACGGCGGTTGTCTTTTCCTTTGAGCCGGATCGCTTGCTGGGGCTCCGCTGGGGGCGGTTGTTCAAGCCGATGCCTTGAGTCTCGGCGGTGAACTGAATTTGCCGCTCTTATCGGCTTGCTCGGAAGGCGGACGTGGCGCGCCGTTTTGTTTTTGTAATATTTCTGGCCTGGGGGCGAAGAACAGACGCCAAGGGCGCCAGATTGGGAAGCGGAGAAGTGTGCCGGGAATGTGGAACGGACTCCGGCGTAAAATCTGGCTTGGCCGTGGAACCGCGAGTCAGGCTGCGTGGCCGCCGAGATAGACTCTGGGAACCCTTCCCGTGACCCGGGTGAGAATTTCCCAGGGGATGGTGTCGCACCAGGCGGCGAGTTTGGAAACGTCGATCCGCCGCGCGCCTTGCTCGCCGAACAGGACGGCCTCGTCGCCGGTTTGGATGCCTGGAACGCGTGATACATCCACCAATGTCTGATCCATGGTGACTCTTCCGACCACGCGGCACGGGCAACCGTTGATCAGGACCTTGGCGCGGTTGCCGGCGGCAAAGGGGTAGCCGTCGCCGTAGCCGGCGGAGAGATTGGCGATCTTCATCCGTCGAGCAGCCGTGAAGGTCTGGCCGTAGCTCAAGGATGCGCCCTTGGCGACGGTCCGGAGGTGGCTGACGCGGCACTTGAGGCTCATTACCGGGCGGAGATGCGAGCCCAGGGAAGTCGGTATGCGGCGGTTGCCGGGGGGCAGGACGCCGTAGACCAGCAGTCCTGGTCGGATGGCGTTGCAGGGGGCGATCGGTTCCCAGAGCAGGGCGCCGCTGTTGCCGCTGTGAATGAACTCGAAATCGAAGCCGGCCCCGGACAATTCCTTGACTGCGTTCTCGAAGACCCTGCGCTGGGCGGTGGTGGCGCGAGGGTTGGACTCGACGGAATGAAAGTGGGTCCAGATCCCGGTCAGGCAGACGTTTGGGAGCTCTGAAATCTGAGTGGCCAGCATGACGATATCGCGTGTTGGCGCGCCGAGTCGTCCCATGCCGGTATCGATTTTCAGCTGGAGTTGCGCGGTTGAGTGGAGTTTGACCGCGGCGTCGGAGAAGGCTCGGGCCTCCGCAAGCGAGGAAACGGTCGCCATGACATTGTCGCGCACGGCGGTCCTTCTCTCATGGGGCAGGCAGGCCCCCAGCATGAGGACCGGCCAGCCTTCGCCGGTTGACCGTATGGCGCGCGCTTCATTCAGATTGGCCACGCCGAACACATCGGTCCCGCTTTGCATAAACAACGCGGCAATCTGCTTCAGGCCGTGGCCGTAGGCATCCGCCTTCGCCACGGTGACAAGACGCGTGTCGGGACCGGCTTCGTGCCGGATCCATGCCAGATTCTGACGCAAGACGTCCAGATCGACCTGGGCCCAACAGCGATGGGGGGGAGACGACATGCCGACATTGGAAGCCATTCCGTGAATTAGGCAAGCCCGGTCCGGCTTCTCAGGTCGCTGAGGGCGTAAACGAAACTGGGTGGCGGTGGTCATTCTAGAGACGGCGTCCGGAGGAGAACGGAGCGCGGAATTCATTCCGCTTCACCCCTCGAAATCCCGGGGCATCGGCGTTAACGAGAGCCCTCGCCGGCCCAACGTTGAAGCGGAATGAATTCCGCGCTCCGAAGATTCGCATGCGCAATGCCACCCAGTTCTGTTCATGCCCGGGCGCTGAAGCGCGCGAAGCGGCGCTGGGACGGGGCGATTTCTATCAGAAATGCGATCCCGACTTGCGGCATGCTTCGGGGAGTTGAGCGCCAGGTATTCGAATGTGGCTCAATTTTAATCAAGATGTTCCGATATGGGTCAATCGACGACAAAAACGCCCTCAGTCCCGGGACCGGCACGGCCTTTGCTAAATGGGGATTATGATCTCAAAGAAGTCTGCCACCACAGTTTTTGATCGGGTCCTGATGTGGGGCTCGTTTGCGTTGTTTCTCGCTTTTGAGGCCGGGATGGTCTACGGCTTCCTGAAGTTGTGCGGACGCATCTGACGCGACGGGAGTGGTCAGGTCTTTTTTTCCGGAATCCGGCGTGGAGCGGGAGCCTTCACGAAGTTCACTTCCCTGAGATAGAT
>CAZFLK010000268.1:0-5950 GCA_964519245.1 uncultured Verrucomicrobiota bacterium
CACCTCATCCCCCGGCCCCAACAGCGCGTGCCCCAGGAGCTCCAGAATCTCATTCGACCCGTTGCCGAAAATCAGATTCTGCGGCTCCAGCATCAATTGCTCGGCCAGTCGCTCCCTGAGGTGATGACAATTGCCATCCGGGTAAAGGTGCATGTCCGCCGCGGCCCGCCGCACTGCCTCTAGGGCAGCCGGTGAGGCTCCGAGGGGATTCTCATTTGAGGCCAGCTTGTCGATGGAGCCCACTGGCAGCCCCAGTTCGCGGGCAACCTCTTCAATGGGACGCCCCGGTTGATAGACCGGCAAGACATCCAGTTCCGATTTCAGTTTGAATGGCAATGACATGACTCTGATTCCTGCAAGGTTGAATGGCCGGCGTTCACGGCGACTTCACCACGATCTCCATCCGCTTCCAGTCCCGCCGCAGCGGGTGATCGCTGATATAGCTCACCAGGACGCCATCCGAGAAGTCCACACTCCGAACCGCCCGCTTGAAACTCTCCACCCCCGTGACCCGCTGCCCGCCAATTCGCGTGATAATATCGCCCGCCCCCAGAAACTCGGTGTCAAACGCGTCTCCGAGCCCGGTGATCAACACTCCCGCCTCCAACGGCACGCGATACTCGTCGGCCAACGCCTCCGTCAAATCCATGATGGAGATCCCCGCGAACGACGCTTCTGAAACGCCGCCCTGCCAACGGCTCCGGGCGCGTCGGTAGACGCGCTCGGGGAATTCGCCCGGCTCCATGCTCAGGCTCATCGGGACGGGCTTTCCCTCGCCATTCACGCGAATGAAGGCCAACTCGACCTCCTCGCCCACGCCCCGGCCCCGGACCGCCTTGATCAACTCCTCCCGCGTCGTGACCTTTCGACCGGCCACGCGGGTAATGATATCACCCGGCTCCAACGCCGAAGCCGCCGCCGGCCCCAGCGGATGAATGGCCACCACGATCACTCCCTCCCCGGCGCCTCCCGAGAAATCGCGCATCCGGGGAAACTCCCCGAAATCCGTCACCTCAACCCCAACCCAGGAGCGGATGTAGCGTCCCCGCTCAATCAGTTGATCCGCTACCTTGACCGCAAAGTTGATCGGAATGGCAAACCCGATTCCCGTTCCAATGCCCCGGATGATCGTATTGATGCCTACGACCCGCCCCTCGATATTCACCAGCGGACCGCCGCTGTTGCCCGGGTTGATGCTGGCATCCGTTTGGATGAAGTTTTGATCCATCAGCTCCGAGGTCGACACGATCTCCGATCGCCCAACCGCGCTGACATGTCCGAAGGTCACGCTGTAGTCCAACTCAAAGGGCGCTCCGATCGCGATGGCAAACTCACCCACCCGCGTCGCCCCGGAATCGCCTATCCGCGCGGCGGCAAATCCCTCGCCTTCAATCTTGATCACTGCCACCTCCGAGCGCCGGTCCACCCCGACCACCTTCGCGGGCAAACTCCGCCCATCCTTGAATCTTACGGTGATCTTGTCGGCGCCGTCCACCACGTGGGCATTGGTCAGAATATGCCCGTCCTCGCGCAACACCACCCCGGAGCCCCGACCCTCCATCGGTGTGTCCTCCAACTGCCGCCGCCACCACTCACGAAAATTTCCCCGCGAACCGCCGCGGCCCGCATCCGCGTCCCCATTCGCGCCCTCGCCGACGCCGCTCCCTCCGCCTCGCGCCTTCTGCTCCACCACGATCACCACCACCGACGGAGCCGCCTTCTCAACCGCCTCCACGAAGGCCTCGTTCAGCAACCGGGCATGCCGCAACGCCGCCGAAACGGCCTCTTCGGGCGCGCCGCCCGGCGCTTCCTGGGCGCAACAAAGCGACCACGACCCGCCAAGGATCGCCACAATGATCGCCACTCGTAGAGAAAGTATCATCCCGGAAATGCCGCCCCCGCCGCGATGGCTGGCGTCGGATCGCTCGAACCCATTGCCCGCCGCCGCGCAATCTCCGCCTGCCGTTTCCGAAAAACCAGACTGGCGATTGACTTGCCTTGACGGGATCGATAGGTTTCCACACCCAATTTTCCAAGTCAACATGCTCGACGTCATAGAAAAACTCATCGCCCTTCAGGAGCGCGACCAGAAGATCCACCAGACCAAGACCGAACTGGACTCCGTGGAGCCGCAACGCGCCGCCATGCGCGCCAAGATGTCCAAGTGCGAGACCATTCTCGATAACGCCAAGACCCAGTCCAACCAGGTCGAATCCGAGCGCAAGGACCTCGAAAACCAGGTCGGCTCCAAGAACGATCAGATCGCCAAGTATTCCCAGCAGCAGCTCGAAACCAAGAAGAACGAGGAATACAAAGCGCTCGGCAACCAGATCATCGCCTGCAAGGACGCCATCCGCGAACTCGAGGACAAACAACTCGAGCTCATGGAAAAGGCGGAGGAAGTCGCCGTCATCGTCGAGAACGCGAAGAAGGAAGCCGCCGAGATCAAGTCGGACATCGATGCCCAGATCGGCAAGATGGATGCCCGTGAGAAGGAACTCTCAGCAGAATATGAGACCCTCAAGGGGGGGCGCAGTGAGCTCGCCGAAGCCGTTGAATCCCGCACCCTCCGACTCTACGAGCGCCTGCTCAAAGTGAAGCTGGATCCGGTTGTCTCCATCAATGCCGAGAACATGTGCGGCGGCTGCCACATGCAGGCCCCCGTCCAAACCACCGTCTCCTGCCGCCAGGATCAGGAACTCGTCACCTGCCCCAATTGCGGTCGCATTCTCTTCTACTCCGACGAAACCGACTTCGCGGAATCGGCCTGAATTGGTTCTTGGTTCTTGGTTTGCCATTTCGGCAGGCTACGCCTTCCTGTGCAACGGCAATCCGAGAACTGGAAGCTGAGAACCCATCCCCATTTGCCGTCGCCAAGTCACTTGCCGCTTTCGCTGACCAGCGCTACCTTTACTTTCTCGATTTCGGATCGGCGGAGAATCGCTCCCGCAGGCTTCGGCCGCGCGGGGGAGGAAAGTCCGAACACCACAGGGCACGATGCCGCGTAACCCGGGTCCGGCCCGGGATACACGCGGGAGACGACGCCGCGAGGCGTCCCGACGGATAGCGCCGCAGAAAACATACCGCCTGACCTCGGTTGGGTAAGGGTGAAAAGGTGGGGTAAGAGCCCACCGCCCCAAGAGCAATCGCGGGGGCATGGCAAGCCCCATCGGGTGCAAGACCAAATAGGAGATCCAGGAGCTGCCCGCTCCGCGTCCCTCGGGACAGGATTTCGGGTAAGGTCGCTAAGACAAATGATTCTCTCCCCCGGCAACGGGGCAGACAGAAATCGGCTTACAGCCGATCCGAAATCGAGACTTTCCTTCCGGCAACAGAAAGACGCCCTCCCCGCCTCGCTTGCGCGAGCGCGAAGAGGGCGCCTGCCCTACCCAACACACGGGAACCAATTCCGACTACTTCCGGTCGCTTTCCTCCACGACCAGGTAACGACTGCCGCCGTCGCTCCAAACCCTCAGCAACACGGTGTCCGACTTCAGTTCGCGACTCAGCTTGATCGCATCCTCCGCGTCTTCCACGGACTGCCGGTTCATCTCAAGAATCACATCACCCGGACGCAGACCGGCCTCGTAGGCGGCCGACCCCAGATCGACCGTTGCAACGAGGGGGCCGTTCACGTGACCGGGGATGCGGTGTTGGCGACGAGCCTCCCGGGAGAGGTCTTCGACACCGACGCCTTTCAATTTCTCGGTTTCGCCCGAAGTTCCGTTCTGCCAATCCGCAGTTTCGGAGGCGTCGCCCGGCAACTCCTTGAGGCGAACGTCGAGTTCGATCGCCTCGCCGTCGCGAACAACCTTGAGGGGCGTCCTGGTGTTCGGCGCCGTGCCGGCCACCTGCAGTTTCAGGCTGCGCACGTCCCGCACTTCCCTGCCGTTGAACTCGACGATCACATCGCCCGCCTTGACGCCGGCCTTGGCGGCGGCGCCGCCATCCTGCACCTGGGACACCACCGCGCCGCGCTGGTTGCCCTCCAGGTCGAATGCTTTCGCGAGCGCCGGAGTCACATCCTGGATCAAGACGCCAAGGTAACCGCGAACCACGCGACCATGCTCGATCAGGTTCTGCATCACTGAGCGCGCCAGATTCACGGGCACGGCGAAACCGATGCCATTGTTGCCGCCGCTGCGGCTCAGGATTGCGGTATTGACGCCAACCAGGCGCCCTTTGGCGTCAACCAATGCGCCGCCGGAATTGCCGGGATTGATCGCAGCGTCCGTCTGGATGAAGTCCTGGTATTCAAGGCCACGCCCCATGGTCGCGCGGCCCTTCGCGCCAACCATACCCATGGTTACTGTCTGGCCGATGCCGAAGGGATTTCCCAGCGCCAATACCAGGTCGCCAATCTCCAACTGTTCGCTGTCGCCCATGGTGATCGCCGGCAACCCTTCGGCCTCAACCTTCAGGACGGCAATGTCCGTGCCTTCATCCGCTCCAACGACCTCGGCCTCATATTCCTTCTTGTCCGGCGACAGGACCACCCGGATCTCCTCGGCGTCCTGAACCACGTGGGCGTTGGTCAGGATGTAGCCGTCCTCGGTGACAATCACTCCCGACCCCACACCGCGCCGCTTGGGCATCGGAATGTCGCGCCGAGGCTCCGGCATTTCGAAGCGGTCGCCGAAAAAGCGCCGGAACAGATCATCGTTGGGAACGCCTCCATGGAAGGATGTCTCGCGCATTTCCGCCTTGGAGGTCGTATAGACATTGACCACGCTCGGGCCGATCCGCTTGACCACCGGGGCAAAACTGACGATGCGGTCGCCTTCCCTGTCGATGGGCGACTTGTCGACGGCGACCTTTGCCGGCTTACGCCGGTCGTTCTTGGAGTCGCCGCTGAAGGCGCTTAAGGACAGGCTCCCCGCCACGACAATTGCGGCGGATCCCAATACAAAGGCCCTCACGCGGGGGCCAAACGCTTTCTGTTGATTTCTCATGGCTTTTGCTTTCCGTTTTGGGTTTGACACTCTCAGTTCCATTTCGTTCGCGGAAAATGAACTCCCGGCTCACTTTCCTGTTACAATCAAGTAGACAGCGCCTGCCTGACCGGAAACTTTCATGAACATTACACGTGTGTAAGGATCCCGACTTCGTTTCACTCGCCCCATGGAAACCGTCATTCTTGCCCGCCATGCCATGGCGACCCGCTTCGAGATCGTGCTGCACGGCGACAATGAGTCGCATCTGCAAGCCGCCGGACAGGAAGTGCTGGACGAGATCGAACGACTCGACAAGCAACTCAGCTTTTATGATCCCCACAGTCAGATCAGCCGACTCAATGCCCGCGCCGCGCGCGAATCCGTTCGCATCGAGCCGCGGCTATTCGACTTGCTGTTCCGCGCCCGCCGCTTGAGCGAAGCGTTGGACGGCGCCTTTGACATCACCGTCGCGCCCCTGATGAAGGCCTGGGGACTCGCCGGCGGAACCGGGCGGGTGCCGTCCGGGGAGGAACTGATGGCCGCTCGCGCCAAGGTCGGAATGGAACACGTCATTCTCGACGCGGAACGAAGCGAAGTTCGCTTTGATCGCGAAGGCGTCCTCCTGGATCTCGGGGCCATCGGCAAAGGCTACGCCCTCGAAGAAGCCGCTGAGATCCTGCGCGAAGCCGAGATTGAGAATGCCTTCATCCACGGCGGAACCAGCACGGCCTACGCGATTGGCGCGCCGCCTGATTCCGATTCGTGGAAGATTGCGGTGGAAGATCCCACATTCAGCGAACGCGCCATGCTCGATCCCGGGAGCATCACCGAGAAAGAACGCGCCGACTCCCAGCTCACGACCATCGCTCTGCGGGACGAGGGAGTCTCCGTTTCGGCCATCTGGGGCAAAAGATTTCAATCCCAGGACCGGACCTACGGCCACGTGCTCGATCCCCGCGTCGGTCGCCCCACCGAAGGCGCGGCCCTGGCGGCCGTGGTCAGTCCATCGGCAACGG
>CAZFLK010000269.1:0-5928 GCA_964519245.1 uncultured Verrucomicrobiota bacterium
TGGCTCAGTTCAACAAGACCCTCGGCAAGTTCGAGCTCGTCGACCTGCCACCCGCGCCGCGCGGTGTGCCGCAGATCGAGGTCACGTTCGACATCGACGCCAACGGCATCCTCAACGTGAGCGCCAAGGACCTCGGCACCAACAAGGAACAGAAGATCACCATCACCGCCAGCAGCGGCCTTTCGCAGGAGGAGATCGAGAAGATGAAGGACGACGCCGAGGCGCACGCGGACGAGGACGCAAAGCGCAAGGAGGAAGTCGAAACCCGCAACGAATGCGACACGGCCGTCTATCGTTCCGAGAAACTCATCAAGGACAACGAGGACAAACTCCCCGAAGCCGAGAAGGAAAAGATGCAGGCCGCCATCGACGAGGCCAAGAAGACCCTCGAGGGCGACGACACCGCCGCCATGAAGGCCGCGACCGAGAAGCTCATGGAGGTCGGCCAGGCCATCGCCACCCACATCTATCAACAGGGCGGCGGCGACCAGCAGGCCCCCGGAGCCGAAGACGCCCAACAGACCGCCGGCGGCGCGACCGAGTCGGACAACGACAGGAAGGACGACGACAAAGGCCCCATCATCGACGCCGAGGTCGTCGACGAGAAAAAAGACTGATCTCCCCCCAAGAGAAACCAATTTGTGCGAACGACATTTTCTCCCCCGGCCCAAGTCGGGGGCAGGTCATCACACAAGCAAACCGAAACGAACAAACACAAAGAAAAAGCAAACCATGGCAACAAAGCTGAAACCGCTCGGTGACCGCGTCCTCGTGGAGCCGGTCGAAGAGCAAGAAGTCAAGAAGGGCGGCATCATCATCCCCGATACCGCAAAAGAGAAACCCACCGAAGCCAAGGTCGTGGCCCTGGGCACCGGCCGCAAGGACGACGACGGCAAGGCTGTCCCGTTCGAGGTGAAGAAGGGCGATATCGTCCTCACCTCCAAATACGGCGGCACGGACGTCAAGGTCGACGGCAAGGAATACAAGATCCTCAACTCCGACGACATCCTCGCCATCGTTGGCTGATCGGAAAATTTAGCAAAAAACGAACAAACATCATGGCAGCAAAACAACTCCAATTCGATGAAGCAGCCCGCCAGGCCCTCCTGCGCGGTGTGAGCAAACTCGCCAGGGCCGTCAAGGCCACCCTCGGACCGAAGGGTCGCAACGTCGTTCTCGACAAGAAATTCGGCTCCCCGACCGTCACGAAGGACGGCGTCACCGTGGCCAAGGAGATCGACCTCGAGGATCCCTACGAGAACATGGGCGCCCAGATGGTCCGCGAGGTCGCGAGCAAGACCAGCGACGCGGCCGGCGACGGCACCACCACCGCCACCGTGCTCGGCGAGGCCATCTTCCGCGAAGGCCTGAAGTACGTCACCGCCGGCGCCAACCCGATCAGCATCCAGCGCGGCATCCAGAAGGCTGTCGACGCCGCCGTCGGTCAACTCGGCAAGATCGCCAAGCCCGTCAAGGACAAGGAAGAGATCAAGCAGGTCGCAACCGTCTCCGCCAACTGGGACGACGTGATCGGCGACATCATCGCCGACGCGATGGACAAGGTCGGCAAGGACGGCACCATCACCGTTGAAGAGGCCAAGTCCATCGAGACCACCCTCGACGTCGTCGAAGGCATGCAGTTCGACAAGGGCTACCTCTCTCCCTACTTCGTGACCGATTCCGACTCCATGGAAGCGAAGCTCGAGGAGGCCTACGTCCTGATCTACGAGAAGAAGATCACCAACCTCAAGGACCTGCTGCCCGTGCTCGAAAAGACCGCGAAGGCCGGCAAGCCGCTGTTGATCATCGCCGAAGACGTCGAGGGCGAAGCGCTCGCGACGCTCGTGGTGAACAAGATCCGCGGCATCCTTAACGCCTGCGCCGTCAAGGCCCCGGGCTTCGGCGACCGCCGCAAGGCCATGCTCGAAGACATTGCCATCCTCACCGGCGGCAAGTGCATCACCGAGGACCTCGGCATCAAGCTCGAGAACCTCACGATCGACGACCTCGGCCGCGCCAAGTCCGTCATCGTTGACAAGGAAAACACCACCATCGTCGAGGGTTACGGCAAGTCCTCCGAGATCCAGGGCCGCGTCGGTCAGATCCGCCGCCAGATCGAGGAAACCACCTCCGACTACGACCGCGAGAAGCTGCAGGAGCGCCTGGCCAAGCTGGCCGGCGGTGTTGCCGTCATCAACGTCGGCGCCGCGACCGAATCCGAGATGAAGGAGAAAAAAGCCCGCGTCGAGGACGCGCTGCACGCCACCCGCGCCGCGGTTGAAGAGGGCATCGTGCCCGGCGGCGGCGTCGCCCTGCTGCGCACGCTCCCGGCCATCAGCAAGCTCGCCCTCGAGAACGCGGACGAGCAGATCGGCGTCGACATCGTCAAGCGCGCCGTTGAAGAGCCGCTCCGCGCGCTCTCCAGCAACGCCGGCGAAGAAGGCTCCATCATCGTCGAGCACGTCAAGAAGGCCAAGGGCTCCAACGGCTACAACGTCGCCACCGGCGACTACGTCGACCTGATCAAGGCGGGCGTCGTCGACCCGGCCAAGGTCACGCGCACCGCGCTGCAGAACGCCGGCTCCATCGCCGGTCTCCTGCTGACCACCGAGTGCCTGATCACCGAGATCCCGGAGGACGAGAAAGAGCCCGCCGGCGGCGACCACCACGGCATGGGCGGCGGCTTCTAAGGAAGCCCCTCTCCCAATCTGAATCACAGCGGGGCCGGATTTTCCGGCCCCGCTTTTTCTTGCAACGCCGTCCCCGCGCGTCCGACCGCCAGCTTCCTCCCGCCAAGCTGCGTTGTTGCTTTCGCAGGCCGCGTTTGCCAGCCTCGACCGCGTGAGATTGTGTCGATTCGAACGCGGCGGCCGCATTGAGGGCGGATTCTATCATGACGACCGGATTGTCCCTTTCCCCGAGCGGGACGACGCCTCCGCCGGCAACCTCGATCTGATTTCCCATCTTCCGGGCGGCGACCGGTTCGAAGAGACGAAGGCGTGGTTTGCCGACGACGCCTTGTCGGCGATTTCCGTTTCCGAGGCGAGACTGCTGGTTCCCAATCCGCGACCCAGCAAGCTGCTGCTCTTGGCGGGCAACTACGCGAAGCATATCGAGGAGTGCGGCGGGGCCGCGGTCGAGCGGGCGGAGACTTTTCCCTATGTTTTCATGAAGCCGCCGAGCACAACGCTCAACCACCCGGGCGCGCCGGTGATCATTCCCAAAGCCTCGCCGGATCGGATCGATTGGGAACTGGAGCTGGGCGTGGTGATCGGCAAGGGCGGAAAACATATCGCCGAAGCGGACGCCTTGGATCACGTGGCCGGCTACACCATCTTCAATGACATCTCCGATCGCGGCTTCCGCCCCAACCCGGGGCGGAAGGAGCGATCGCGCGACCCGCACTTCGACTGGCTGCACGGCAAATGGCACGACCATTCCTGCCCCTGCGGCCCCTGCATCGTGTCGTCGCACACCGTAACGAATCCACAAGAACTGGCCATGCAACTGCGCGTGAACGGCGAGTTGAAGCAGGACGCCAGCACGGCACAGCAGATCTTCCCGGTCGCCGCGGTCATCGAGTTCATCTCGCAAATCATGACCCTCGAGCCGGGCGACATGATCTCTACGGGCACGGCCGCCGGCGTCGGCAACGCATCCAAGACCTGGCTGAAGCCCGGCGACCGCATCGAGGCCGCCATCGAATCCATCGGAACCCTCGTGTCGCCGGTCGAGTCGGAATGACCATCCAGTTGTCTACCCAACCATGCACAGAACCATTCTTACTGCCAGGGCGCGCCCCGTTGGCGGCGTCTTTACACTGCTCTCCGCGACCATCTTGGCTGCGGTCTTCACCATTCACGCCGCCCGGCCGAATATCGTCCTCATACTCGCCGACGACATGGGCTACGGCGATGTGCAGGCCTGGAACCCGAAGTCGACGATTCCGACGCCGCACCTTAACCGCCTGGCTCGCGAGGGAATGCGTTTCACGGACGCGCACTCTCCCTCGGCGGTCTGCACCCCCACCCGTTATGGCGTGGTGACGGGACGCTATTGCTGACGGTCGCGCCTCAAGCGCGGCGTGTTGAACGGCTAAGGCGAACACCTGATCGATCCCCGGCGCGAAACGCTCGCCCGCTTTCTGAGCCGCCACGGCTATCACAGCGCCGTGATCGGCAAGTGGCGCCTCGGCATGGACTTCGCAAGGCAAGGCTCCGCCAAGAACAGTTTCGATTTCACCAAGCCCATCGCCAACGGCGCCAACGATCTGGGCTTTGACTATTCCTACGTCATCCCCGCTTCGCTGGACTTCCCGCCCTATTTTTACATCCGCAACCAACGCGCTGTCATGCTGCCGACCAAGAAGCAGGCAAAGCAGGGATTCCCAGCCTACCTGCGAGAAGGGGAAATCGCGCCCAACTTCATCATGGAGGAGGCGCTCGACCATCTCACGGAGCAGGCCGTCGGCTACCTGCGGCAACGTTCCCAAAGCAGGCAACCTTTCTTCCTTTACTTCCCTCTCACCGCGCCGTACGAGCCCGTCCTGCCCCACAAACGCTTCCGCGGGAAAACAAAGCTGGGCCCCTATGGCGATTTCGTCGCGCAGGTCGACGACACCGTCGGCCGCGTGCTGAACGCGCTGGATGAGTTCCAACTTACGGACAACACCGTCGTCTTTTACACGAGCGACAACGGATCCTTCATGCATCGCTACGAGGACGCTCGCCCCGATCATCGCCCCGATCATCGCGACGACGAGAGCGTGCAGGGCTTCAAGCCGGAGAACCACACGGCCAATGGTCCCCTGAGGGGGACGAAGGCGGACGTATGGGAGGCCGGACACCGTGTGCCCTTCGTCGTGCGATGGCCGGGCAAGGTCCGCGCAACGATCACTCACACGGATTTCTACGCGACCTGCGCCGAGATCATCGGGAAGCCATTGCCCGCAGACGCCGCCGAAGACAGCTTCAGCATTCTTCCCCCGATGTTGGGGAAGCCGCGGCCGGAACCCCGGGCCCCGGTGATCAATCACTCCGCCGCCGGCATGTTCGCCATCCGCAGCGGAAAGTGGAAGCTGGTCCTGGGCAACGGCTCAGGAGGGCGACAACAACCCAAGGGAAAACCATTTCAGAAGCCTTACCAACTGTTCGATCTGGACGCGGACACCTCCGAGCGGAACAACGTTGCCGACGAACACCCGGGATTGGTGAAACGGTTGATTGAACAGTTCGAACGGATTCACCAGGGATCGGGAAGCCGGAAGCTCTGAGGAACATCCGCACGGAGAACGATCAGGCTCGACGCCCCTCCGGCCATCACCGCCGTTTGCGGCCGTGACGCGTCTTCCAAGAATGCCTGCTGGCGAAGGCCTGGTCCTACTCCTTCCCGATCACATACAGATGCGACTGGGTTGCGACGTAGAGTCTGCCATTGGCGTAGACCGGGGTTGAGTAAATCGGCCCCTGCAGATTGACCTCAAGCAGCGGATCACTCTCCGGATCCCAATCCGCCTTCGCCGGCAGGATGACGACATCACCATCCTCGTCACCCACGTAAACCTTGCCGTCGCCCACCAGAGTGGAGCCCCAGAGATGCGCCAGCGAATCGTAGGCCCAATGCTTCTTACCCGTCTTGCCATCGAGACAGTAGACGTAGCCGGTATGGTCGCAAACGAAGATCAGGCCGGTCGTCGGATCGACGGAAGCGCTGGAGAGCGACCGGTTGATTTCATCAAAGTTCCAAACCTGCTTCCCGGTCTTGGCGTCGATGCAAACAAAGTTGCCAACGCCTTCGCCATGCTCCGGGTCCTGGCCGATGGCAACATAGATCCGGCCGTCGTGATAGACCGGCGTAGCGATGATCTCACTCGGGCCGTCGGCGGCCGGATACTTGATCGCGTTGCCCTTGTCGTCCTTCTTGTACTTG
>CAZFLK010000270.1:0-5913 GCA_964519245.1 uncultured Verrucomicrobiota bacterium
GCCAAGCCGGGAAAGTCCGCGCTCACGCCGCCCTGGCGATAGTAGCTTTGTGGATGGGTCGCGTAGTAGGTCAGTGAGGCCAGCGGTTGGTCGTCGTTCCAGAAGCTGAGGAGACGCACCCAGGGGTCGATCAAGCCTTCGGGCGCCTCGATGGCCGGGTAGTTTGCCGCGGTGCGGGGCATGCCGCTCCAGCGGACGAACTTCACTTTTCCATCAGGACCGAGCACTCGGCGGTTCGAGGCGACCCGTTCGACCTTGCCCTTGCCGACGCCGAGATGGGTGACGCGTTGAGGTTTCGCGACGGACTGGGCGAGACCCTCCGCGGCCCGGGCCATGATCTGGCGCGCGTAGGCAAGGTCGACCGTTGCGCCGCCGAGACCAACGGATTCCAGCAGCGCTTCCTTGGTGGAGTCGAAGCGTGGCGCGTCATGTTGGTGGAGGGCATGAACGGCGACACGATCCGGAGTCGTTCCGGCGGCCTTCGCGAGCGCGGCCTTCCATTCGTCCTGACCGCCGTTGGAGATGCCGATGTGGTCCACGGCGCAAAGCACGACGGGAGCCTGATCCGAGAGTATGGCGACGCCCCGAGCGTAGAGCGGATCGTCGATGTGCGTGGCCTTGTTGTAGGCCAACATGGAACCGAGCGGCGGGGTGATGTCGACGCTGAAGGGGGCGATTCTCAACGGTCCGGCGAAAGAGATGGCGGTTGCATTCAGCAACGCGGTGAACAAGACGATGCGGAGGTGGGAGTTCATGGATCGTGATCAAAACAGATGCCGCTGGATTGCGCGAGTTTGGAATGGGGCCGGAGCCGGGGGCTCCCGTCATCCCGTGATGATCGAGTTCATCGACCGGGCAACGTGAAACACGGGGAGATACGCGGTGACGGAAGCGGGATCGTTGAGGGGGATGAACCCTTCGTCGATTCGGGGGCGTGGCTTGCCCGTCAGCGAGGTGGGGAATCGCGCGCTCATCCGGGCGGCGTAGTCGGTGAAGGAGGCGTCGCCGGCGGCGCGTAGTTGGGCGGTGTTGACCAGGCGCAGCGCGGAAACCCGGCCGGTGTTGGCAAACCGTTTCAACTCCAAGGCGACGCGCCCCATGGTGTGGCGGGGGTTGATCTCGACGACGGGTTTGAGGCGGAGTCCGCCCGATTCATCTCGGTAGATGTAGCTGTCGATGCCGAGCGGCCCAAGGAAGTCCCGTTCATGCAAGGGCGTTTCGAGTTGGGCGAGCAGTTCGTCGAACAGCGACTGCAGACGGTTTTCCTTCGTCTGTGCGCCTTCGTGGACGAAGCGTGATACGTCCGGGGGCAACAGCCTGCCGATGCCTGAAGAGACGGCCGACGCGACGAACTGTCCGCGAAGGTCGTTGATCACGCGGGTGAATCCAAGGAGGCGCAGTCCGTCGCGGGTCATCTCCAGTTGAACGGAAAGATCGACCACCCGCTCATGCCAGGGTTCGACGATGACGGAAAGACCCTCGCTCGTGTGTGTGCGAATCCACTGCCGCTGGTCGTCGCTGAGTTCCCGTTCCCAGAGGCGGATCATTCCGTGGCCAGCGGCGCCATGGACGAATTTGACGATGACCTTGCAATGACCCCGGTCGCGTATTCTGTTGACGGCCTGCATGGCGGAATCGAAGTCCGAGGCATGAACGCCAATATCCGTCCTGGGGCACAGCCAATCCGCTTCGGCCCGGTCTGCCAGGAAGCGGCGCAGGAAGTCAGCGTCCCAGGCCTTGGAATACAACTCGTGGATGCCGTCATTCCAGCGGCGCTCGGGTGTGTCGTCGGAAGTGAGATTATCGAAGAGCGGTTTCAGCAGGGAAATGCTGTCCGGGCCCCAGGCCCAGGGGCGCAGTTCGGCCAATTTGCGGGAGCGCAGTTCGTGATGCCGGTTGATCTGATTCTTGGGGATCTCCTGAAAGTCGGGCGGTTCGAAGCCGAGATGTTTCATCCCGCTGAGAAACCGGGTGGCGGGCCGCTCGGGAACCAGGACCGCATCTTCGTGACGGCAGATCCAGGCGGGGAGGATGGCGAGGTCGCGGGCCATCGCGCGTTGAAACTTGTTCGGCTTGTGCCCCTTGCCTTTGCCCAGCCGGATTTCGGTGAAGGGGTTGAAAACGTAGACGGACGGTGTGCGGCCTTTGGATTTCGAATAGACGAACAATTCGTCGATGAAGGCGTCCTTGAGTCCCGCTTTTCGGCGGCCCTCGGCGTTGAAAGGAGCGGCCTTGGCCCGACTGGGCGAGAGCGGGAAGTGGAGTTGTCGGGAAAACGCTTCCCAATCGCTCAGCCTGTCGTCCTTCCACTTGCGGAACCATTTGAGTCCGTAGCCCACATGGGCGATCTCGTCCTTGTAGATCTGTTCCAGGACAGCGGCCGTGGCGTTGTCGCCGGCCTCATCGAAGCGCGCGGCAAAGAAGCGGGAGTAGTCCAGGTTCGCCTGTTCGAAGGTGAGGCTGAGTCGGGAGACGTAATCCATCGGCGTGGTCATATCCGAGATGGACTTCCAGAAGAAGCCGCTCACGGGCAGTTCGCCGAACTCGACGCCGCATTCGCGCATGCGGGTGAGATAAAGCCCGACGTGTTCTTGCTCATCTTTGAGCGTGCGGAGGACGCCTTTGCGGAAAGCCTTGGGCGCCTCGGGAAACTTGAGCAGCACGAGCGCCATGAGTTCCACGGCCAGGAGTTCGTGATTGGCGAAGAAGTGTAGCAGGGCGCCCCGGTCGCGATCGTTGTTCAACTTCTCCGTGTCCGGGAAGGCTGCCTGGACAGCGGTGGGTTTGAATTGCAGGCCGTGCGGTCGCCCGGGGGCGGGCGGCGCTTGCAGGGCCTCGCCCGGGCGCGTGTCGACGATCTCGTCGGGGCACGCGAGCTTGGTCTCGAGATCGGTGGCGAAGAGCGCGCGCTCGGCCAGTTCGCGTAGTTGGAGACTCATGGGGCGCTTGGTTTTCGCTGTGGAACCCGCTTCGGATCAACCCAGAAACGTCGCCCGGGTATTTTTTTGCCAATATTGTGCAAGAATTGCCGGGCGGAACGTTTTGCTATTGGAGTCTTGGCCGAAATCGTGATTATGAGACGGGCTCAGAGCGGAAAATGGACTGGGGCTCCTGTATTTCTCTTATCGGCATGAAACGATCATACTTTCCCTGCATCGTCATCCTTCTCATCGGCATCGCCAACTCATCCAAAGCGGCGACGGATATCCTCAACAATCTGTCCCAAGCGACGCACACGGAGGGGGAGCAGTTCGATATGGCGCAGCCCAATCAACGCGCGGCCCAGGCCTTCACGACCGACGGCAATAGTTACACCCTGGACTCGATCTCGGCCGAGTTTGCGGGGTATGGCGGCGCCAGTTCCGCGGAGATTTCACTTTGGAGCGACAACAGCGGCTTCCCGGGTAGCGTGATCGAGACACTGGGCAATGTGTCGATTCCAGGAACCGGCGGGTCGATCACCACGCAATCGATCAATTCCACGGCGACGCCGACGCTGGCCGCAAACAGCCAATACTGGGTTGTCATCAGCTGGGTCTCGGGCGATTACGATTTCAATTACACGACGAGCGGCGTGCATACGGGCGTCGGGACCCTGGGGGAAGACCGGACTGCGCTGGATGGCGTGAACTGGGGAATATCGTCCTCAGAATCCTTCAAAGTCGCTGTCAGCGGCACGGCCGTTCCTGCGACGGACACCGTGGTGGATCTCGACGCCTCCAACAATCTGATCATCACGGACGTCGCCGCGGGCGGAAAGAATGATTCGTTGACGATCTCCAGCGACACGACCAACAGCCGCTTTGTGATTCAGTCGGGTTCAACCCTGACCGCGGAAGTCGGGACGTTGTTCGATCCGGTGACGGCGCATGTGCCCTTTGCCAGTGTTACCGGAGGCCAGATCATTGTGCAGACTGTCGGAGGCGATGATTCAGTGACCTTGGATTTCAGCCTGGGAGATTTTGCCAAGGCGGTCGTTTATGAAGGCGGCGCGGGCGGCAATGACTCCCTCGACCTCGCGGGCGGCGGACCGTTCGGCGAGGCGACCCATAACTTTGTCAATGCGACCGACGGCTCGGTCAGTGTGGATTCGAATGGCGTCATCAGCTACACGGGCATCGACTCAATCGTTGATATGCTGACGGCGGGCGCGCGTTCATTCGTGTTTGGCGCGAATGCGGACGACGTCACGCTGCAGCCCTCGGGCGGTCCGGGGATGATCCTCAGCAGTGTTGCAACCAGCCAGAGCGTGTTTTTCACGAACCCGACGACGGAACTGGCCATTTTCACCGGGGCAGGCAGTGATCTGGTCACGGTGACGGGGCTGGCGCCGGGCTTTGCGGCGGACTTGATCATCGATGGCGAAGGCGACTCGGACACCATCAACCTGAATGCCGCCTCGCTGACCGTCGACGATCTCGCGGTGACGGCCGAGGCGGTGGAGTTGGCCGCGGGGCCGATCAACAGCACGGGAACCCAACACTACAACGGGGCTGTCATCCTCATGAACCACATCACGATTGGTTCGGTCGGCAACCTGACCTTCTCGGGGCCGGTCGACGGATCCAGTCACCAGGGGCAAAGCCTGACCCTGAACTGTTCCGGCATGACATCACTCGCGCAACCGGTCGGGGCGAACACGCCCGTGGCGAATTTCAACACCGATGCCCCGGGTTCGATGGTTCTGCCGGCGTCCGTCTCGGCCGGTTTGATTTTCGTCCGCGATCCGACCACGCTTTCGGTCACGCCGACGACCACCTTGACCGGATCGACCGGGGTGGTGTTTGTGAACACGCTCGACGGCCAAACTGCGGGCGCGCAAAGCCTGGTGGTGAATTCGCCTCAGACCCAATTCAACACCGCCATCGGGATCACCACGGCCCTGGGAGGCATCACGACCGATGCGTTGGGCACGACCTCGCTCAATGCCGGGACCATCAACGCTTCCCTGGCGTGCCACGACGCCGTCGTCATCGGAGCGAACCAGACAGTGAACGGGGCAAGCGTGGTCTTCGACAGCACGGTGGACAGCGATCCCGGCGAGAACAACTTCTTGAAGATCAACGCCACCACGACGGAATTTCACGGGTCGATTGGCTCCGGGCAGCCGTTGCTTGACCTGATCACCGATGCGGCCGGGACGACCCGGTTGAATGCCGGGGCGATAACCGTGACCCGATTCCTGACCTTCAATGATCCCGTCACTCTGGATGTCGACGCCACTCTGACTTCCCTGCAGGACGTGACCTTCAACGGGGAAGTGGACACGGCCGACGGTGAGTTCAACAACCTGACCATCAACGCGGATGGAACGACGACCTTTGCGCTGTCGGTCGGCGACCTGCATCCGCTGGGCGCTCTTACTGTGGGGATGTCGGGGCAGACGCACTTCGTGGCCGGACAGGTGTGGGCGCAGGACGCGATTGTGATCAACAACCCCGTGACCCTCTCGACGGGCGGCTTTGGCGATACGGCGGTGTTCAATGGCGACATCAACGTCACCTTTGCCAGCACGATCGACGGGGCGATCAGCGGGGTGCAAAGCCTTGCCGTGAACAGTCCGACAACCACCTTCGATGGAGACATCGGTTCCGTCGTGCCGCTTCGCAACATCACGACGGACGCGGGCATGCAGACCTTCCTCAATGGAAGCTCCATCACGACCGCGGGCGGCGGGTTCCAGGAATACAACGATGATGTCGAGGTGGGGGCACCGCATTTTGTCTTCACCGGTCATGATATTCGTTTTGCCGGGCTGCTCGACAGCTTTGCCGGGGGCGGCAGCGCGGGCATCGTTGTCAACGCTTCGGGCAAGACGGAGTTTCTGCAGCCGGTCGGGTCCGTTACGGCCCTGAGTTCGCTCATGACGGACGCGGTGGGAACAACGGAGATCAAGGGCAACATCACCACGGA
>CAZFLK010000271.1:0-5607 GCA_964519245.1 uncultured Verrucomicrobiota bacterium
AGTTGGTAGAGCGCATCCTTGGTAAGGATGAGGTCACCAGTTCAAACCTGGTCATGGGCTCCAGTTGCAATCAATCAAATCGGCAACAACACACTAAATAGCAAATAGGAAAAGCAATGGCAAAGGCAGCCTTCGAAAGAACGAAACCGCACGTCAACGTCGGAACCATCGGCCACGTCGACCACGGCAAATCGACCCTGACCGCCGCGCTCGTCGCGGTGCAATCCCGTAAGGGCTTGGCCGAGATCGTGGACTACGCAACCATTACCAAGGGCGGCACGGTGCGTGACGATTCCAAGACGGTCACGATTGCGGCTTCGCACGTCGAGTACTCCAGCGACACGCGTCACTACGCTCACGTGGACTGCCCGGGACACGCCGACTACATCAAGAACATGATCACTGGCGCGGCCCAGATGGACGGCGCCATTCTTGTGGTTGACGCCTCCTCCGGTCCGATGCCTCAAACGAAGGAGCACGTGCTGCTCGCTCGTCAGGTCGGCGTGCCGGCGATCGTGGTCTTCATGAACAAGATCGACCTTGTCGATGACGAGGAGTTGCTGGATCTGGTCGAAATGGAAATTCGTGAGCTCTTGAGCAAGTATGAGTTCCCGGGCGACGATATCCCGGTCATTCGCGGAAGTTCTCAGGCTGGCTTGGACGGCACGGACGAGGGCAACAAGCAGATCGCTGAACTGATCGCTGCCATCGACGAGCACATCCCGCTGCCCGAGCGCGACACTGAGAAGCCTTTCCTCATGTGTATTGAAGACGTGTTCGCGATTGAAGGTCGTGGCACCGTGGTCACCGGTCGTGTTGAGCGCGGCATCCTCAAGAAAATGGAGGAAATCGAGATCGTTGGCATTCGTGACACGCACAAGACGACCGCGACCGATATCGAGATGTTCCGCAAGTTGCTGGACGAGTGCCAGCCGGGCGACAACGTCGGTGTTCTGCTTCGCGGTGTGAAGAAGGACGAAGTTGAGCGCGGTCAGGTTCTGGCGAAGCCGGGCTCCATCAACCCGCACAACAAGTTCAAGGCCGAGGTCTACGTGCTGAGCAAGGAAGAGGGTGGCCGTCACACTCCGTTCTTCAACAACTACCGTCCTCAGTTCTACTTCCGCACCTCTGATGTGACGGGAAGCATCAAGCTCCCGGATGGCGTCGAAATGGTGATGCCTGGCGACAATGTGACCTTGGATTGTGACATGATCAGCAAGGTGGCCATGGAAAAAGGTCAGCGTTTCGCGATTCGCGAAGGCGGCAAAACCATTGGCGCTGGTCGGGTCATCGAAATTGTCGAAGACTGACCGATTGCGGCGAGAGATTTGGGTCCGGGCGGGCGTCGTTGACGCCTTGCCCGGACGCCTTCCTCATCGCCCTGCCGGACGCAACCATTTAGCGAAAAGATAGGGTAGTAGCTCAATTGGTAGAGCAACGGTCTCCAAAACCGTCGGTTGGGGGTTCGAGTCCCTCCTGCCCTGCCAGACTCTCTGGTTTGGAGGGGTGGCAGAGTGGTCGAATGCGGCGGTCTTGAAAACCGCTTTTCGGGAAACCGGAACGGGGGTTCGAATCCCTCCCCCTCCGCCAGCAGATAGAAAGTAACAGAAACATGGGCAATTATACTTGGGTCATCGTATCGTCAGTTGTCGTGCTCGCCATTTTTGGCTGGGCGTGGAAGGCGGGGCATATCATGCGCCTGTCAAAGTACGTTGCGGAAACCAAGGAAGAACTGCGCAAGTGCTCGTGGCCCACGAAACAGGAACTGAAGGGCTCGACCGCCGTGGTCATGGTGTCGATCGCTCTCTTCGGTTTTTTTACCGTCGTTATCGATCAGTTCTTGTTTAACGTGATCCAATTCATCATGGGCTGAACGCCCGGAAAGAAGCCGAATGCAGAGTCAGTGGTTTGTCATACACACGCTGTCGGGCCAGGAACAAAAGGTCCGGGACAGCATTGAGAAGCGCCTCGCCGCCGAGGAAATGGAGGAGTACATCGATGAAGTGCTCGTGCCCATGGAAAAGGTGGCTGAAGTTCGCGGCGGCAAGAAGTCCGTCACGCAGCGCAAGCTGTATCCCGGCTACATCTTCATCCGCATGAAGTTGTATGATGAGAATCAACGGGTAATCGAAGGGCCGTGGTATTTCATTCGCGACACGCAGGGCATCATCGGGTTCGTCGGCGGTGATCGGCCGAGCGCGACGCCTGACTCGGAAATCGAGACGATCAAGGACCAGATCTCGGATTCCGAGGATACGGAGAAGCCGCGAGTAAGTTTTGAGGTCGGGGAAACGATCAAGATCAATGACGGACCGTTCCTCAATTTCAGCGGTGTGATTGAGGAAATTGAACCCGAACGCGGGAAATTGAAGGTGACGGTAAACATTTTTGGACGCAATACGCCGGTTGAGTTGGAATACTGGCAGTGCGAAAAGGCTTAAAGTTATGGCGAAGAAGGTAGTAGGACAGATTAAGTTGCAGATCGCGGCCGGTCAGGCCAATCCGGCCCCGCCCGTCGGCCCCGCGCTGGGTCAGCACGGCGTGAATATCATGGGGTTCTGCAAGGAATTCAACGCGAAGACCAAAGACCAGGCCGGGATGGTGATTCCGGTCGTGATCGACGTCTTCCAGGACAAGTCGTTCACCTTTATCACCAAGTCGCCTCCCGCGGCGGTGCTGCTCAAGAAGGCTGCCGGCATCGCGGCCGGGTCAGGGGAGCCGAACAAGAAGAAAGTTGGCAAGGTGACGCGCGATCAGATTTTGGAAATCGTCAAGACCAAGAAGGCGGACATGAACGCCAACGACGATGAGGCCGCGATCAGTATCATCGCGGGAACGGCCCGAAGCATGGGCATTGAAGTGGAAGGCGTATAAACAGGAGCAATCCGAAAATTCTCCCAACCGGCACGAGCCATGGCAAAGAAACCCAGTAAACGATATCGGAAAGCCCTCGAGGCGGTGGACGCGGAAGCGTTCTATCCGCTGGAATCGGCCGTTGAAACCATCGGCAAATTCCCCAAGGCGAAATTCAACGAAACGGTCGAAGCGGCCTTCAATCTTGGCGTCGACCCGCGCAAATCGGACCAGATGGTGCGCGGCACAGTTCCGCTGCCTCACGGCAGCGGCAAGAATGTCGTCGTGCTGGTTTTTGCCAAACCTGGAGCCGCTGCGGACGCGGCCAAGGACGCGGGAGCCGATCATGTCGGATTTGAGGACATGCTTGAGCAGGTTAAAGGCGGTTGGACCGGCTTTGATGTCGCTGTGGCAACCCCCGATGCAATGTCGGAAGTGCGGAAGCTCGGCAAGGTGCTCGGACCGCGTGGCCTCATGCCGAATCCGAAGACGGGGACGGTCACCGACAATACGGCTGAAGCCGTGCAGGCGGTCAAGGCGGGTCGGGTTGAATTCAAAGTCGACAAGACCGGCAACCTGCACGTGCCGGTCGGCAAGGCGGATTTTGATGCCGACAAGTTGGTGGAGAACACCCGCGCCGTGATTGACGCCGTCGTGAAGGCCAAACCTTCCAGCGTGAAGGGGCGTTACGTCCGCAGCCTGACCCTCTCGGCCTCAATGAGTCCCGCGGTTCATGTCGACCTGAAGGAAACGCAAGCCGCCTGAGCCGGCTCACATCATCAACGAATCTTACCATGCGCGAAGAGAAGAAGATCATCACCGCCGAGTATGTGGAGTGGCTCAAGTCCTCCCCGTATTTCATCATCGTCGACTACAACGGCCTGACGGTGGACCAGTTTGAGGAATTGCGCGCCCGTTTGCGGGAAAGCAAGGCTCAAATCCACGTCGTCAAGAACCGCATCCTGAAGATTGCCGCTGAGGAAGTTGGCGTCACCGACCTTGATGGCTCGATGAAGGGGCAGATGGCCGTCGTCTTTGGCGAGGAGGAAGCCCCGTCCGCCGCTAAAATCCTCAAGAATTTTGAATCGGAATTCGATCGGCCGAAGCTCTGTTTCGGCTACATCGAGAATTCGCGCCTGGAGAAGGCCGACCTGAAGAGCCTGGCCGATCTGCCGTCTCTCGACGTCATGCGGTCGCGCCTGTTGGGCACCATCAAAGGCTCCGCCCAGCGCCTGGTCAGCACGCTCAACGAGCCGGTTGTGCGAATTGCCTGCGTCGTCAAGGCTCGCGTCGATAAGGAGGAAGGTTGAACGGACTGCGGTATCGGTTGTCTTCGATATAGCCGGTTCTCCGCGGCCCCAATGCCCTCGAACAATTTCCCGGTCGGCTGGTCCGACCGGAAAAACAAAACAAGAAACGCAATAGTAAATCGTCGGACCTGCGGCCGCAGGTTGAAACTCATCGGGGCTCCGGTGAACGACGAGACTGAAAGGAAAGCAAATGGCAGATATCGATAAACTGGTGGAAGAACTCGGCTCGCTTACAATTCTGGAAGCGAACGACCTGGTCAAGAAGCTCGAAGAAGAGTGGGGCGTTGAAGCGGCGGCAGCCGGCGGCGCGGTCGTCATGGCGGCCGGCGCGGCGGGCGGCGGCGACGCGGCTCCGGCCGAAGAGAAGACCGAGTTCGACGTGGTCCTCGTGGGCGATGGCGGCAAGAAGATCCCGGTCATCAAAGCCGTGCGCGAAGTCAAGTCGGGCCTCGGTCTCGCCGACGCCAAGAAGATTGTTGAGGAAGCTCCGAAAGCCATCTTGGAAGGCGTTTCCAAGGAAGAGGCTGAGGCCGCCCAGAAGAAGCTTGAAGAGGCCGGCGCCAAGGTCGAAGTCAAGTAACTTCCATTTCAAGTGCGGCGGGGCGGAGTTAGGCCGTCCGCCCCGTCGCCTTTCTCTCACTGAGGCCTGGTCGAGACGGATACGAAAACGGACTGGACACGCGGCGGTTGCAGGTCGGTTCCCGGAAATGGACCGATAGCGACGGCTTTTTGTATTTTGCAGAACAGACATTGACCAACCCGACGCTGCGCGGCTCGGGTGCCACCTGAAAAACCATGTCATCGAAAATCATTGATCGAATTAACTTCGGTAAGATCAAGGAGGTCATCACCCCTCCGAATCTGATCGAAATTCAAAACGATTCGTATCTGGAATTCCTCCAGGCCGAACTGCCTCCCTCCAAGCGGAAGAACGTCGGTCTTCAAGCCGTCTTCAAGGAGGTCTTTCCGATTGAAAGCTACGATGGCAAGACCACGCTCGATTTCCATAGTTACGAAATCGGCGAGCCGAAGCTTTCCTGGACCGAGTCCTTGCGCGAAGGCGTCACGTTCGGAGCCCCGCTCCATGTTTCCTTCCTGCTCAAGGAAGAAGGCGGCGCGCGCGAGGAGAAAGTCTTCATGGGTGAACTGCCCCTGATGACGCCGCAAGGGACATTTGTCATCAATGGCGCGGAACGTGTCATTGTCAGCCAGTTGCATCGCTCTCCCGGATTGGCGTTCGAGGAAACCACACATCCGAACGGCAAGAAACTCCATTCCTTCCGCATCATTCCCGACCGCGGTTCCTGGTATGAGGCCCAATTCGACACCAGTGACATGCTGTATGTCTATCTGGATCGCAAAAAGCGTCGGAGGAAATTCCTGACAACCACCTTGTTTCGCGCCCTCAGCTTCCTGGATCCGGATTACGACAAGGACAAGGACA
>CAZFLK010000272.1:0-5587 GCA_964519245.1 uncultured Verrucomicrobiota bacterium
GGCGGATCAGCGCTCCCGTCTTTATCTGTCCATGACAGAACACTGACACGGGGGCGGCCTGAGGGAGTTTTCTGAGGCAGATCCGACTTGAAAATGGGCGCGGAAGCGGGCGTTCTTCCCGAACTCGCCCTGGGCGATCACACATTGCAGTTCCGGGTTACTGATGAAGGCGGCCTCTCGGATGAAACGGACGTGTTGACCGTTCAAGCGCAGCCGTCCATCAACTCGGTGAAGCCCAGCGCTCTGGGAGGCGACGTGGAGATTGAGTTCACCGGCATGCCGGATGTGACCTACTTCCTCTGGACCTCCGAAGATCTGAAGACTTGGACGATTGACCAACGTCTGCCCGCTGGAACGACTCGGCGCGCCATTGTCGACAGCAACTTTCTCCGGCCGGTGAAGAAGTTCTACATGATTCTGCCGCAGGGCGAATCACCAAGAGGCAACTAGCGGCGGGGAATTGAGGGCCGATTTCAGGTTTGCCCGCCATTAGCGCTCAGGCGAACTTGCCGGGATTCAGAATATTCTTTGGATCGAGCGCGCGCTTGATGGTCGTGTGAAGATCGCGGTTGGCTTCGGAGGCGGCGAGGGGCCACCAGGGGAGCCGGGCGATGCCGATGCCGTGTTCGCCGGTGATGACGCCGTCCATCTTGAGGACTTCCTTGAAGAGTTCATCCACGGCGGCGTCCTGGTTCTTGACGGCGGTCGGATCGTCCTGGTCGACCATGATGTTGACATGGATGTTGCCGTCGCCGGCGTGGCCGAAGCAAGCGACCTGCAGGCCGTGCTTCTTCTTGAGCTTGGCTCCCAGCTTGAACACATCGTCGAGGCGGCTGCGGGGCACGGTGATGTCCTGGTTGAGCTTGGTGAGGCCGGTGTCACGCAGGGAATAGGAAAACTCGCGGCGCAGGGCCCAGATCTGATCGACAGCTTCGGAGCCCATTGCGGCTCGGATGAACTTCGGATGGCGGGCCTTGACGATCTGCTTCAGTTCCCGCAGGTCGGATTTGACGGCGCGCTCCTGGCCGTCGAGTTCGACGATCAAGTGGGCGCGGCTGCCGGAAAGGAGCTTGCTGCCGGTGCGTTTCTCGGCGGCGGCCAGGGTGAAGGCATCGGCGAGTTCGAGCGCGCAGGGGAGGAAGCCACGGCCCAGAATGTCGTGCAGCGCGCCGATGGCGTTCTTCATGGCGGGGAAACCGATGGAAAGTCCCGCGCGATAAGGGGGCAGGGGAAGGAGCTTCAACGTGGCCTCGGTGACAATGCCGAGCATGCCCTCGGATCCGACGAGCAGTCGGTGAAGGTCGAAGCCGCTCTTGTTCTTGTGGGTGCGTCCGCCGAGTTTCACCAGGGTTCCGTCGGCGAGAACGACGTTCATGCCGAGGACATAGTCCCGGGTAACACCGTATTTCAGGCAGCGGGGGCCGCCGGCGTTGGTGGCAATGTTGCCGCCGAGGCTGCAATCGGCGCGGCTGGCGGGATCGGGCGGATAGTAGAGCCCCTTGGCCTCGACCGCGTCCTGAAATTCCTTGGTGATGACGCCGGGTTGGACCACCCCGACAAAATCGCCGGCGTTGATCTCCTTGATGCGCTTCATGCGGGCCAGGGACAGCGAAATGCCGCCTTGGAGGGGCACGCAGCTGCCGACGTAGCCATAGCCGGCGCCGCGGGCGGTCAGGGGGATCTTCTTCTCGAAGGCGAAGCGCGCGATCGCGGCGACGGATTTCTCGGTGCGCGGGAGGGCGACGGCGTCGGGAAGATTGGCGGCGAACCATTTGTCGCCGGCGTGGGCTTCGCGGGTCTTCTCGTCGAGGCGAAGTTCCCCGGCGGGCAGGAGTTTCTTGAGTTCGCTGAGGGCGGTGGCGCGGGCCTTGGTCATGAGTCTTCGGAAGCGGCGTTCTCTTCGGCCTCGTTCTTGAGGTAGGTCGCGGCGGCTTCGGCCTCCTCATCGGGAACCTGGATCTTGATGCCGCCGGTGGTGTTAGGGGTGGCGGTCAGCATGGTGGCGTTCTCGTCCTTCAAATGAGGATTGAAGCCGGCAAGTTCCAGGCGCGATTTGACGAGGTTGGCTTCGACGTCGTTGAAGGAGGTCTGAATGGTGGTGAATCCCATGAGAACTTCGTGGTTGGGGGAGTGGAGACAAGCGGAAGCTCAGGAGCTTCGGTCAGTCGAGCCATTGCCGTTGGTGTGAATGTCGGCGAAGAAGATCACGCCGGCGTTGGTTTGCAGTCGATTGGTGATCTGAGCGTCGATGGTGGATCCGATGCGCGCGGCGGCCTGATTGACGACGACCATGGTGCCATCGTTCATGAAGCCGACTCCCTGGCCCTTGTCCTTGCCTTCCCGGACGATCTTCAGGGAGAGGATCTCGCCGGGAAGAACGACCGGTTTGAGCGCTTTGGAGAGTTCGTTGATGTTGACGCAGGAGAGATTCTGCACTTCGGCGAGCTTGCCGAGGTTGTAGTCCGTGGTGAACAGCTTGGCTCCCATCGTTCGAGTCAGGTGCAGCAGCTTGGCGTCCACCTCGGATTCGTTGTCGACGTCGCCTTCGTGAATGCGGAATTCGTGACCTTCCTGTTTTTGGATTCGGGCGAGGGATTCCAGCCCCTGCCGGCCGCGCTCCCGGCGCTGGGCATCGTCGGAGTCGGCGATGCCGTGGAGTTCGCGGAGGACGAATCGTGGGACAACGATGATGCCGTCGAGGAAGTGGGTTTCAATCAGGTCGGCGACGCGGCCATCGATGATGGCGCTGGTATCGAGAAGGAGGACGTCATCCCGTTGGTGGCGTGCGGAGAAGCGGACGTAGGGAATGATAAGCGAGATATCCTCCTTGTTGCTGCGCATGGCGAGCACCATGCCGAGGTAGCTGAAGCTGACAAACAGGCAAAGGCGGACGATCCAACGCACTTTCTCGTCTTCCACATAGTCGAACAAGCCCGAGCCAATGATCAGCCAGGCGACGGCAGTGCCCAGGAGCAGGCCGAACGTCATGGCGGAGAAGGCGCGCAGGGAGAATCCCTTGAGCATTTCATCGATAGCGATGAGGATGGTGCCGAAGCCGAAGCCGACCACGATGGCGCTCAAGGGGTGATCCGGCGAGATGATCGTCAGATCGATATCCGGAGTTTGACTTATGGCATAGCCGGTGACGGAACACATCGCCAGGAACAGGATTCGGATGACCCAGAGTGACTGGGTCATCGTCCGTGGCGGTAGGATATGGAGAGGTCAACGCGGCGCATGGGGACTCGTGGATTCTTGGCGCCCGCGCCCGAAGGGCAAGCGAAATCTCCGGCATATCCGCCGCGGGGGGGCGGGGCGGGCCGGTTCCGGGTCGCAACACCGCACCAAGACCCCGAAATGGGATACTGGCTCCGCTCCCCAGGAGGTTGTCGACGCATCAGCCCTGCTTGGAAACCGACTTCTTGCGTGGCGCCTTCGGTGAGAACGTCAGCTTGCCGTCCTTGAAACCAACCTTGATGGTGCCGTTGTCCTGCAAGTTGCCTTTGAGCAGTTCCTCGGCGAGCGGATCTTCGAGGTGTTTTTCGACGGCTCTGCGCATGGGGCGGGCTCCGTAGTCGAGATTGTGTCCCTTCTCCACGAGGAAGTCACGCGCTGCGGCGTTCAGTTCGAGCTTGATGTTCCGGCGATCGAGCAGGTCGACAACCTTGTTGATCTCCAGGTCGAGGATCTCGATGAGGTTGTCCTTGTTCAAGGTGTGGAAGACGATGACGTCATCCAGTCGATTCAGGAACTCGGGCCGGAAGGCCTTTTTGGATTCCTCGAGAATGCCCTCTTTCATGGAGGCGTAGTCAGCCTCCTCGGTTTCATTGGAGAAGCCGATTTTGGCGCCTTTCTTGATCGTCTCAGCCCCGACATTGGAGGTCATGAGAATGATGGTGTTCCGGAAGTCAATCACGCGGCCCATGTTGTCGGTGAGCTTGCCCTCCTCCAGGATCTGCAGGAGCATGTTCATGACGTCGGGGTGAGCCTTCTCGAGTTCGTCGAACAAGACGACGGAGTAGGGGCGTTGCCGCACCTGTTCACTGAGTTGGCCGCCTTCCTCGTAACCGACGTAGCCGGGAGGCGATCCGACCAGCCGCGAGGTGGTGAACTTCTCCATGTATTCGCTCATGTCGATTTGGATGAGCGATTTCTCGTCGCCGAACATGTTCACTGCGAGCGACTTGGCGAGGAGGGTTTTGCCGACGCCGGTGGGCCCTAGCAGGGCGAAGGCGCCGATGGGACGCTTGGGGTCCTTGAGGTCGGTGCGCGAGCGGCGCAGGGCCTTGCAGAGCGCGGCGACAGCTTCCGCTTGGCCGATGACGACCTTCGACAATTCCTGCTCCATCTCGAGCAGTTTGCGGGCCTCGTCCTGCTCCATGCGCTTGAGCGGAATGCCGGTCCATTTGGCGACGACCTGGAGAATGTCGTCCTCGCCGATGGTGACGCGTTTCTCTTCGCCTTCGGCCTTCCAGGCTTCGATGATTTCCTCGAGCTTGGCCTTGGCCTGCTTTTCCTTGTCGCGCATGGAAGCGGCGCCTTCGAAGTCCTGGGCCTTGATGGCCTGTTCCTTCTCGGTCTTGATCGTCTCGATCTGGACTTCCAAATCGCGCACGTCCGGCGGACGGGTCATGGACTTGATGCGGCCTCGGGCGCCGGCTTCGTCCAGCAGGTCGATGGCCTTGTCCGGAAGGTAGCGACCGGTGATGTAGCGGTCGGACAAATTGACGGCGGCTTCGACGGCGTCGTCGGTGAATTCGGCCTTGTGGTGCTCCTCGTACTTGGGACGGAGTCCCTTGAGAATGAGGATGGCTTCAGGAATCGAGGGGGCCTCCACCTTGACGGTCTGGAAGCGTCGGTCGAGCGCCGCATCCTTCTCGATGTATTTGCGGTGTTCCGCGAGGGTGGTGGCGCCGATGCACTGCATCTCGCCCCGGCTGAGGGCCGGCTTGATGATGTTGGAGGCGTCCATGGTGCCTTCGGCGGATCCGGCTCCGACGATGGTATGCAATTCGTCGATGAACAGAATGATGTTCTTGGCGCGGCGGATTTCGTCCATGACGGCCTTGATGCGCTCCTCGAACTGGCCGCGATACTTGGTTCCGGCGACCATCAAGGCGAGGTCGAGAGTGATCACGCGCTTGTCGCGGAGCAGCTCGGGCACATTGCCGCGGGAGACTTCCTGCGCCAAGCCTTCCACGATGGCGGTCTTGCCGACGCCGGCTTCGCCAAGCAACACGGGGTTGTTCTTGGTGCGGCGGCAGAGAATCTGGATGACGCGCTCAATTTCTTCCTTGCGGCCGATCACCGGGTCCATCTCGCCTTTGGAGGCAATCTCGGTGAGGTCGCGGCCGAAGGCCTTCAGCGCCGGGGTCTTGGTCTCGCCCTTGCGCTCGCCTTTCTCGGCGTCGGATCCGGAGCCGGCGGCGGCGGTTTCCTCGCCCCCGCTGAAATTGGGGTCGAGTTCGCGGAGGATTTCCTGGCGGGTGAGTTCGATATCGACTTCGAGATTCTTGAGGACCTTGGCGGCGACGCCGTCGCCTTCGCGCAGCAGGCCGAGCAGGATGTGCTCTGTGCCGACGTAGGT
>CAZFLK010000273.1:0-5468 GCA_964519245.1 uncultured Verrucomicrobiota bacterium
GTTTCATCATGGTTCGCCCAAGGATGGGGTTCGTGTCTATTAATCTGCGTATTTAATGAGACTGAATCTCAGGATGGGGTTGTAATAATGAGACTGAGTCTCAAGCGCAAGATAAATCGTGTACTAGAATTCAAATACCTAACGAAGTGAAAGCGATGCTAACAGCAGGGGGAAAGCGGTTCTAAGACAGAAGGCAGGTGTGATACAGATTCTCGCGATAAACATCTTTCCCAAAAACTGGTTTTCCTGAGTAACCTTGCCGCGCGGATTCCTCAGGAAAGGGCATGAGCGAAGAATTGAATGCCAGACAATGCACGGGCTGTGGGGCCGAGATCCCGGCCGAGGCGCCGCATGGACTGTGTCCCAAATGCCTGTTGGAGGGGGTGACCGCCCAGACGGAATCTATTCGAACGCCGGGCAACGCTCTGGAAGCGCCGTCGATCGAGCGCGTGGCCCAGGCATTTCCGCAGTTGGAGATTGTCGAGTTGGTCGGGCAGGGCGGGATGGGGTTTGTTTACAAGGCCCGTCAACCGAAGTTGGACCGGTATGTGGCCCTGAAGATCTTGCCGGATCGACTGGCCGAGGATGCGGCTTTTCGCGAACGGTTCGAGCGCGAGGGCAGGGTGTTGGCCTCCCTAAATCACCCGAGCATTGTCACGGTTTTCGATTTTGGCGAGGCGGGCGGGTTCTTTTACCTGATGATGGAATACATCGACGGGGTGAACCTGCGCCAGGCGATGAGCGCCGGTCGCTTCACCCCGCAGGAGGCCCTGGCCGTGGTTCCGGGAATCTGCGACGCCTTGCAATTCGCGCATTCCGAGGGCGTGCTGCACCGGGACATCAAGCCGGCCAACATCCTGATGGATTCCAAGGGGCGGGTGAAGATTGCGGATTTCGGCATCGCCAAGATCGTGGGCGAACCCAAGCGCGGCTCCACCCTGACGGCGAGCGGCTACACCTTGGGCACGCCGCACTACATGGCTCCGGAACAAATTGAGAAACCGACCGATGTTGATCATCGGGCGGACATCTATTCCTTCGGTGTCGTTTTTTATGAGCTGCTCACGGGCGAGTTGCCGATTGGGCGTTTTGCGCTGCCCTCCGACAAGTCGCCGGTGACCGATTCGGTCGACGAGATCGTGCTGCGGGCCCTGGCGAAAGAGCGGGAGCGGCGGCAGCAGAGCGCCGAGGAGATGAAATCCGAGGTGAAGCAGGCCTCCGAGGTGGGGGCGGTGCGGGAAGCTCCGAAGCGGAAGCCGGGCGCAGAGCCGAGGGCGAGGCGTTGCTCGGCGCGCGTTGCCATTTCTCGACGCCGGACCGCCTGCGCACATTCAAGGGCAGGACGTCGGCGCCGTTCAGCGGCAGCGGCGAGGCGAGGTTGTTCGAGAACTGCCTGTCGCTGGTCGAGAATGATCGGAGATTGACGATTCCGTTGGAATCCATCCGCGACGTGAGCCTAGGGTATTTCAACTGGTGGGCGCAGAAAGGCGAGAAAATCCCCTTCGTTTCCCTGACTCAGGACGTCAATGGCGTCGGGCATACCATCACCCTGACGTTGCGCGAACAGTGGATTGAACCGCTGACTGACACCTGCCGGCTGACTGCGCAATGGACGGAGGAGATCCGCAAGGCCGTGAAGGCCCGAGCTGGCAGGGAGCCGGCTGTGACGCCGGAGAAGACCGTCTCGGTGACGAACGCCCCGTATTGGATTCTTAACGCGATGATCGCAGCGATCCTGTTTATTCCGTTGTTTGGATTCTTCGGCGCGGAGGTTATCAAGGGCGGCGAGTCGCATAAGGAGTTGGGCGTCATCCTGCTCGGGGTCGGCCTGACGCTGGCCAGCCTGGGCGCGGCCTTGGCGGCAGTCATGGCCGCGATCGCGTTTGCGCACACACGTCGCGCAGTCGATATTGGGAATCTGAGGGCCCTGACCGAGCGGCATTCCCGCAGTGACGTGTCGCCGGCGCCTGGCGCCGATGTCGGCCCGGAGGGAACGCGTGTCATCCGCAAGTGGTCGAAGGCGGTCATCGTGGGCGCGGTTTGCAACGGCTTGGCCTTGCTTCCGGCCGCGTTGTTCATGGTTTTTGTGGTGATGATGGCGCCGGATCCTTCCTGGAATCCGGCCTGGGCAGAGTTGATCACGGTGATCGGGGCCCTCGCTTTCTGGGGCGCCCTGGCCCTGGCCGGGCAGATACTGGGCGTGGTTGGCGTGCGAAACATCGATGCATCGCGCGGACGACTGAGATCGCGTGAACTGGCGATGTGGTGCGCCTGGTTCTGGCCGGTCGTCGCCCCGGTCCTGATTGCTTTTGGACTGTCGACGCGCGGTGTTTCCGGGGCGTTCATTCTGCTCCTCCTTGCGCTGTGCGGCGCGGGGTTGGTTGGGCTCTGGCATTTGACCAAGGGAAGCCGTTCGGAATCGGCTCGGAGCGAGCCCAACACCAACAGCAAGGTCGTGTTTGTGGCGGCGGCGATCGGGGTTCTGATCGCGATCCTTGCCGGCATTCTGGCGAGCAGCGGGTCGGTTGGTTTCGGCGAGGTTCTGGTGGTTGTATTCCTTGCGATCCTGGGGCTTTCGGCGCTCGCGGGCGCGGGCGCTTTGGTTGGGAATCTCTTTTCACCGAAGCGTTCCGGTGAAGGGAACCCCTGGCCGCGGCGCCTTTTTCTCCTGCTTCTGGGCGTTGTCGTGATTCCACCAGCGTTGCTCCTGGTCGCCTGGCTGGTTCCGGCGTTGGCCTACCAAGGGGCGCGAGCCGTGGGGCCGAGACCCGCCGCGCTGGAGATCGTGGAGCAGACGGCCCGGGTGAAGGTCGATAAACTGATCTTTCAAGGTGGCACTCTCCAGTTTGACTACGCTTTCGAGGGCGCGCCCGGATTACGCGGTTGGGTCGTTGTCCGCACCTGGAGCGGCGGCGGCGAGACCGGCAGGCCGGAGCGGTTTGAAGGCGAGACGACCTCGGCGTTGAATGAGCAGGGGACGAAGGTGTTGAACCTCGGCCAGAGGCTGAGGATCGACAAATCGGCCGGCTTGCAGGCGATGGTCGGCCTGCGCAATGCAGATGGCCGGGGGAAGAATCTGAAGTTGGGGCAGACGTATGGACTGCTGGACATCACCAACGACGAAGGCAAGCGGCTCACAGTCGCCTTGGAAATGCGACCGAAGCCGATCGCGAGCGCCGGGCGGCCGGGCTACCAGATCTATGTCCGGGCGATGGACGTCCGCTTGGAGAAGGGCTACGCGGAGTTGAAGTATGAGGTGGTTCAATCGGTGGAGGGTTATGAGTTGCTGCTGGAATCCGCGGCGGCTTCACCCAGCGCCGTGCATCCCGACGGGCGGCGTGTCGAGTTGCCGGAACCGGATGTCGCGGACGACACCCAGCTGCACCGTCTGGGCGACCGGTCTTGGAGGACGCTGCGTTGGAAGTTCCCGGCCGAGCATGCAAACGACGCCACCCAGGTCTCCATGGTGACCCAGTCGCGCCTGTGGGAAGTCGACATGGATTCGAGCCCGACGCTATTCGAGATCCGCAACGAGTCCCGGGGAAGGCTGCATTCGGCGAGGTTGCTGATGGTTCCGGTGGAAACGAAGGACTCAGCGTCAGCGAAGCCGAGCGCCCAATCCGGCGTGGGGCTCGGTTGGCTCGAGGGGACCTGGGTTCTTGACGAGGAGCGGTCGGGGCCGGTCGAGTTGAGTCAATCGGAACTGGAGGAGTTGACCCGGGAAGTGATCGCTGACCTGCGCGCTGAGGGCGACTCTCCTTTCGGCGGATTGGCCGCTGAGGAACTGCAAGCGATGCTGGGAAAGCATTTCCCGCTGACGAAGGACAACCTCGATCAACTCCAGAATGGGTTCACCCTGGAGGGGCTGCGGGGATTGCGACTTACCTTTGCCCGCGACGGCGTGACCTCGGTCAGCCCGATGCTGGGAACATTCTCGCACGAATACGACGAGGTTGAGGCGCTCGATGCGGACACGATCCGGGTCCGGTTCAATGGCGAGGAGGGCGGTTGTTACCGGAGGATCTCCGAGGATCTGATGAAGGTCCTGAACGCGCCGGAAGAAGATGGTTGGAACCTCGTGCTCAGGAGAATTCCCGCGAAACGAGCCGGCGGGCCGATGAAGGCCATCGAGTTTGATCCGGTGTATGTCCTCAACCAACAGGCCCTGGCCTTTCGGACGAAATCTCCATTTCCGGCGGGTGAGTCGCTCAGAAGTTATCTGGTGCGGGGGGGGTGGCAGAACCGAAGAGCAGGCGTCCGAGCACACGCTCAGCGGTTTTCCCGCGACCACCGAGATGGACACCTCCGGCTTCTGGAGTTTTTACAAGGAGTGCTCCGGTGAGGTTGTCACCAACGCCGGGGGGCAGTTTCGGGCCAAGCTGAAAGGGAATGTTCTCGCGGCGCCCTACAATGCCCGGGTAAGGGTTTTCTCTGTCACGAATTTGCATGGGGCGATCCTTCATGGGGAGTTGGAGGTCCTGAAGCCAAAGCCTGATGTTGTGGCAGCCGCAGCGGGCGCGCATGTGCAGACTCACTCCGCGACCCTTTCCGGCGGCAACGGGATCATGCTTTTCCTGACCTCGGACCTGCCGGACGGTTGTCGCCTGGTTGCCAAAGGCGTCGCGCCCGAGGGAGTGAAGGGCAAGGTGCAGATCAGTATGTCGCGGAAGAACCCGTTTGACGATGGAAGCGTGGTATGGCGGTGGGGAGAGGCATTGGATGGAGCCGCCTTGACCAACGCCGTGCGCCAGTTGGAGCGGTTCAAGGGTGACAACCCTGTGGAACTGTCGGTCGGCGAGGCGGCGGAGGTGTTCTCCGTCACCAACGCCACCGGCAAGGTATTCAAGGGACTGCTGGAGTTGGTCGGGCCGGCGCAGCCATCGGTCGGAGTCGAGACGGTTTCGACCCCTCCGGGCGAGAATGTTGCGGGCGAAAAGGATATTCGTTTTCCGGGCGGGGCGACCGTGCGGGTTCGCCTGGAGAAAAGGGCCAAGGACCATACCCGCACGCGTTTGGCCGAGGACCTGATCTTCAAACTGCCGGCCGGAATCTACGGAAGCTTGAAACTGAAGTGGATCGGGCGTCCCGGCGCGGGCTCTGGCCCGGGAGGGAGTTGGGAGCTTGTGGTGGAGCAGGGGCACGATGGATTGGAGATTCATCGGTTCAGCGGCGAGTTCGATTCGCCGGTTGCGCTTTCGACGCCTTACGACGGCGACCCGGATTCCCTGTTGTCCAAGCCCGCTGAACTCTACGATCCGGGCCGCATGACGCACATTGATTTTCTGCATGTGAGCGAGAAGCGGGACGCCGGGGAGCCGGTCAGGAACTGGTGGAAGTTTATCGCCAACGTGCAGCATGTCAGCCCACGGGAGAAAAGCGTTGTGCCCGCGTTCAAGGTTCCCAAGCCCGCGACCGACGGGAACTGAGATTGTTGAGGCGTCTTCCCATGACCGACTCCGCCAAACATT
>CAZFLK010000274.1:0-5444 GCA_964519245.1 uncultured Verrucomicrobiota bacterium
CCTCCGTTCTCATCGAATACGGGAATGTCTTCATCAACGGCGTCCCCAGCCAGGGCAAACCGCCCAAGAGCTCAGGCGAAACGGTCGATTCCCGCGAGGAAAACGAATCCACCACCCGCCTCGGGGGCTACCCGCTGAAGATTCGTCCCGGCCATGCGGTCCGAACACGCTTTCACATCGACGGCGCCCATACCCTGCGCCTCCGCGACAACCGCTACACCGTCAAGGAGGATGAGTTCTTCATCAACGATGTGAGCTTCGGCAAGCTCTACCCCGGCGATGAGATCGTCGTCGACCACGGGACCGTCCTGGTGTCCGGCCGGGAACGGGCCCCGGCCCCCAACGACGCCGCCAATTGAACGCGCGCCCTACCGGGATGACGATTCATCCCAGCGCGCCAATTCCTTCGCCAACCGCCCCAACGGCAGTCCGATGACATTGGTCAGCGAGCCGTGCACCGACTCGACGATCATTTCTCCGTGATCCTGAATGGCATAACCACCCGCCTTGTCCAAGGGCTGAATCACCTCCAGATACCGATCGATCCGGGACGCCGACAGCTCACGAAAGGTCACCCATGTGGTCTCCGAAATCACCCGCTCGAATCGTCGGTCCGGCTGCAACAAGGCCAACCCGGTGACCACCCGATGCGTCGTCCCCTGCAGGGACTCCAGCATACGGTGAGCCTCGCGAAGATCCCGAGGTTTGCCAAATACGGTCTCCTCCAAGCAGACAACCGTGTCGGCTCCCAAGGTCAATCGATCCGGATGATCCGCCGCCACCGCCCGCGCTTTGCGCCAGGCGTTCAGCATGGCCAACTCCTCCGCAGTCAGATGGGAGTCGCTGCTTTCCTCCGCTTCAGAGGCCATCGTCACAAACTCAATGTCGAGATAGCCAAGCAACTCCCTTCGCCGGGGCGATTCGGATGCCAGTATGAGGTTGGGAACGGACATGACCGGGACGCCGCTCAAGCCGGGGCGGCATTCAATGGCTCGCGAAATGCGGCCAGTTTCGCCGCAAACATCTCATCAGACAGGACCGGCCGCGCACCGTCGCCGGACACATCCCGCTCCACCTCGATCCACGACTTGCAACCGCCGTAGCTCTCGCGCAGGGGCAAGTCCACCGGTTCGGCAAGCCGATACACCCGCACCGCCAAGGCGAACACGCCCTTGCTGCGCCCCCATTCGTAGCGCTGCTCGATCACCTCATCCCGCCAAACATGCTGTCCCTTCAATGCGCGAACCGATTCCAATGAAGCCAGTTCCCGCCACTCGGCCACTTCCGCAAAATACTCAAAACGAACGGTGTCCTCGCCCGGCATGGCGGCCAGAACCTCCGCGCTGCGGCCAGCCGCAGCGCCGACCACGGACTCGCCCTGTTGGTGATACCCCGTGGGAAACAGCAGAAACCGATCGTGCCCCACCTGAAAGCCGCCTCGTCCCTCGTGAATGCCTCCCTTGCGCAGGATCAGGATCTGCTCTCCCCGCCCCAGGGCGTCCACCACGATGGCCCATTCTTTGAATGCCGTCTGCATGTCGACAGCCTAGCCCAATGATGCGGGCGCGTCGAGCGAAGCGGCGTTCGCACGGCCGGCATTTCAAGTTCACGCCGCCTCCCAGCCCGCGACCGGGGCGTTCCACCTCGGCCTTCCGCGTTCAAACGCCAGCAAACCGGATAAATCCCGTTCCAAACTGCTTCGCTCCCTGTAGCGCAGCCGTCCCGGCTGCGGGTTCCGGCGGCGTCCCGCCGCCAGTCTGAAACACCGGGCGGGGAAGTCCGGCGAACCCGCAGGCGGGACGCCTGCGCTAATCCACGCCTTCTGCCGCCAATCGGATGTCATCATTCGGGCTTCCTTGGGTGTCTCGGTCCTTGGGGCCTTCGTCATTCGGTCCCGCGCCCCCGCAGCCTCCGCGCTTGCCACGCCAAACTGCTTCGCCTAACGTCCCGAGCATTCCGAACCATTTCTTTGAATGAACACCAACATACGCATCCAACTTTCCATCATGATGTTCCTCCAGTTCTTCGTCTGGGGGGCATGGTATGTCACTGCGCCGAATTATCTCGCCACCATCGGCTTCACCGCCGAGGACTTTGGCTGGACCTACTCCGTGGGCCCCATCGCCGGGATGATATCCCCGTTCTTTGTCGGCATGGTGGCGGACCGCTTCTTCCCGGCGCAGCGCGTCCTTGGCGTGATGCACCTCGCGGGCGCCGGGCTCATGCTCGCCGCCACCACCATGATGGGCGCGGAATCGCCCTCCCCCAAGTCGATCAACATCGTCTTCTTCGGCTACATGCTTACCTACTTCCCGACGCTGGCCCTCACCAACACCCTGGCCATGCGCAACATGAACGACCAGGAGAAGGACTTCCCCCTGATCCGCGTGTTCGGGACCATCGGCTGGATTGCGGCCGGCTTCGCGCTCAGCGGGCTCAACTGGGGCACCAAGGTCAACATGTTCCACCTCACAGCCGGCGCCGCCGCGGCCCTGGGCATCTTCAGCTTCACCCTGCCCCACACCCCGCCCACCGCCAAAGGCAAGGTTTCCGCGCGGGAGATCCTCGGCCTCGACGCCCTGGTCCTGCTCAAGGATCGCTCCTACCTCATCTTCATGGTCAGCTCCATGCTGATCTGCATCCCCCTCGCCTTCTACTACCAGATCGCCAGCCGGGTCGTGGAAATGACCTTCGGCGGCCCCAAGGTCGGCTTCGTCATGGCCTTCGGTCAGGTCTCGGAGATCTTCTTCATGCTCGTGATGCCGCTGTTCTTCCGGAAGCTCGGAGTCAAATGGATGCTCGCTGTCGGTATGCTGGCCTGGGTGGCGCGCTACGGTTTGTTCGCCATTGGCGCCTCCTCGGAAGTGCGCTGGATGATCATGTTCGGCGTCGTCCTCCACGGCATCTGCTACGACTTCTTCTTCGTCACCGGACAAATCTACACCGACCAGGTGGCGCCCAAGGCCATCCGCGGACAGGCCCAGGGCATGCTCGTCCTCTTCACGCTCGGGCTGGGCATGTTCATCGGCGCGCAGGTCGCCGGCAAGATCGAAGCCAAGCACACCACCGCCGAGTCCAAGGCCTTCGCCTCACAATTGGTCGCTCTCGACGATTCCGCCACCGACGAGGACAAGGCCGCCATTCGCAAGCAGGAGCTCAAGGCCATCGAATGGAAGCCCCTCTGGGGCAAGCCCGCGTTCTTCGCCGGCGCCGTCATGCTGATCTTCATCGCCCTGTTCCGCGACAATCGCCGCAAGGACAAGGCGGGCGGGAACGAATCAGAGAGCGCCTCTGGAAGCTGATCCGGCTGGACTGTTCCCGTCCCAGCGCCCAAGCCGCGTCTTATCCCGGCCCGGGGCGATGCCCCGGAACCCGTCCACTGACGTCGCCGAGGGCGGAGCGCCGGATTCATTCTCATGCCGCAATTCGCCCGCTATCTCGGTATCGACTACTCCGGCGCAGCGACGTCGACAAGCAGCCTGCCGGGGCTGCGCCTTTACGAGGCGACGCCGGACCGACCGACCGGTGAAGTCCCGCCGCCGCCGAGCCCCCGCAAGTATTGGACGCGCGCGGGACTCGCCGAATGGCTGGCGGAACAACTTGCCGACGGCCCGCCCGCCATCGTCGGCATCGATCACGCGTTTTCCTTCCCCATGCAGTACTTCATGACCCACGCGGTCCCGCTGGACTGGCGCGCCTTCCTCGACGATTTCCACAAACACTGGCCCACCGACGAAGAACACACCTATGTCGATTGCGTCCGCGATGGACTTGTGGGCAGAGGCGAAGAACGCGGCGGGGATTCGCGCTGGCGGCGGCTCTGCGAGCGCCGAAGCAAAGGCGCGAAATCCGTTTTCCATTTCGACGCGCCCGGCAGTGTCGCCAAATCCACCCATGCCGGGCTGCCTTGGCTGCGCTTTCTCCGCGACCGCTTGGGCGGGCGGGCGCATTTCTGGCCCTTCGACGGCTGGGAGCCGACGTCTGGAAGCCACGTCTTCGCGGAAGTCTATCCGTCGCTGTGGAACAAGTCCTTCCCCCGTGAAGATCGCACCCCCGACCAACACGACGCCTACACGGTCGCTCGCTGGCTGAGTGAAACCGACGCCGCCGACAAACTGCCCAGGTTCCTCCGCCCCGAGCTCCTAACAGAAGAACGCGCCATCGCCGACATCGAGGGGTGGATTCTGGGAATAAACTGACCGGGGGGATCTGAAAAAAAGCCCCGGCAATGCCGGGGCTTTTAAATTGGTTGCGGGGATAGGATTCGAACCTATGACCTTCAGGTTATGAGCCTGAAAAAGGGAGGTGGAATAGTCAATAAATAATGGTTTTCAGGTATTTTTAGCTTCAAACAACTGACAAATAGTGGAAAATTGCCTCTGTGTTCAATTCTAGAATCGCCCAACTTCGCGCCATGTTGCGCAGCGTTGCGCGCCCGAGAATCGCTCCGAAACAGGCCTTTTATCAGGCCGGAAATTGAGCCGCTGAGCCATGTCGCTGGATTGGTCGAAAACAAGCAAATGGTGGTATGCCCGGTATCGGATCGACGGGAAGACCAAACTGGTCAACCTCGGGGTCAAGATCGCCGGGAAGCGTCCCGGAAGCATCAATGGCGAGGGGGATGAAGCCTTCCGTCGTTCCCGCGATCGCGCCCTGATCAAGCACGACGAATGTCTCAAGGAAATCGAGAGTAAGCAGAATCTCCAGACCCTCACGCAGCGCATGATTGAGCTGAAAACCGGGACGCTGGTTGAGTCGGTCAAGATGGAGGACCTCTCCGAAGCCTGGGCGCGGATTCCACGCCGTCGTAAACCAAGCCCACGCCATGCCGCTCAGTGTCAGTCAACACTCCGACGGTTCGCGGGCTTCATCCAGGACCGCTGGCCCACAGTCGCGGACCTTGACTCCGTGACGCGGGAGCACGCGGAGGCCTTCATGGGGGCCGAATCGGAACGCGGTGTTTCCGGCAAGACTTGGAACGACATCCTGAAATTGCTCAGGGCGACATTCCGGCATCTGCAACCAGACGCCGACGCCTATCGTCGCTACTTGTCCACTACGCCAACCCGCGATCAGGAGACAATTTTCCGCAAACCTTTCACGCCTGAGGAACTCAGGGTGATCCTCGATGCCGCCAAACACGATGACTTCATCCGGCCGATCATCGTGGTTGGAGTTTGCACAGCCATGCGCCGGGGGGACTGCTGCCGGTTGAAGTGGACGGATGTGGACATTCATGCGGGATTCATTTCGGTCAAAACGTCAAAGAGCCGGCAGACGGTCAGCATTCCGATCTTTCCCCTGCTGAACGAGGAACTCCAGAAGCAGCGCGACAACGGAAGCCATTACGTGTTCCCCGAACAGGCGGAGATGTATGAAAGCAACCCCGACGGCATCACCTGGCGTGTGAAGAAACTCCTCGCCGCGGCCTTCATGGAAGAGGG
>CAZFLK010000275.1:0-5307 GCA_964519245.1 uncultured Verrucomicrobiota bacterium
CTGTCCAAGGTGTTCTCTCCGGACATGCCCTTGTTGAAAGAGTGGCGGGAGATCTTGCGCGGCGGAGGATCCGTGTCGGCCTTCACCGACTATCGTTGCGCCCCGATCGACCTGGCGACAACCGTGCAGGTGATCAGCGATGTAACCGCGGGCGAGCGCCGCGGCGTGTGGCAGCTGTCTCCGGCTGAGGATGTCAGTTATGCGGAGATCGCGATGGAGGTTGCCCGGCGAGTTGGAGCGGATCCGAAGCAGGCGCTGGCGATTCCGAGTTCCGAAAAGACGACGCTGGAGCATGCGCCGAAGCACACCACATTGGATGCGACGCGGGCTCGTTTGGAACTTGGGGTGGATTTTCCTTCGCTGCCCGCGGTTCTTGACCGGGTCTGGGATTCATGAGAACCAATCCCTCCCGTGTCTGCCCCGCAAACCCATACCTGTCACGCCTGCCGCTCCGGAACGCTCCGGATCGTCCCCGGATCGGAGACACTGCACCGGGTTACCTCGGACGCCAAGGCCTGGCCGCCCGGGGGGCGCCTAGGATACTGTCCGAACTGCGGTCTGGCCCAGACCGCCACGACCGGAAGCTGGCATGAGGAGATCCAACGGATTTACGAGGGCTACACCATTTACCACCAAGGGGCCGGCGCTGAGCAAAGCGTCTTCGGGCAGCAGGATGGCGGGAGCGTCCTGCGGTCGGAAGCGTTGATCAAGGCCTTGGCATCGCGGCAGGAGTTGCCGGCGACGGGGCGGCTCCTGGACGTGGGCTGCGGCAATGGCTCGTTCCTGCGGTCCTGCAGTCGGGCGTTGCCGGGATGGGAGTTGCAGGGCACGGAGTTCGACGAGAAGTATCAGGACGAGGTGGAGGCAATCGCGGGAGTCTCGGCCATGCATGGAGGCAAGTTGGAGGACGTGCCGGGGCGATTTGACGTGGTCTCCATGATCCACGTGCTGGAGCACATTCCGGATCCCATTCCCTTGCTGCGCAATATTCAGGCCAGGTTGACGCCGGGCGGTGTTTTGTTTGTCCAGACGCCGGATTGCCTGGCGAATCCGGTCGCCATGCTGGTGGCGGACCATTGCTCCCATTTCTCGAAGGGGTCGTTGGGGGGGCTGATTGCCCGAGCCGGTTATCGCGAGGTTGTCGCTGCGGATGATTGGACGCCCCGCGAGCTCTCCGTGACGGCGCGAATGGACCGGGAGGGCGGACTGACCGACTCGCCGCCGCAACCGGAGAAAATACTTGCGGGGCTGGATTGGCTGCGCGCCTGCGCCCGGGATGCGGAGCGGCTGGCCGAGGTCGGCGAATTCGGTGTTTTCGGGACCTCGAACGCGGCCACCTGGCTGGAAGCGGAGATTGGCGGAAGGGCGTCCTTCTTTGTGGACGAGGATCCGTCGCGCATTGGGCGCGTGCATCTGGGCAAGCCGATCCTGGCTCCGGCCGAGATCAGTGAAGGAGCGACTGTTTATGTGGCCTTGCCTCATCCCCTGGCGGGCGCGATCGCCGTGCGGCTCGAGGAACTGAAGATCAACCTCAACGTGGCGGTTCCGCCGGAGCATTCATGAGTCGGCCGCTGCGCAAGGCGGTGTTCCTGGACCGTGATGGCGTCCTGAACGAGGACACGCATTTGATCACCGAACCGGAGCAGTTCCGGCTTCTGGCAGGCGTCCCCGAGGCGTTGCGCAAACTCAAGGAGGCCGGGTTCCTGTTGGTGGTGATTTCCAACCAACCGGTTGTCGCCCGCGGGCTGATCGACCTGGGCGGGGTGGCGCGACTGAACCAGACATTGAATGCCATGATTCAACAATCCGGCGGCGCGGCGCTCGACGGCTTCTATTTCTGCCCGCATCATCCGAACGCCGATATGGAAGCCTTTCGAGTGGATTGCGATTGCCGCAAGCCCAAGCCGGGCCTGATTGAGCAGGCGCGCCGGGACTGGGAGATTGACCCGGCGTCGAGTTTCATGGTCGGCGACCGGATCACGGATGTCGCGGCCGGCAAGAACGCCGGCTGCGCGACCATACAAGTCACCACCGGGCGGGAGTCGGATGCGCCGATTCAGGGCGCGACGGAAGCTGATCTGGCGGTGAAACCCGACCATGTCTGCGAGGGATTGGAGCCGGCGTCTGAGTGGATTCTTTCCCGATGAAGGCCATGATCCTCAGCGCCGGTCTGGGCACGCGGTTGGGCCGTCTGACCTCCGAGACCCCCAAGGGCATGCTGCTGGTGGACGGCTATCCGATCCTGGCCTGGGTGGTGGCCAACCTGGTCCGGCAGGGCATCACGGAGTTGGTGATGAACCTGCACTATCATCCGGAGGCCATCGTCGATCACTTCGGCGATGGATCGCGCTACGGGGCGCGGATCGAGTATTCCCGGGAGGCTGAGTTGCAGGGCACCGCGGGAGGCTTGCGGGACGCGCGCAGGTTGCTCGACCAGTCATCGGAAATCCTGGTCCACTACGGCGACATCGTCACCGACCAGGATTTTGGCACGATGCGGGATGCGCATCGTGGTGCGGACGCCCTGGCGACCCTGCTGTTGCATGAGCGGGCCGCGTCCAACAGCATCGTGGCCATGAACGCGGAGCGGCGCATCGACGGTTTCCTGGAGCGTCCCAGCGAGGCGGAGCGGGCGCAGTTGTCGTCGCCCTGGGTGAACTCCGGCGTCTGCATCTGCTCCCGGGAGATCTTCGACTTGATTCCGACCCGGGGGTTGGTTGACTTGCCGCGGGATGTCTTTGCGCCGCAGGTGGAATCAGAGCGCTTGTACGGATTTCCGTTGGCCGGCTTTCGTTGCGCCATTGATTCGCCGGAGCGCTTGGAATTGACCACGGAAGCGGCGATCGAGCGGCGGATGGCGTTTCATCCGTCGCAGGTGGACCGGGGACATTGAGATGAAGAACGAACCGCGCATAGTTGGCCAGCGACCGACGCTCTCCGTCGTGTTGCCGCACTACAATCACGCGACGTTGATCACACGCGCCCTGGACGCGCTCTTGGCGCAGGCGGCGCAGGCGGATGAAATCCTGATCCTGGATGATTGCTCGACCGACAACAGTTTGGAGGTCATTCAGGGGTATGTGGACAAGCATCCGCACGTGCGGCTTTACCAGGCTCCGGAGAATGGCGGCGTCTGCGTCAATGCGAACCGTGGGCTGGAGATGGTCTCGGGGGAATTTGTTTATTGGGGCGCCTCAGATGATTTTGTGCTGCCTGGCTTCTTTGAGAGATGCCTCGATCTCCTGGCGGCCCATCCCGAGGCGAGGATGTCCTGCACCATTGGCGATTGGCGTGATGAGACCACCGGGCTGGATTCTCATATTGGCGCGGCCATGGGGAACAGACCCGCCTACTACACGCCGAAGGATGTCGAGCGGCTGGAAATGGAGGGGCGCCTCATGATTCCCAGCAATACCATCCTGTGGCACCGCGAAACCTTGATTGAGCTGGGCGGACTCGACGCTGAACTCCAGTGGCACAGCGACTGGTTTCTCTACATGACTTTCGCGTTTCGGTATGGGTTCTGTTTTGTGCCGGAACCGTTGGCGGTGTTTTCACTGCATCCGGGGGGGCTGTCGGCGTTGACGCCGGACAAGGCGGAAGAGCATCGGCGCGTCCTGCTGGGCATCCTGCGTCGGCTGGATTCCCCCGACTATCAGGATATCCGCCAACCTATTCGCGAGAGCGGGGCGCTGTTCGTCTTTGGTTCGGCGATGGAGACGTTGCTGGAGAGCGACCCCGAGTATCGCGGCTACTTGACGCCCTTGTTCCGGAGGAAGCGCCGGTGGCATTCGTTCAAGATGTGGCTGAAGCCGAAGCTGCCGAAGTGGCTGGGTGAACTGTTGCTGCGATTGACCGGGGCGAAAAAGGGCTGATTGGCCTCGCCGACCTTGCGCTTTTCGTCGAGGAAGGCGACCATGCTCAAAACCCGGGGATTCGATGAAGATAAACCCATTTCACTTGCGCGTTGTGGCTGCGGTCGCGATTGCGTTTCCAGTGGTGGTGACCGCTGCGGACAACCGGCTTGAGCAAATCCCGCTTCAGACTTCCAGCGGGTTGATCCTGCCCGGCCAGCCTCAGGCCGACGCGGAACAGGGGGCGAGGACGAGCGCCAGATGGGACGGGCCGAAACGCGAGTTTCGCCGCAAGGCCTGGAGTAAATCACTGGGCCGCATGGAACATCCGCCGGTCATCACGGTTGTTCATGACAATGATTCGAATGAGCGGAGGCGCGTCGATTTGTCGGCGCTGAAGGAGGCGACTGAGGCCAGTTACGAATTTGTGGTGGAGTCGTTCAAGGAAAGCAATCTGTCGCCCATCCTGCTGGGCGACGATGGTTGGGGGCTCAAGTTCGATCAGGCCAGCCTGCTGGACCTGAGAACCAATCAGTTTGGTTTCACCCGGTTTTCAGAGCGGGATTACTTCTTCGAACCGGTGAACGGCGCGTCGCTGGCGAGTCCTTATGGGCGGACCTCGCATCTGGTGTTTGCAGTGGGGGCGAACCGCACGCGCGTTTTCGTGGATGGGGAACTCGCGGGGACGTTTGCCGGACCGGGCCACGTCTACTCCGCCGCAGACGCCAACCTGGGGTTCTCAGAGCATTTTCCGGACAGCTCGACCAGGTTTGACGGGAAGATTCACGCGTTTGCCGCCTACAATCGCGCGTTGAACGAAAAGGAGATACGCCGTCAGGCCGCCGCCGCATTACATTCGTTTGCCACGATTCTCGGGCCAGCGGAGGGAATCAAAGTGACGGCTGGACAATCGGCCCGCCTTCTTGCGGCGGCCGGAAGTCGGAAGGCCGCTGAGGTGACGGTTGAGTTCATGGTCGATGGGAAGAAGATCGGCGAGGCGACCTTCGCGCCCTTTGCTTTCAGTTGGAGCGATGTGCCGCGGGGAGACCACACGGTGCGGGCGCTTGCGGTTGTGAATGGCAAGGTTGTCGCGGAGTCGGGATCGATCATTGTGACGGGCTTGAATCCGCAGGTGGCGCAGGGAGTTCGGGTTCGCAAGAACACCGGGAAGGCCCTGACGGCCGCGGAGGCGGGCGCCTTGGTCCTGCGCGGCTCCAACAACCTGCGGGACTGGGACACGCTGGCCGTGCTGCGGGGGATAGAATCCATGGATAAACTGTCGAAAATCGTGAACGACGTTTCCAAAGAATATCGGTTTTACCAGTTGTTTCCGGATGAATAGGTTTTCGGTCGATGCGTGATCTCATTCCCGAAGAACTGCTCCGGATACTGGAGGGAGAGCCCGCGTTGGAGCGGGCTTTTCTGGTCGGCGGTTGTGTCCGGGACGCATTGC
>CAZFLK010000276.1:0-5155 GCA_964519245.1 uncultured Verrucomicrobiota bacterium
TGCGAGGTGCGAGGTGCGAGGTGCGAGGTGCGGGATGCGGGATGCGGGATGCGGGATGCGGGCGGGTTGGATGAGGAATTTGAGTTATGGTCATTGTTGATTCACATACCGAGGGCGAGCCCACGCGGGTCGTGTTGCATGGCGGTCCGGATCTGGGCGAGGGGCCGCTGGCGGAGCGGCGGGATCGGTTTGCCCGGGAGCACGATTCCTTTCGCAGCGCGGTGATCAATGAACCGCGGGGATCGGATGCCTTGGTGGGCGCGTTGCTGTGTGATACGGTGGATGAAGGCTGTGCGACCGGAGCGATCTTCTTCAACAACGTAGGCTACCTGGGAATGTGCGGTCATGCGACGATCGGGTTGGCGGTATCGTTGGCCTACATGGGGCGGTTGGAGCCAGGCGTTCATAAGATTGAGACGCCGGTTGGCGTGGTCAGCGTCGACTTGAAAGATGCGAATACCGCGACCATCGAGAACGTGCCGAGCCGGCGCTTCAGGAAGGACGTCTCGGTTGAGGTGGACGGACTGGGGTTGGTGACCGGCGATATCGCGTGGGGCGGGAACTGGTTCTTCCTGACCGGAAACGCGCCGTTTCCGTTGGACGCGCGCTTGACGCGGCAATTGACCGATGCGGCCGAGCGGGTGAAGGCGGCGTTGCACGCGCACGATATCACCGGCGAGGATGGCGCGGAGATTGATCACGTGGAATTTGTCGGCGACGCCGTTGCGGCGGACGCCCACAGCCGGAACTTTGTCCTGTGTCCTGGCGGCGCTTATGACCGTTCGCCCTGCGGCACGGGGACGAGCGCCAAGGTGGCCTGCCTGGCGGCGGACGGAGAACTGAAACCCGGTGAAACCTGGGTGCAGGAAAGCGTGATCGGGAGTCGCTTTGAGGCGAGCTACCGGTTGGATGATGAAGGCCGCGTCATTCCGAGCATCACGGGGCGGGCCTTCGTGACGGCGGATGTGAGGCTCGTGCAGCAGGAGGGCGACCCGTTCGTCAATGGCATCGTGCCGGGCGCAGTTGGATAAGTGTGGTATCGTTGCTGCGCGAATGGCCGAGCAGGAAACCATCATTGTTGTCGGGGCCGGGATCATCGGTCTTTCCTGCGCGCATTACCTGTCGGAGGCGGGCTATCGGGTGACCGTGATCGACAAGGGGGGGGTGGCGGAGGCGTGTTCCCATGGCAATTGCGGCTACATCTGTCCGAGTCATGTCCTGCCGCTGACCGAGCCGGGCGCGATCGGAATGGCGGTGAAATCCCTGTTCAAGCCGGACGCGCCGTTTCGGGTGAAGCCGCGCCTGAGTCCGGCCCTTTGGATGTGGATGCTCCAATTTGCGCGGCGTTGCACCCATCGGCAGATGCTCAAGGGGGCGGGGCCCCTGAAGGCGATACTCGACTCCTCCATGACTGAATACCGACGCCTCGTGGCCGAGGGCGTGTTGGACTGCGAGTGGAGGGAGAGGGGGTTGATGTATGTCTTTCGGACGGAGTCGGCCATGGCGGCATTCGCGGAAGGGGATCGTTTGTTGACCGAACATTTTGGCGTGTCGGCGACACGGATTCCCGGGAAGGACCTTCCGGATCTGGAGCCGGCATTGAAATCCGGTTTGGTGGGAGCCTTCAACTATCCCGGTGACACCCATGTGCGGCCGGATGTGCTGACCCGCAACTGGGCGGCGCGGCTACGCGGCAAGGGCGTGGAGATCGTCGAGCAGTGCGAGTTGCTGGCGGTTGAGAAAGGGGATGGAACGGCGAGGAGCCTGAAAACGGGGCGCGGAGAGATGGCGGCGGACAAGTTTGTCTTCGCGGCGGGGGCGTTGAGCGCGAAGTTGGAGCGGGAGTTGGACTGCCGGATTCCGATCGAGCCGGGCAAGGGGTATTCCGTCACGATGAAGCGGCCGAAGATCTGTCCGGAGCGGCCGATGTTGTTTCCCGAGCACAAGGTTGGCGTGACGCCGTTCGACGAGGGGTATCGATTGGGTTCCATGATGGAGTTTGCGGGGTTTGACGAGTCGATTCGCGAGCGTCGGATCGAGCAGTTGCGGCGTTCGGCAGAGCCTTACCTGATCGAACCGCATACGGAGGAGGTGGAGGAGAGGTGGTTTGGTTGGCGGCCGATGACCTGGGACAGTCTGCCGATCATCGGTCGTGCGCCGCGCTTGGAGAATGCCTGGCTTGCGACCGGACACAACATGCTCGGGCTCAGCCTGGGGCCGGCGACGGGAAGATTGATTGCGGAGATGATTCAGGGCGGAGAAACGCACATCGAGGCGGAAGCGTTTTCGCCCTCGCGGTTCTAGCCGGGGGGGCGATGGGCGGAGCGCGGGAACCGGGTGCGGACGGGTCACTCCCGCAACCTGAGTTGCTCCCCGATTTTCAGCTTCAACGGGTCGATGATCGGGTTGAGGACTTTCAGTCGTTCCACCGGGACCCCGTAGTATCCGGCGATCTTGGTCAGTGTTTCGCCGGATTTCACCTCGTGCCACTTGGGGATTTCGTTGCGGGCCCGGCGGGCGAGGTCGACGGTGGCGTCGACCGTCTTCCTGGTGGCTCCCGCCAGCGTTGATGCGCCCCAGCGGGCGTGTGAGACGGCGGCGCGGGTATTGGTTGCGGCGCGCGAGTTGCAACCGGATCCCAGGGCTGCCGCGATGAGCAGAGCCGCGAACGTTATCAGGCGCTTACCCGCCATTGTTCCAGCCTTCCAGGAAGCCATCAAAGGTGACGCCGGCGATCTGGAACCCGGCGAAGAGGGCCAAGCCCAGCAAGGAAAGGCCCAGGCCGGTCAAGGCCATCCCGCGACCGCCGATGCGGGATGGGTTGGCGGCATTCTTCTGGAGAGCCAACACGGCAAGGACGATTCCGGGAAGGCCGGTCAACGGACAGCAGCAGGATGTCGGCAGCGTCAGGATGCCGCAGAGCAGCGAGGCGATCGCCAAGCCGCTGGCGGCGGGTCTTGGCGTCGTGGAAGTTGTTTGCTTTCTGCTTGGCGCGCTGAGGGCCGAGGCGACGAGATTGGCGAACTCCGGGTGGTCGGCGGCGGGTTTCCAAGGGGCGTCGGATCCGCGGCGGATGCGGGTTTCGGCGTCGACCCGGCGGTCGTTGATCCAATTGTGGATTTCGTCGCCGGAGACGGGGCCGTATTCCTCGCCGTCGTCGCCGATGATCCAGTATTCGCTCATGGAGCGTTCAGCGCGCGGCGCGCCAGCGGCGTTCGTCCGTCAAGGATTCGGCTCCGACGATGGAGCCATCGACGAGGCAGGCGATGGCTCCGTTGTGGCGAGGTGAGCGAAGGAGGGATTCGGGGCCGCCGGTGATGTTCCAGCCGCCGGTGATTTCGAACAGCATCACGGTGTCGGGCGGGAGGCCGGCGAGCTTTCGGCCGCCGAGCTCGGCGTTGAAGGCGTAGGAGGATTCGAATGACTCCATGCTGGAGGGGCATTGAAACATGCTGCCGTGGTAGTCGGGGGATTGTTGCAGTTCCTGGGCCATGCCGAGAATGGCGCCGCACCAGTTCGCGTTGTCGGGCAGGCGGCCTTCGTTGCGTTGGGCGTATATCTCCATGGCTTGGTGGAGAATCTTGAGGTTGTCGGCGCATTGTTCCCGGCTGTCTGCGGCCTTGGCGTCGGCCCAGGCGCCGAACTGAGTCGACACCAGGAAGGCGATGAATCCAACGGCTGCGAGACTGAGCCCGCCGGTGGCAAGCCCTTCGCCGGCGAGAAGACCGTTGCTCTTTCGGACATTCCGAATGGCGGCAAATCCGGCCAGAGCGCCGATCACCGAGCCAACGATCGCTCCAACCATCAGCAATTTGCCCGAACCGCCGTGCCATTGCTCCAGTTCAACCAGGACCAGGCCTCCGATCGTCGAGGCGAGGCCGCAGGTTGCCGCGAGCGCGGAGAAAATGGCGAGTCGACTGATGGGAGGTCCAAACATGGTCTGATCAATCGGCGCCTGAGTTGCGCAGATCGTCGAGGGTCGCGGTCGCCTTGCCGCTGTCGATGGTGTCCGCTGCGAGGTCCCAGCCATCGCCGAGCGAGGCGGTCTTGCCAGCGACGAAGAGGGCGGCGCCGGCGTTCAGCAGCACGGCGTCCCGCTTGGGGCCCCGGTCCTCGCCCTTGAGCAGGCTCTCCACGATGGCGGCATTCTCCGTGGCGTCGCCGCCTTTGAGATCATCCAGCGTCGCCGGTTGGAGCGGGAAATCCCGGGGGGACATCTTGGAGACGGAGAAGCCGCGGTCGTGATAGAACTCGGCGATGGCGTTGTCGCCGAGGGTGGAGAGCTCGTCCAGATGCTTGTCGCCGACCTGGCCGCTGACAACCATCCCTCGGCGGATTCCGAGGGACTGCAGGGCCTGGGCGATGGGTTCGCAGAGGTCTGCGCGGGGGACGCCGATCAACTGACAGGTGGGTCGCGCGGGGTTGAGCAGGGGGCCAAGAAAGTTGAAGATCGTGCGGTGGCCGCGTTCGGCGCAGAGCTTTCGCGCGGGGCCGATGTGCTTGAAAGCGGGGTGGTAACGCTGCGCAAACAGGAAGGCGAAGCGGTGATCGCGCAGCATGGCCGCGGCTTCTTCGGGCGTGCGGTCGATGCGGATGCCCAGGGTTTCCAGCACATCCGCGCTGCCGGATTTGGAGGTGATCGCGCGGTTGCCATGCTTCGCGACGGTCACACCCGCTGCGGCGGCCACGAGGGAAACGGTCGTGGAAATATTGAAGGTGTTCAGGTGGTCGCCTCCGGTTCCGCAGACATCGAGAATTTCCCGGGATCGGGTTTCCTCGTCCAAGGGGACGGGAGACGCCATTTCCCGGAGTTCCCGGGCGAAGGCTCCGATTTCTTCAACGGTTTCCCCCTTCTTGGCCAGCGCAATCAGGAAATCCGCCTTGGCCTCGGGCGTTGTGGCCTCGTCGGTCAGTAAAGCGACGGCTTCGGCCACCTGCTCGCCTTGCAGAGAGGCTCCTTGTTCCAGCTTTTGGGTCAGGGATTCGATCACGCGGCAAGCATACAAAGGAAGTTGGAAGTTGGAAGTTGGAAGTTGGAAGTTGGGATGCGTGGTTCGTCGTTCTTGGTTCGTCGCTCTTGGTTCTTGGTTCGTGGTTCTTGGTTCGGGATGCGGGGTTCGGGATGCGGGGTTCGGGATGCGGGGTTCGGGATGCG
>CAZFLK010000277.1:0-5149 GCA_964519245.1 uncultured Verrucomicrobiota bacterium
CGCGATACTTGACGAGGTCTTCGATGGATTGGAGCGCCGGCCAGCCCTTCTGATTGGGCTCGATGACGGAAGCGGCGGCCATGCGATCGTAGTTCTCGACGGCGTTTTGGAGGGCCTCTTGGAGGCTGAGGGTCTTACGCATACCGTCCTCGTCCGTGGCCTTGTCCATGCCGGCGAGATCGGGGTTGCTGCCGTCGCTCGGCGCGGCGGGAGCTCCAGGGACCGGAGCTTCAGCCTCCTTGTCGACTTCCGGGTTGATCACGAGCTCGGTGGGGGTTGCCTCGTTAGCCTCTTGCTCAAGCTTGGCATTCTGCTGAACTTGGTCCGGGGTGAGGTCAGCGGTGGGGTCGTCGCCGCCGCAGCCAATGAGCGCGACTGTCAAGGGAAGGATTGCAAGGGCCTTAACTTTCATGTCTGGAGCTTTCTAAACGCGTTAGTGTTCTTGTGTTGGATTGGTTCGTCGTGAAATTCGCGGTTTCTACTGCGGCTACTATGAGACTTGCTCATGATTTGCTTCAATAGCCATTTTGGGTGATACACACAGGGCCCGAAACGACCTAGGGTCGTGGAAACGATTCGCGAAGTGGATTCATTCGCAAGAAACGGGTTCGATTGTCAATGTAGAAAGTTGAGATTTCTTTGATATGAAACGGACGGTCTTGATACGGTTTGGATTGGCGGCGTTGGTGATCACGCTTGCGGCTGCAGGGTATTGGAAGTGGTCGATGCGGGGCGTGGGAGCGGCCGGGGAGCAATCTGGAACGGAGGGTTGGCTGGCGGCGAAGCACGAGCAGGAGAAGTCCGAGATTGTGGCGAAGACCAAGTCTTGGGAGGAAACGGTCTGGGCTGAAGAGGTCTTGGCGCAGGAATATGAGGACACTTTTGTCCGGCTTTGGGACGAACTGCGGGCTGCGACCGACAAGTATGCCGTGTTGGGGGCCTTTCCGGTCGGTGAATTGATTGTCGGAGAGGCAGGCGCGGCGGCGCGCCACAGCCACGGGATAACGCGCGCGCCGTTGGACAAGGCCCCGAAGCCGTTGGATGCGTCAGGGCGGAACGACTGGTTGGCCGGTTTCAAGGAGGCGGGCTACCGAATCGTGCAGTCGGAGTGGCATCATCGTCGGTTTGAGCGGAATCAGGCGGATGGTCGGGCGCGTTCGATTGTCAACGCAACCCTGCATGTGACCGGCGATTCGGGGCGTGACCGCTTTATTGTGAGCGGTCCGTTGACCGTGCATTGGAGCGCGGAGAAACACGCAGAGGACGGCTACCGGCCGGAAAAGATCGACGCGACCGCGATGAAGCTGACCCGGCGGACCGGGCAACCGGCGTTTGAGGAGTGGACGGGGCGGGACGGCGGCATCCCGACCATCAAGATGGGCAACGACCCTGTGATTACCTTTGATCTCGACGGTGACGGGCTCTCGGAGTTGGTTCTGCCGGAGCAGAATGCGGTCTACCGCAATCGTGGGGGAGGCCGGTTTGAGGTGGAAACGCTTTGCGCCAAGCCGGCCTTCGATCCGCGGGGCGCAGTCAAGCAGGTGGGCGCGGCGGCCTTGGCGGACCTGACCGGGGACGGGCATGCGGATCTGGTCCTGGCGGGCAATGAGATCAATGTGGTCCTGTTTGAAGGGACGGCGGAAGGCGCCTTTCCTGGCGCGGGGCGGGTTGTCTTCGAGCATCCCTACAACATCAAGTTCCCCTCGGTGATCGCGGTGGGCGATGTCAATGGCGATCGCCTGTTGGACATGTGGGTGGCCCAGATCAAGCCGGCGTATGGCCTGGGGACGATGCCGTCGCCATATTACGACGCCAACGACGGTTTTGCCTCCTTTCTGCTGGTGAATGAGGGGGGCGGGCAGTTTTCAGACAAGACGGATGAATCGGGGTTGGCGGAGAAGCGCTATCGGCGCACGTTCAGCGCCTCGTTCGTCGATCTAGACGACGACAATGACCTGGATCTCATGGTGGTCAGCGATTTCGCCGGACTGGATCTGCATGAGAACGACGGGAAGGGCGGTTTCACCGACGTCACCCGAACCTGGGTCGACGAGAAGTCGAATTTCGGCATGGGGCACACCTTGGGCGACTACGATCGTGATGGGCGATTGGATTTTTACGTGACGGGCATGAGCTCCACCACGGCCCGGCGGTTGGAGGCGATGAACGCGGGCATCGAGGATCAGCCGGAGATTCATGAAAACCGCATGCGGATGGGCTATGGCAGTCGGATGTATCTGGCGCGCGACGGCAAGAAGTTCCTGCATCCGGATTTTCGGGACAGCTTGGCTCGTTCGGGGTGGTCGTGGGGGGCGACGTCGTTCGATCTATCGAACAACGGACTGACCGACATCTACGTGGCCAACGGCAACCTGAGTGGCACATCCTGCAAGGACTACTGCACGAAGTTCTGGACGCGGGATATTTACCTGGGCAATTCCCGTCCGAATCCGGCGTTGCAGATCTTCTTTGACGAAGAATCCGAGCGGACCAAGGAGCAGTCCTGGAACGGCTACGAGAAAAACGCCTTTTTCCTCAACGAGGGGGATGATTTCCTGAGCGTTGGGTTCCTGTTGGACGTGGCGTTTGAGTATGATTCCCGCGCCTTGGTCAGTGACGATCTCGATGCGGACGGCCGGGTGGACCTGCTGGTTCTACAGAAGATTCCGGACAAGGGCATCGTGGCGAGCCTGGCAAGCAATGCCGGGGTGCGGGCCAAGGTGGGGCGTTTGCACATTTATCGCAACCAATGGAAGTCGGGCGGCAACTGGATTGGCGTGAGATTGCGCGATGAGCCGGGGCGTTCGACGATTGGCGCCAAGATCTATGTGCGCACGGAGGCGGGAACGCTCGTGGCGCATTGCTACAACGGCGACTCCTTCAGTTCCCAACATTCGAACCAGAAGCACTTCGGTCTGGGCGACGTGGCGAGCGTGAAGGAGATCGAGGTGCGGTGGCCGGATGGGACGATCCGTCGGCTCGAGAATCCGGCGATCCAGCAATACCACCAACTTTCGGCGGACCGTTGATTCCGGCATGAGAATTGTCTGGCGATCCATTGCGTCAGATCGCAATGATGCCGCTCGTTTTGCCTGAGACCATGAAATCATTTCGTTTGCTTGCGTTGCTGGCCGCCCTGCTGCTGGTCGCGTTGCTTGCGCCCCTGTCGCCTTCGGCGGCTGCCGTCGAAGCGGTTCGAAAGTTGCCGGTTCCCGGCGCGGGTTCGCCAGGATTCTCCCGATTGAAGCCGATCGATCTGGGGGTCGCCTTTCCCGGCGCGGTTGAGAGAAAAGACTTTGAGACGACGCAATTCATTGACAATGCGGGCATTGCGGCGGGCGATGTCGATGGCGACGGGTGGTGCGACCTGTTCTTTTGCGCCATGATTGGCGAGCACAAGCTTTACCGGAATCTTGGAGGGTGGAAGTTTGAGGACGCGACGCAGAAGGCTGGTTTGGCGGGTCTTGACCGGTATTTGAACTCGGCGTCCTTTGCGGACGTGGATGGGGACGGAGATCTGGATTTGATCGCGGTGTCGTTTATCGGCCGCAACGCATTCTTTCTGAACGACGGGGCGGGACGATTCGAGGAGTCGGACGGCATTCCCTGGGTCGTTTCCAAGGTGGGAGGCGAGACGTCGTTGGCGCTTGCGGATGTGGATGGCGACGGGGATCTGGACCTCTACACAACGCTCTACCTCAACACGATCGTGCAGGACAAGTTCTCGATCGCGGAGTTTGATCAGATCGTCGAGCCGCAGTTGGAGCGGATTCGAAAGGGCGGCCAACCGACGGAACGTTTCCTGGAGAGGTATACCTTGGTGACCAATACCGTGAATGGTCAAGCGATCATCGACCTTGAGGAGAACGGGGTTCCGGACGCGCTCTACATCAACGATGGCAAGGGCCGGTTTGTCGCTGCGGGCGGCGAGAATTCGCGGTTTCTTGACGAGTTGGGCAAGCCGGTTTCGCTGCCGCCGGATTGGGGGGTGGCGGCGACGTTCCGGGATATGGACGCCGATGGCGATCCGGATCTCTATGTTTGCAATGACTTTTGGACGCCTGACCGCATCTGGATCAACGATGGCGCGGGCGTTTTTCGACCCATCGACAAGCTGGCGATACGACGGACCAGCGCCTTTTCCATGGGGGTCGATTTCGGAGACATCAACCGTGACGGACATGTGGATTTCATGGTCACGGACATGCTCAGCCGGGACCACAGCCTGCGCAAGCGGCAGATGGGCGAGATGAAACCCACGCCGGTCGAGATCGGGGTGATCGATGATCGCCCGCAAATCATGCAGAACACCCTGTTTCTGAATCGCGGGGACAACACCTGGACCGAGATTGCGCAGTATGCCGGGGTGAAGGCCTCGGAGTGGTCATGGCAGCCGTCCTTTCTGGATGTGGATCTCGATGGGTATGAGGATGTCCTGGTCGCCACCGGGATGATCCGGGACTACACGGACGCGGACACGGTGGCCAAGGCCAAGGGCGACGGCACGTTGTCGCCCGAGCAGTTTCGCAAGAACCAGGCTCTCTATCCGCGTTTGGACATGCCGACCATCGCGTTCCGCAATCGGGGCGACCTGACCTTTGAGGAGAGCGGCGCTCGTTGGGGCTTTGATCACGCCTCGGTCTCCGGGGGGATGATCACGGCGGACCTGGATCGGGACGGGGATCTGGACCTGGTTTTCAACAACACGGGCGCGGAACCGGAGATCTATCGCAACAATGTCGCCGAGGCCAGGATCAGCGTGAGGTTGCGGGGCAACGCGCCGAACACGCAGGGCATCGGAGCCAAGGTCCGCCTGCTGGGAGGCGATGTGACCCAGACGCGCGAAATGATCGCAGGCGGGGTCTATGCTTCCGGCAGCGAGCCGGTCTTGATGTTCGCGGCGCAGGGCGAAGGGCCGTTTTCGATCGAGGTTATCTGGCGGAATGGAAGCCGGTCATTCGTGGCGGGCGCTGTGGCGAATCGGGAATATCTGGTCAGCGAGGCGACCTCCCGGTCGCGTCAGCCGGCGGCAGCTTCCAAGACAAGGCCGGTCTTTGAGGACGTGAGCGACGTGTTGGATCACACGCACCATGAGACCGCCTTCGATGATTTCAAACGTCAACCATTGCTGCCGAACCGACTGAGTCAG
>CAZFLK010000278.1:0-5111 GCA_964519245.1 uncultured Verrucomicrobiota bacterium
GAGGAAGGTCCAGTCGCTCTGGCCGAATTCGGAGCGCCATTGTTTGATCATGTCAGGCAGCAGGCTGCGATATTGCCAGGCGCGGGAAGCGTTGGACTCGCCCTGATACCAGATGGCTCCCTTGCTGGCGAAGGGGAGAAGTGGGTGAATCATGGCGTTGTAGAGTTCGGTTGGATTCCAAGGGGCGCGGGGTTGGCGGGGTTTCTTCGCCTTCTTGTCCCCTGCCTTGACCGCGCGTTCATAATCGCGGATGGCCTTGATGTAGTCCATGGAAGCCTTGCGGTAGTCTCCTTGTTGCAGCGTGAAATAGTCCGTCGCCTCGGAGTGGGAGCGCAGCGTTTCCTCGTTCATCCAGACCTCGATGGGCGAGCCTCCCCAAGAGGTGTGGATCAGGCCGACCGGGACTTTGAGATCGGCCTGAAGTTTTTTGCCGAAGTAGTAGGCGACAGCGGAGAAACTGTGAGTGGCCTGATTGCCGCTGAGTTGCCAGCCGAACTTGCCTTGGTTCCAGGGCATGTCGAGGTCCGCGAGGGGTTTGTCGCTCTTGTTGCGCTCCACGTGGAAGAGGCGCAGGTCGAAGTTGCGTGAATTCTCAATCTCGGCCTGAGCTTCCTTGCCGGCCCGATTCATTTCCCACTGCATGTTGGACTGGCCGCTGCAGATCCAGACCTCGCCGACGACGACGTTCTTGAGTTCGATGCGATTGCGTCCGTCGATGGTGAGTTCACCCGGGCTGCCGACCCGCAAGGATTTGAGGGTGACCATCCACTTGCCGTCCTTGGCCTTGGTGGAAACCCTCTGGCTTTTGTAGCTGACGGTGACCTGTTCGCCATCGGCGGCAAAGCCCCAGACCGGCACATTGACGCCGCGCTGGAGGACCATGTTGTCGGTGAAGATGGCCGGCATTCGGACATCGGCGTGCAGACTGGCAATGCCGGAGAGGCTGAATGCGGCGAGGAACGCGAGAGTTTTCTTGAACATAATGGTCTGGTGAGATGCGCGCCGGGAGGCGTGGCCGCCTGTCCCGGCGAAGTTGATGTTCGCTTCCAGTTGAGCCAAAACGGATTTGGGCGTCAACGAGAATCCTGAACAGGGACGAAACCGTAACAAATCAGATGGCGTCCAGGTTCGGCTGTTCGACGTCGACATTGAGAGAATTCTTCAGTCGGCTTGGGCGGGGCATCGGAACTGCTGAGAAGATCAGCCAGTGTCGTTTCCCGGGCGGCTTCTCGCTCTGCCCGGGGAATGCGGTCGTATTCCTTGCGGACGACTGCGCGTCGGTCGGCGATTCACGGGTCTTTGGACGTTTTTCCGCGCCGACGCATGGCGGGATTCAGGGCCGAGCCGATCAGGATGCCGGCGTAGATGGCCACGAGGAGGAGATTCATCCCCCAACGGGTATAGAAGTTGGCTGCTTCGTGGGGTATCTGATGTCCCATCCAGGCGTGCCATCTCCAATTGAGCGCAACCAGGGTGAACGCGGCGATGGAGCCGAAGGCGAGCATGAGAATGTTGAAGTATTTCTGGGGATTGCGCAGACAGGATCGGACACTGAGCCAGCCGACCAGGCTGCAGAAGGCGACGGTCAAGGCGAGGCCCGTCCAGTCCGCGGCCCGCCAGGCCAGAATCCACATCCAGGACGAGGCTCCGAGGATCCCGCCGCCGAAACTCCCGTGGATGTTCCCCTTGGTCAATTCGCCGGGTTTGCTTCCGATCGAGGCCCGGGGGACGACGTAGGTTCCATCCTCCTTCTGGATCTGAATCTGTCGGCGATTGACCACGGAGATCGTCAGCGTAAGGCCGATGACGTAGGCGCAGGTCAGGCCGATCAGCAGGCCGGCGTAGAGCGTCGGCGAGGTTTGCGCCAGGGAGCGTCCGCAGAGGGTCAGCGCGAGCAGCGCGATCGTAAAGGCGAGGGCCAGCGCCGTGGCCGCCCGGGCGACCCGGACGAGGAAGCGGCGTTCGCGGGGCGACTTGGCGGCGTTGATGCCGGCGCGCGCGCCGAACCAGGCGCCGGCCAACCCGATGAGCGGTCCAAGGACGGCGCCGGTCAGCCCGGCGGAGGCGACGGCGGCCTTGGCTGCGGGGGACGCTTTGGCGGCGGTTGCCGCGGCTCCCGCGAGGGCCGCCTGCGGAACGAGATTGGGCAGGGCGGCCAGGACGGTGATCGTGAAAGCCTTCCCGGGGCGGGTGGAGGTCAACGTGGTTTCGACGAGTGACGCGACGCGATCCCGCAACAACTTGCGTCCCCGGGACAGGCGCTGTTTGACGGCGTCCGGGGATAGGTCGAGGGCGGCGGCGACCCGCTCCACCGATTGCTCCTCCCGATAGAACAGGATGAGCGGTTCGCGGTAATTCTCGGGGATTGCTTCCAGCGATTGCCAGACCAGTTCCGCTTCTTCGCCTCGCATGGCCTGGTCGCTCGGCGAGGGGAGTTGGTCGACGCGGTCAGGGACTTCAGCCATGGGGATGGCTCCCTCGGTGGCGCGCCGGCCGTGGCGACGTCGCGCGTTGGCGATCAGGTTGCGGGCGATGCCGCAGAGCCAGGGCTTGAACTTGTCGCGCTCCCGCAGGTCGGGAAGTTTTCTCCAGGCGGTGATGAAGGTCTCCTGGGCGAGGTCCTGGCTCAGGGGGTGATTACCGCAGGCGCTGTAGGCGAGGGAGCAGATGAGCGATTGGTAACGCTGAACCAGTTGACCGTAGGCGTCACGATCACCTTCGAGGCAACGTTCCAGCAGTTGGATGTCGCTGGTTGGGGGCACAGGGGAGATGGCTGTCATGTTCATGGTCGACCTTCAAGTGGTTCGACGCGACGAAAAGGTGACAGGAATTTCAAGCGGCCATACAAACCAGCGGCAGAGCGGTTGATCGGCCGTTGGATTGGATTGGATTGGATTGGATTGGATTGACGCCGGTTGTCAATGAATCCAGCAAAGGGGCCTCTGAATCGGCCGCGGACAGCGCCAACCGTCGGCGGTTCTTTCGCAGCAAGATCCTGCAGCGACAATGGCAACCGTCAGGGGGATGACTCGGCGCTGGTCGCGGGAGTTGAGCCAGCCGAAGGCGGCGGAACGATGCCTGCATCCCTTTCGCGTCCGGCGATCAGGTTGGAGGCGATGATCAGGATGAAGCCGCCATTGAGCATGAGTCCGAGGGCTCCCTTGCCCAGCAGACCGTCGGGGCCGCAACGACCGATGTTGACGACGGCTATGACCGCGAAGACCAGGCCGGCGATGGCGACCAGGCCGCCGCCGGCTTCGGCAACGAGGCCCAAGAACCGGCCGTCCTCACCGTTTCGGAACTGGGAGGCCGAAATTCGCAGCAGCGCAACCACCGCGCAGGCTGCCACAAGGGAATAGGAGGCCGAGTGAAAGGGGAAGGTCGGCGCGTCCGTGGGGCGCCCCGGTTCCTTCGGTTCCTCGGGCGAGTTGCATCCACATGATGATCCGCAAGCCATGCAATACAGGTGGTTCAATACGGCCCAAAATTCAAGCGCTATTGCGAACGGGGCCGAAAAAACGGTCAGGGACGCAGCGCGGAGGGCGTTTCATTGCGCATTCCGGGAGGAGGAACGTTTGAGCCGGTCGCCCGCCGCGGCTTGCCGCGATCCCACTCCTTCTTTCGCGGCGCGCCGTTTTCGGCAAGATTCTCATTGAATTCATTTCTGATTCACGCAACATCCGCGTTCTCTTTTTCGCCGGTGAAGGGCGGATTTGGGCGGTTTTGACGCCGTCCCGGAATTATGGATTTCAAATGAAGCGCACACACCATTGTTATGAATTACGCCCGGAGCACATCGGGCAGGAAGTGACCCTCGAAGGTTGGGTGCACTCCAATCGCGATCTCGGCGGCGTGATCTTCATCGACGTCCGCGATCGGGAAGGTCGGACCCAGACGGTGTTCGACCCCTCGGATCTTCCGGAAGCCATCTTCAAGGTGGCCGAATCGGCGCGCAGCGAGAGCGTGATTCGCGTCACGGGCAAGGTCCGGGCGCGACCGGATGACACGGCGAACACGAAGATTGCGACCGGGGAGGTTGAAGTGCTGGCCGACGGCATCGAGATGTTGAATGCGGCCGAGGTGTTGCCCTTTCAGATCGACGATCCCGAGGCGGCGGCGAAGGTGCATGAAGATCACCGCCTGCGGCACCGCTACCTGGATTTGCGTCGGCCCGAAATGATCAGCAATCTGCGTTTGCGATCCCGGGTGGCCACCGCGACGCGCGTCTTCATGGAGGAACAGGGCTTCCTGGAGATCGAGACGCCGACCTTGTTCAAGTCGACGCCGGAGGGCGCGCGCGAGTTTCTGACGCCGAGTCGGCTGCACCCGGGCAAGTTCTACGCGTTGCCGCAATCGCCGCAGCAGTACAAGCAGATCCTGATGGTTGCGGGTGTTGAGAAGTATTTCCAATTGGCGCGTTGTTATCGGGATGAGGATTTGCGGGCGGACCGGCAGCCCGAGTTCACCCAGGTCGATATCGAGATGTCCTTCATCGATCGGGAAGACATCTACGCCCTGATCGAGGGCTTGTTGAAGCGGGTCTGGAAGACGGCGTTGGACGTCGAGATTCCCACGCCGTTCAAGCGGATGACCTTCCAGGAGGTCATGAACCGCTATGGCATCGACAAGCCGGACACGCGTTTCGGCATGGAATTGGTGGATTTCACCGACGACTTCAAGGACAGCCAGTTCAAGGTGTTCAAATCGGTTGTGGAGAAGGGCGGCGTGGTGAAGGCGATCAACGCCCGCGGCTACGCGGATGTGACGCAGGGGCAGATGGAGACCATGACGCGGGTGGCGCAGGATCATGGAGCCAAGGGCCTCGCCTACATCAAGGTGGAGAAGGGCGAATGGAAGTCGCCGATCGTGAAGTTTTTCAGCGACGCGGAGAAGGAGGCGTTGGCGACGAAGCTGGAGATTCAGGAGGGCGATCTGATCCTGTTCGCCGCGGATGAGTGGCTGAACGCCTGTGAGATCCTTGGTCTGATCCGCAACTATTGCCGGGAGATCCTTGAGGGAAGGGGCAAGTTGACCGTGGACAAGAACCGGTTCGATTTTCTGTGGGTGGTGGATTTTCCCTTGTTGGCGTTCGACAAGGAGATGAACCGTTG
>CAZFLK010000279.1:0-5046 GCA_964519245.1 uncultured Verrucomicrobiota bacterium
CAAGCGCCGCACTTTTCGCCCGCCCGGCGCCGCACTTTCGGACCGGCGTTCACACCATGGTCTGAGGTCAAACAACATCTCGACCGCACCTGTCGGGTGAACGCGCGGGGAGAAGAACGCGGAGGTTCCCGATGATTCTCAAGAATTCCCAGCCGTTGGCAGACTTTATCCGCGAAGGCGACGTGATACTGCTCGTCGAGTCTTACCTGCAACCATCAAAGGAGGAAAAGTGAAGCGGCAAGTCACTATCCTTCCACTCAAGGTGGCGGTGGCAATTCTGAAACTGCCTCAAGCCCTGTTCTGGTGGCCTGCATCGTTGTGTCACCGACTCGAAACCAAGATCGCGCACAGGGAGGCTGAGCAGCATGAATCCAACTAATTCTCTCGCCGACGCCAAGCGGCGGTTGCCGCTGCCCGATCTCATGGCGCATTTGGGACACGGCGACCACGCCAAGAAGTCGGCGCAGTGTCCGTTTCATGAGGATTCAAGCCCGAGCTTCTCCGTCTGGCAGTCCGATGGCGGCGCATATCGTTTCAAATGCCATGCCGGTTGTGGTGATGGCGACGAAATCGATTACTTGGCCAAGGTGCGGAACGTCTCCACAGGCGATGCCATACGGGAATTCCGACAGATGGCCGACGTGGGTGCTTCAAAGCCTTACACCAAGCAGAAAACCAAGCCCAAACTAGTTCCTCAAAAACCACCAGCGGTCCCCTTCGCGTGGTCTGCCTGTGTGGACGCCTTGACACCTGACAAGCTCGACCAGATCGCCGACTGGCGGGGCTACTCACGAAAGTTCACCCAGTGGCTTCACAAATGGTCGATGATCGGCATCTACGACGGCAACATCGCATTCCCTGTAATTATTGACGGGGCACCAGTCCGCTGCCACTTCCGCGTGGAGGACGGCCGTTGGTTCTACACGCCAAAGGGATCGATGTCGCCAATGATCTTTGGCGATCCAGAGACTGCGGGTTTCATCTTTGCATTTGAATCCCCATGGGACGCACTTGCATTTATGGACCGTCATGACTGGCATGCTCAAGACGGGATACCGGACGCGGCCGTGATCGTCACCCGCGGCGCTCAGAATGGCCGGTTACTCAAGGATCACGGTAGCCCAGACGCAATTCTATATGCCTTTCCTCAGAACGATCCGGCGCCCATTGACGGCTGTTCAGCTCCAGCGGAGAAATGGCTTGCCGATGTTATCGCTCAAAGTCCCTGCAAGGTGATCCACGTCAGGACTCCCGAGTCCCACAAGGATGTCAACGAATGGACGAAGGCGGGTGCGTCCAAGGGCGATATTGCGCAGGCGCTTCTGGCCGGAAAACAAGTAGGTAGACTATCGACCGATAATCCTTCCCTGCCAAAAGCGGAGGATGAGCAAGGTGATCCACCATTCCCCATCGAAGCCTTCCCGCCCGCGATCCGCGATTACGTCGAGGCCGTCGCAGACAGCGAGCGTTTGCCTGTCGTCCTCCCCGCCGCTATCGCCCTGTCTGTTGCCAGCGCGGCAGTCGGAGCCGGTCTGTCTGTCCAGAGCGGTCCCAACCGCAAGACCCGAGCGAATCTTTTTCTCCTGATTTCAGCGCGTTCCGGCCTGGGAAAGAGCACGGCTTTTGAACTTCTGACCGGCCCCTTGCGTGAATTTGAAGCGGAACGGATAGAACATTGGAGGATAGAGGAAAGGCCAAGGGTTCAAACAGAACGACGTATACTCGAAAAGGAGATCGCTAATCTCGAGAAATTGATCAAACCGGACTCGGACGAACAGTCTCGCGCCGAGATCAAAGCTCAGATGCAGCGCAAGCAGGCACAACTGGGTGAGGTCAGCCGGACTTGCCATTCGCCGCGCATGGTCACCGAAGACGTGACCATCGAAGCCTTGCCTCGGCTCATGGAGCAAAACCGCGAAACTCTCTACTCCCAGAGTTCTGACGCCCGCAAGGCGGTACAGAACCTCCTCGGCCGCTACAACCCAGGCAAGGGTGCAGACGACGGATTCTATTTGAAGGGGTTTACGGGTGAACCGTTCATCGAGGACCGAAAGGACAAAGAACCGCTGCGCCTGGCTCACCCCTGTCTGTCCCTGCTTTGGTTGTTCCAGCCCGATATCCTCGAAACGCTCTTTGGTGAGACCAGTCTTCAGGTTGGCGGATTCCTGCCGCGCTGTCTGGTCGCGCACACGAACGCCGCTGCCACAGAGATCGGAGGCGAGTCCGTCCCGCTGCCGGACGACTTCAAATCAGCCTGGTCAGGGTTAATTCATCGTCTTCTGGTGGCTTTTCACGTCTCGGAAAGTCAACAAACATGCAAACCAAGCTCAGCCGCCTTAGACGTCCTGTGTGACCACTACAACGCCAATATCCGCCGCCAGAACGGAGATCTACGTGACGTGGAATCCTTCGTCAGCCGATGGACGGAGCAGGCATGGCGCATTGCCGTCACGTTCCACGCCTGCAAGTTTGGCGACCTCGCAGCGGACCATAGCCTTAGTGTGGAAACTGCTCGCGAGGCTATCGCAGTAGCAGACTGGTTCGCCGACCAACAACTCGAAATCCTCAATAAGTCTCGCCGCGCCTCCTTCAAGCAGCAGGCCGACGCGGTCCTCGAGTTAATGGAAGAACGAAGGAAGCGTCGGAAGCTTGATTACCTCAAGGCTCGAGACATCTACCATGACACTCGCATCTGCCGCACGCCTCAGGCGGCTCGGGACCTCCTTGAGCGGATGGAGGCCACGGACATCCTCGCTGGCGAGGATGTGCGCCCATCACACGGAGGTAAAACGACCCGCATCTACCGGCTCAAGAGCGAATCGACCCCGATTACCGTTTGAGTTCGCGGGAGCCGAACAGAATGAAAACCAGGCCAGAACGCAATAGCATGATCGACAAGGGCTTCTCCGACCGGATCCGCTACAACGTAGCCGGTTTCCCAATAATGGACATTGGCCGTGGACTACCCCGCGGCAGCATCGAGATCAAGACGTGGCAAACAGGCTCCAACGACGAGGCGAAATCTTGTCATCATGCCGCGCTGCCAACTGCAGGTTCAGCAGCGATCAACCGCCACGGCTCGAACGACATAACTCGACTCTGTGCCTGCTCGCCTTCTCGCCTACGCGGAGGGCTAAAACTTAATTGCTGCGCCGAGTCGATTGTCGCGGTTGTCGCGGTTGACGGGAGCTCGCAGTGGGGATTCGCCTTCCTGATACCACTTCTTCAAACTCTGGCTGCTGCAACCGTTCCAACTGACCACGTAGAAGCGTGTTCAGATGACTTACTAGGGGAGGAAGGCTCCAAATTGCCTTTTATGTGGAGTCGCCAATCGCGACAACCGCGACAATCGTCATTTTTGGCGCAAAATAGTCCATTCTGTCGGGGTTGGGCAATTGCGACAACCGTCGACAACCGCCGCCAACCGTTACTCCTCGGGAGCGGTTGGCGGCGGTTGTCGACGATTGCGACGCGCTCTCTCCTTCCCCAAAGGCTCTCCTGCATCGGCAAGCTGGAGTTTGATGGGGCAAGATGATCGAGGGAGAAAGAAGCATGAACAGGCATAAGCAACCTCCGAAGCCTCGCGACCTGGGGCTCCTACTCTGGACATTGTTGTATCGCGTGCCCGTTGAAGAAGATCTCACGAACCGGTGGATCGAGGCTGGTCGACAACGCTGCAGGATGTCCAGGGAACGTTTGGCGTCCTTGCGCGAGGAGCCGCACGCTCGACACTGGAAACGGTTGCATGAACGGCGAGCCCGACGACTGAGCTATTTCCGCGAGCACGGAAAAATCCCTGATGGATGGACGCCGCCCGCGCCCGGAGAACAAGACCGCAGCAAGCAGGTTCTGGCGATGCAGCTCTACTGGAAGACGCGCGCGAAGGTCAGAGCGAAATCCCGAAAGAGACCGAACGCGTTAGCCGCCAAGCTGACCACTGCCTACCGCTCCCTGTCACGAATCAGATCGAAGGCTCGTCGACTGGCCGCTTTGGACGCCTTGGAAGCCAGACTGTACGAGCAGGTCCTGGCAAGTTCTCCCTCCGTGTCTTTTCGCGAATGGCTCGAGATTCAAGGGCTCAAGACCTATTCCGAAAAGGAATACCAGCGAGCGAGTCGGGGACGGAAGGGGACAAAGCGTTCAAGCAAGCCAAGCTCGCAGGGGACGCGTTCCGGTCGGGACGGGAAGGAATGAACGCGCGCGCGTAACCTCGCCGCTGTATTCGGGGCTGTTACCTGATCAATTCCGGAGGTAGCCAAGCCCTTATTGTTTCCTGCGACGTAACAGCCCTGGGGGCGCGTTTTGAGTTGGTGAAGCATGGACTCCCGCATGACTGTCATATATAAACCACCGGTAATATATGACGGAAGCATCCAAAACCACCAATGAACACAGGGGCAACTACGTTGCCTACTACCGCGTCAGCACTGACGAGCAGGGCCGGTCCGGACTTGGATTGGAAGCCCAGAAGAAGGCGGTGGAGGAGTTCCTGAATGGCGGTGACTGGGATCTGGTCGCCGAATTTACCGAGGTCGAGTCAGGCGGGAAGAGCGACCGACCAGAACTGGAGGAGGCGTTGAAGCTGTGTAAACGCCGGAAGGCGACGCTGGTGATCGCCAAGCTGGACCGGTTGGCCAGGAATGTTCACTTCATCTCCGGCCTGATGGAGCGCGGGGTGAAGTTCTGCGCGGTGGAGTTTCCGAACGCGGATCCGTTCATGCTCCACGTCCACGCCGCCATGGGCGAACACGAACGCAGGCTCATCAGCCAACGCACCAAGGCGGGCCTGGAACGGGCCAAGGCGCGCGGTGTGAAGCTCGGCCGGAACGGCAAGGCCCTGGCGAAGCAAAACGCCGCCAGGGCCAAATCTCAGGCCAAGGAGCTACGCCCGGTGATCCGCAGACTGCGGAAGGAGGGCGTTACGACCACACGGGCGATCGCTGCGGCCCTGAACGACCAAGGCATCAAGAGCGCACGCGGCGGTCAGTGGCATCCTCAGACTGTGAGCCTGCTGCTCAAGCGGATCGACAAGCAATCTCGATGATC
>CAZFLK010000280.1:0-5040 GCA_964519245.1 uncultured Verrucomicrobiota bacterium
AGCGGATGGGCCAGTGGGTGCCGGAGCGGGGGTTCAGTTGCTCCTCGCGCGCGATGCCCTTTGTCGGCGAGTTGGGCTCCTATGCCGCCTTCGGCGGGTTGAGCGTCGACGGCATTTATGGGGACCGGCTGAAGGGTGCGCGGACCGTGGAGGCCAACACGCTGGACCACATGGTGTTCTTCAATCGCGGCGAACGGTTCGAGGGGCGGGCTTTGCCCGCGGCATCCCAGTTGGCGCCGGCGTTTGGCGTTTGTGTGGCGGATTACGATGGCGATGGCAACGAGGATATCTTCCTGAGTCAGAATTTCTTTGCCTCGCAAATAGAAACACCTCGCAGCGACGGCGGACGCGGCCTGTGGCTGCGGGGATTGGGGCAAGGGCGGCTCGAAGCCGTTCCGGGGCAGATCACCGGCGTTAAGATCTACGGTGAACAGCGCGGGGCGGCGGTAGGCGATTACGATCGCGATGGCCGCGTGGATCTGCTGGTTGCTCAGAACGGCGCCCAGACGAAACTTTACCGCAACCAGACCGGTAAACCCGGGATTCGAATCCGGCTGATTGGTGAAAGGACGAATTTCTACGCGATCGGGGCAAAACTGCGGCTTCGATTCGGCGATCAATGGGGGGCGATGCGCTCGGTGGATGCGGGTTCCGGCTACTGGTCCCAGAATTCGTTAACCCAGGTTATGGCTGCGCCGGAGAAAGCGACGCATGTGCAGGTTTTCTGGCCTTGGGGAAAAGCCCTCGAAGCCGAATTGCCGGATGACGCATCGGATATCGCCGTCCGCTATGACGGGAAGATCGGCGTGGCTCCCCGCAGTGTTCAGCGATGAGCCGGATGGCTCCGGGATATCGGTCATGAAGTCGGAATCTGAACCCTCACGGAACTCTTTTGGAGGGGTGTCTTTTGTCGGCGGCGCCGTGGTGGGGGCGGGTCTCTTTGCGGTGTCGCTCCTCCTGTCTGGAGGCTCGTCGGGGCAAGCGAACGCTGATCGGGAGGCTGCGGGGGCCGACTTGGAGAAAGGGCTTGTGGTTGCGGGCTCGTCGACCATGCCGCGGCGAGAGAAAGCGCACAAGACGGCGCAGTCGACTCCCGATGATTCTCGTGGCGGAGCGGTGGAGCGCGGGCGTGAATTGGCCAAGACAATTTGCGCTGGATGTCATCTTTATCCCGATCCGAAGCTGCTCGACCGGGCCAATTGGGCGTTGGAGGTCCTGCCTGACATGGCTGTCTTCATGGGCTTGAGTGATGGCGATCCCTACGAGGAGTTGGGAGCCCAGCAACGCGTGCGCGATGCGGGAATTATTCCCACGTCGCCCATCCTTGAGAGCATTGAGGACTGGCGCGCGATTGTTTCCTTCTATCTACACGAGGCGCCGGACGAGGCGTTGCCGCAGGACGAACGTTCAGCGATCGCAATCGGTTTGGATGCATTCGAGGCGGTTATACCCCAGCAGATCCAGAGCCCGCAGACTTCTCTCGTGCGCATAGATCCGGAGCGGGGCGTATTGTATGTGGGGGAGGCGACCACGAACACGCTGGCCGTCTTCGGGCCGCAGCTTCGGCGGAAGGGGTTTCTTGAATTTGACAGTCCGCCTTCCGATTTGATTCTGAGAGACGATATCCTGTATGTCCTTCAGATGGGAGATCTGCTGCCTTCCGACGATTTGAACGGCGCGCTGGCATTTGCAGGGCGCCCGGTTTCGTCCGGGGCGGGCGGAGGAGGCAATTTTATCCAGAGCTTGCCGCGGCCCGTTGATATGGAGTTTGTCGACTTGAACGGCGACGGCATGGAGGACATTGTCGTTTGCGGTTATGGGAACATCCTTGGCAGCCTGCTTTGGTACGAAAACAAGGGGGGCGGGGCATTCGAACAGCGCGTGATTGAGCAGCGCGCGGGCGCCATCAAGGTTCATGTCCGGGATTACAATGAGGATGGTCGGCCGGACTTGTTTGTGATGTTTGCTCAATCGAAGGAAGGCATCTATTTGTTTGAGAACGCCGGAAATGGTGATTTTCTGATGACGCCGATTCTCGAGAAGCACCCGGTGTGGGGGAATTCCTGGTTTGAACTGGTGGACATGGACGGCGACGGAGATGAGGACATCGTAGCCACGAATGGCGACAATGGAGATCACGTCAAGTATGTGCCCCCTTTCAAGAATTATCACGGCGTCCGTATCTACCTAAACGACGGCAGTTTCAATTTTACGGAGTCGTGGTTCTACCCCGTCAACGGGGCCTACAAGGCGATGGCCCGGGACTACGATCAGGACGGCGACCTGGACATTGCGTCCATCGCTTATTTTGCGGACTACCGCAAGTCGCGGGAGGAGACCTTCGTCTACTTTGAGAACCGGGGCGATATGACCTTCACGGCGCGGACATTCGAGCAGACCCTGGCTGGTCGTTGGCTCACCATGGACGCCAATGATCTTGACGGCGACGGGGACATCGACATCGTTTTGGGGGCCTTGAACGAGGGGCCTTCCATTGTGCCGGCGATGTTGCAGCGACGTTGGGCGGAGTCCGGACCGCCCTTCCTGTTGCTGGAGAACAAACTTAAATGAAAGCGATGAAACCGGTTTGGCATTGCGCCCGTCGGTTTCGCATGAGCTGCGCGCGGGCGATTTCAAGGCAGCGCGCCCGCGTGCGTTCCCTTGGTTGAATCATGCTTGAAGGATCATCCAGACCAACAAAGCCGCCGGGACGTTCGGCAGGGGGAGGGTTCCGGCTACGGGCGGCGGTGAGCATTGGGGTCCTGGGGCTGATTGGCTACGGAACATGGTTGGGGGTGCGCCCGAGTCTGCAGCCGGAGGTCAAGGATGAGGCGTCCGACGGGGCAGAGACGGTGGTCTGGCAGGCGGCGCCGTTGGCACCGGAACCGGAAAGCGAGCCCGGGGATTCGTCGGTTTCGTCGGCCAGAAGTCTTACACCGGGAAGTGAGCCGCCCGTGGGTGTCAGTTCGCCGCGCGAAGGGCATTACGAGAATGAACGGAGCGTGTTGGCCTCCGGGTCCGGATCAGGGGCGCCCAGGAAGATGCGGGCCCTGGTGCCCGCGCAGAGGAAGAACGTTCTGGATCCGGCCAACGAGGTGAAGCTTTATTGGGACGGCGTGCCCGACGACGTGCGGGCCGCGCGGCCGAAACAGCCCCATGATTTCAGCAACATTCGTCACGGCGACTACGCCGGCGCGGAATCGTGCCGGGAATGCCACGAGGACAAGCATGCGGACTGGTGGACGCACTCGCATCGGTTGATGAACGCCGAGGCGACGGATGAAACGGTCGTGGCGGATTTTTCCGGCGGCCTGTCTCTGGAATACCTCGGCGGCGCGGCTCGATTTGAAACCATCGACGGGAAGCGACATGTGACGACGGAACGGGACGGCGTGCGGCGGGAGTATGAAGTCCGGCGGACGATCGGCAGCCGTTTCTTCCAGTATTACGTCGGACTTTTGCGGGAGGGGCCGGAGCCGGGAAGTCATCCGGCGCGCCGGATCGAGGAGGTGTTGCCGGTGGGGTATTGGATTGAGACGAAGGAGATTGTCCCCATTGTCCATGTGGATCTTGAGAAGCCCGATTCCGAGAGGTATGATCCGTTCACCGGGCCGACCAAGATGGGCTACGATCGGCAGTGTTCCAGTTGTCACACGACGGTGGCCGCGGGCGACTGGATGATGCAGGTCGGTTCTTCCAGCCGCTTTCACGTATTGACGCCGCGCACGGTCTCCTTTCACGCCTCGAAATACCTCTCCGAAGAGCATCCGGATCTGGTGGACACCAACGAAGCTCCGAGCGCGGTTTCGACTCAGGGTGTGATCGGCATCCTGCGGAACCGGGTCAATGAGAAGTTGACGCGCGATCACGCCGTTTCGCTGGGTGTTTCGTGCGAGACGTGTCACCTGGGTTGCGCAGGGCACGTGAAGGACAAGTCGAAACTGCCGCCGTTTTTTCCGTTGGATGCGACGATCTATCCCGAGGGGGCGAGTGCGGAGGAAGTCTGGGGGCGTCATTCTGCCAACCAGAATTGGATCTGTTCCCGTTGTCACGCCGGAGGCCGCCCCCAGTACGCCAACGGGATGGATACGTGGAATTCCACCGAGTACAGCGACGCAGTGGAGGGATTTTGCTACGATGCGGGCAAAGCGGCGGCTCGGGGAATGAAACAGCTCACCTGTATTCATTGTCATGATCCGCACAAGGGGATTGGAAAAAAATGGTCCCGGACGCCGCGGGAGGACGACGCCAGTTGCGTCGCCTGCCACCAGCAGTTTGAGGCTTCCTCCGCGGTGGTCGCGCATACGCATCATCCGGCGGGGAGCGAGGGAAGCCGGTGCATGAATTGCCACATGCCGAAGGTCAATGAAGGGATGCAGGACATGGTGCGAACCCACGTGATTTCCAATCCCACGGACCCGCGGATGATCGAGGCCAACCAACCGAATGCCTGCAACCTGTGTCATCTCGACAAGCCGATTGATTGGACGGTGCAGCGCCTGGCGGAATGGTATGGGGCCGGCGGGCAATACAATTCGGCAAAGCTTGCCGCCAACTACCCGAAACGCGCGGGCGCGACCGGGGAAGGCTACCTGGCGAGTCCCAACGAGGCCGTTCGTTTGGCCGGCAGCGAGGCCTTGTTCAAACAGGGTGCGCGCTGGGCGATGCCGGGGCTGATCGATATGCTGGACGATCCCTTCCTCATCAACCGACAGTTCACCCAGAAGAACTTTCGCCGTGAATTCGGAGTCGATCCGAGGGATTACGGTTATCGTTTCACCATGACGTCAACCGAGCGGCAGGAGCCGATCCAGCGTCTGCGCAAGGCCCTGCTGCCGGCGGACTCCCCGGATTGAGGCGACAAAGGCCGAGGCGCGATTGAGAACGGGTGGCGCAACGCCAAGTCCCCAAGGGACGAAAAGGGGTCTTCCTGCTCACAGCGCCGTCCGGGGCTCACCTGCAGCGCTTTCCCTTCGCCGCTTTCCCCCCTGCAGGGTGTCGAAGTGGGCTCGACGGAGTCTCGCCCCACCGCCTTTTCGA
>CAZFLK010000281.1:0-5040 GCA_964519245.1 uncultured Verrucomicrobiota bacterium
GTGGTACTACACGGAGAAGATGAAGCAGGTGGTTGTTCCGGTGGCGTTCTGGTGGCTGAGCTTGACCGGGGCCTCGCTCCTCTTTGCCTACGCCGCCTTCTTCCGACGCGACTCGGTCTTCATCTTCGCCTACGTCTTCACCTTCATTCCCTACATCCGGAATCTGATCATTCATCATCGGCACCTCAATGCGCACAACGACTGCCCCGATTGCGGGGCAATCACGCCGCCCAAGGCGAACTATTGCGCGGAATGCGGCTGCCGGCTGAAGGCGGAAGCGACGGCGACGGCATCCACAGCGTAGCGCGGCCGTCCCGGTTGCGGGTTCTGGCTGCGTTTCACCGCCAATTGCGGACGGACGGGCAGGACGCCCCGCGAATACCCCGAGAAGCCGTCTCCCCCTACTTCCTTCGCCATTCCTTCTTGGGCGGCTCCGGCAGCCCTTGAACCCGGTAGGAGGTCCGGAAATGCATCTTGGCCACCTTGGGCAACTGCCCGGCCCCGTGCTTGGCAACAAAATCCACCCCGGCGGCGTCCACCAATTTGGAGGCTCCCTTGGGGAACTCCATGTCGAATCCCTCGCCCAGTTTCTTCAAGCGCGAGACAAACTCGTCCCGCGCCAGGATGGAGGCCGCGGCCACGGCAATATCCGATTCCGCCTTGTGCCGCTGCACCAACTCAATCTCCCGCCCCAAGCTCATCAAGGCCTTGGCGACCGTGGACTTGTTGGCGGCGAACTGATCGCTGATGGCGCGCTCGGGCAGGGGATTCATCCGATGCCGCTGCCCCATCAGGTTCTCGATCACGCGCGCATGGGCCCAGGCCAACATCGCGTTGACCGAGCGCATGCTCTTGTAGAGCCGGTTGTAGGCCTCCGGCCCAATCGGGACGACCGAATAGACACAGCCGGGCGTTTCCCGGATGATCTGCGCCAGATCCGCCATCTTCTTCGCGCTCTTGATGTTCTTCGAGTCCTGGACGCCGGCCGCCTTCAACTCGCCCACGATCGACTCGTTCACGTAGACCCCGGCGGCCACCAACGGCCCGAAGAAATCACCCTTCCCCGATTCGTCGATGCCGAAGCGCGGCGTCAGCAACTCAGGATTGAGCGCCTCCTCATAACCCAGCCGGGCCTCCTGCAGGATCATGGGCTCCAGCACGAACTCGACGAATTCCTGGGTATCCTTGCCCTGCGCGACCATCTTGCCGCTGTTGTAGAAGACAATGTTCAGCTTGCCCTTCCGCCCGGCAAACCGCGCATGCGGGACCTCGTGCGATTCAAAGCCATTGGCATGAAGATGCGCCTCCAGTTGATCGGCCTGTTCGGCGGTGAGTTTGCAGGTATGGCTGGTGATGGACTTCACAAATTTCGTGTCATCGTAGGGGCTTGCCCTATCCTCTGCAACCGTGCATGCCCTCAGCGACATCGTCTGCCCCCTGCTCAAATGGTATGGCGCCAACGCGCGCGACCTTCCTTGGCGCCGGACATCGCGCCCCTACGCGATCTGGGTGTCCGAGATCATGCTCCAGCAGACCCTGGTCGCGACCGTCATCCCCTATTGGAAACGGTGGCTGAAGGAACTGCCGTCGATCCGATCGCTCGCCAATGCGAAAGAGGACAGAGTTCTCAAGCTCTGGGAAGGACTCGGCTACTACCGCCGCGCGCGAAATCTTCAGAAAGGCGCACAGACCATCCTCACCCAATTCGGCGGACGCTTTCCCCGAACGCTTCCGGAAGTTCTTCAACTCCCCGGCGTCGGTCGCTACACCGCCGGCGCCATCTGCAGCATTGCCTTCAATCAACCGGCCCCCATCGTCGACGGCAACGTCATCCGCGTGTTGACCCGCGTCTACGGGATAGGCGCCGACCCCAAGGAGAAGCCAACCAACGAGCGGATCTGGTCCCTCGCGGAAGAACTGGTCCGAAACGCAGGATCAGCGCAGCGCGCCAACGAACGCAACTGCTCGGACTTCAACCAAGCGCTCATGGAGCTTGGGGCGATGGTCTGTTCGCCGACCAACCCCGCCTGCCACGCCTGCCCCCTGCGGAGGACTTGTGTCGCGAAACGCGATGGGCGGCAGGCGCAATTGCCCAACCTCAGGAAGAATGCGGCCGCCACACCGCGCAAGTTCAAGGCCTTTGTCGTCGAATCAAGCGGCCGGTTCCTCATTCGTCGAAGGCCGCAGGAGGTCGTCAACGGCGGCTTCTGGGAATTCCCCAATTACGAACCCGAAGCGGAAGCGGCTCCGAACCTCCCCGCGCATGGAGAACCGGCTTCACTCTGTGTCGTGCGGCATTCCATCACCCGCTATCGTATCACCGTGGAAGCTGTCCACGCGAAAGCCGCCAAACCCGGCCGGGCCCGGAAGAACGAAGCCTGGAAGACGATTGAGGAACTGGACCAACTCGCGCTCACCAGCGCCCATCGCAAAATACTGGGCAAACTGATGAAAACAACGCCGCGCAAAGGGCGCGGTTGAATCTGGGATGAGTTTGGCTGAGAAGAGACGTTCCCGAGACTGACAGAAGACCGGGGCACGGCGAAAACTCCAATTCTCTGGGAACCGACGGCGGGACACCCCACAAACCCGCAGCCGACACGGCCGCGCTACAACTGAACTTCAGGAAGAAACCATCCGTGGGTCGGCTTTGCCATCCGTGGGGGAGATACTTCCGCACGTCCTCTCGGAACCGACAGCGGGACACTCCACAAACCCACAGCCGACACGGTCGCGCTACAACTGAACTGCAGGAAGAAACCATCCGTGGGTCGGCTTTGCCATCCGTGGGGGACATGCTTCCGCACATTCTCTCGGAACCGACGGTAGGACGCCCCACAAACCCGCAGCCGACACGGCCGCGCTACAACTGAAATTCAGGAAGAAACCATCCGTGGGTCGGCTTTGCCGTCCGTGGGGATTCTTCAGATCCGAGAACGCCCTTCGCTCCTCAACCGTCGATCTCACCCAACCTTGCGCAGGCAGCCACGCTGGCGGATCCTTCATGTTCACGCAGCGCCGGAGCCTCGCCCTTGCAGACATCGGTCGCGAAGGCGCAACGCGGATGAAACGCGCAACCGGAGGGCGGATTCATCGGCGACGGAGGATCGCCCTGAAGCAGGATGCGCTTCCTTTCGCGCTCCTTGTCCGGATCGGGAACCGGAACCGCGCTGACCAAGGCCCGGGTGTAGGGATGCTGCGGCTTCTCGATTACTTCTGAAGCCGCCCCCAATTCCACAATCTTGCCCAAATACATGACCGCAATCCGGTCGGCGATGTGCTTCACCACCGACAAGTCATGTGAAATAAAAACCAGGGTCAGCTCCATCTCCCGCGAAAGCTTTTCCAACAAATTGATGATCTGGGCCTGGATGGAAACGTCCAGCGCGGAGACGGGCTCGTCGGCAATGATCAACTTTGGTTCCACCGCCAAGGCCCTCGCAATCGCAATGCGCTGCCGTTGTCCCCCGGAAAACTCGTGCGGATACTTGCGCATCGCCCGGGCCGAAAGCCCCACCTTCTCCATCAACTCCGCAACTTGCGCGGCAATGTCCCCGCCTCCCACATCCCGATGCAGCCAGATTGCCTCGGCCAGCGCGTCATAGACCGTCATTCGTGGATTCAACGAGGCGTAGGGATCCTGAAAGATCATCTGGAAATCAGCCCGCGCCGCCCGCAGCGCCTCGCCGTCCAACTCCGTCAGATTTCTGCCCCCTATTCGAATCGAACCGCTGGTCGGCCGAATCAACTGCAACACACTGCGGCCCAGGGTCGACTTGCCGCAACCTGACTCACCCACCAATCCCAGGATCTCACCCTTCCTCAACTCCAGGCTCACTCCATCCACTGCCCGCACCGTCGCCACGCGCTTGCGGAACAGCAACCCGCGGTCCACCGGAAAGTGCGTATGAAGGTTCTCAATCTGGAGAAAGGCGTCGGACATGGGCGTAATCAGTAATCAGTAATCAGTAATCAGTCGGAGACATCAGGCTGGAGCGGCATTCAATTCAATCTCCCCCTCCTGCACGCGACGGCAGGCGGATTCGTGATTCTCGGCGACGCCTTTCAGCGCCAGTTCGCCCGAACGGCAGGCATCCTGCACGTAGGCGCAACGGGGCGCGAAGGCGCAACCCTCCCCAAGTCGCGCGAGATCCGGTGGCGCGCCGGGGATGGTGTAGAGCTCCTTTCCCTTCGTCTGCAACGCGGGAATGGATCGCTGCAAAGCCTCATTGTAAGGGTGTTTCGAATGGTAATAAACCTCGCGCGTCGGGCCGCTTTCGACCACGCGGCCGGCATACATGACATTCACATGGTCCACGAATCCGGCGACGACGCCCAGATCATGACTGATCAGGATCACCGCCGTGCCGTGCTTGCGTTGCATCTCCTTGATCAGTTCGAGCACCTGCGCCTGCACGGTCACATCGAGCGCGGTGGTGGGTTCGTCGGCGATGAGCAGCTCGGGATTCGTGATCAGCGCCATGGCGATCATCACGCGCTGGCGCATGCCTCCGGAAAACTCGTGAGGATACTGGCGAATGCGGCGCGGCGCGTCCGGCACGCCAACCTCCTCCAAGGCCTGGATGGCGCGCTTGGTCGCGGTCGCCTTGTCGATGCCGTCGTGGATGAGCAGCGGTTCGGTCAATTGATCGCCAATCCGCATGAAAGGATTCAGCGAAGTCATGGGATCCTGGAAGATCATCGAAACCCGCTTGCCACGGACAGTGCGCAATTCCTTCTCCGACATCGCCAGCAGGTCCTTCCCGTCAAACAGGGCCTTCCCTCCCTCGATCTTGCCGGGAGGCTGCGGGATCAAGCCCAGCAGCGAATAGCACGTAACCGACTTGCCGGAGCCCGATTCCCCCACGATCCCCAGCGTCTGCCCCTTCCCCACGTCAAACGATACACCGTCCACCGCACGCACGATGCCATTGCGCGTGTGAAACGACGTGCGGAGGTTCTGGACGCTTAGAAGTGACATGGGATTCGTGGTTCGTGGTTCGTGGTTCGTGGTTCGTGGTTCGTGGTTCGTGGTTCGTG
>CAZFLK010000282.1:0-5020 GCA_964519245.1 uncultured Verrucomicrobiota bacterium
AGCCGGCCGAGGATGTTGGGATCGATGTCGAGAATCTCCACGATGGGGTCGCCCGCCTCAACGGTGTCGCCCTCCTGCACGAACCAGCGACTGATGCGGCCGGAGAGGGGGGGCGTCGACGGATTGGATGCGTTCGTCCGGGGAGAAGGCGACCACTCTGCCGAAGCCGGTGGAAGTTTGTTGCCAAGGGATCTCAATCAGGCCGACGACCAGCGTGGAGGCGGCCAACAGGAGGAATGAGACGAAGATCCAACCATTCCTCAGCGGTCGGGCTGTGCGCATGGCATTCGATCTGCGGATGTCCGGCGAAGCGAGTCTGTCGGTAAAGGAGTTCAAGCGCCGCCCTCCGTGGTTGTCGCACGCTTCCGGGGAGCCAGCAGCACATGGGAAATCTTGTCGGTCGAGGCGCTGAGGTCGTAGAACGCCTCGAGGTATTTGCCGAGCTTGCCGATGCCAGCGGCGAGCGAGCTGACGACGATTTCGGCGGCGACCAACTGGCCCAGCGTCAGTTGCCCTTCGATGACCAGCCAGCCTCCGATCACCAAAACCGAGGCGTTGGCGAGAATCTGCACCAGCACGGAACCGGCAATCTGGGTGAACAGGACATGGAAGTGGCGTCGTCGCCGCTTGAGGTATTCGGCGGTGAGTTCGTCCGCGTGAAGAATGGCGCGGTTGTGCCCCTCAGTGGTCGTGTACTGGGCGGGGTTGGCGGCGAGGGCGTGCATCCAGTTGCCGACATTCAGTTTGGCCTTCGACTCATCGACGGCGGTTTCGACCGCGCTGCGCCCCCAAGGCAGGATGATCAACATCAGGCAAAGGATCAGGCAAAGGTCGAATGCCAGCAGCAAGGGGTGGTAGACGGCCAATAGAGCCATTCCGAAGAACATCTGCAACAACAGGGCGAGGCCGTCCAGGAGGAGCGTGTAGGTTGTCTTTTGCACGTTGACCACTTCGAAGAAGCGGTTGGCGCGGTCAATGCCGGCGGCGCGATCAATCGTTCCCGCCTCGCTGCTGGAAAGGGATTCGGCGAAGGAGAGGGCCAGCCTGGCGAAATAGCGGCGCTGAAGCCTCTCCACGACGATGTTCTCGAGCAGAGCCAGAATGCCGGAAAAGGTCAGGACGGCGAAGACAATCATCGCCAGAGCGACGACCGGCTGCAGCAGCGTGCCGAAGGCGACGTTGGTGAACAGGGCCTGCGCCGCCTATGGCAGAGCCAGATAGAGCACGCCGATGGCTCCGCTGTAGACGACGAGGGAGGCGATATCGCCTTTCTCCAGCGCCAGAAGCTCCAGGGTCCGGCCTACGGTTCGATTTCGTGAAGTGTCGTTCATTCGCCGTGGGTTTGCGTTTTCTCTCGGCACATTGTGTCTGGTTGGGGGCTCTCTTCTAGCGGAGTCGTTGGGCTGGAACCTTCGCCTCGTTAGCTGCCGGGTCAAGCGCGGTTTACGGGCACACGGGTGGCTGCGGCGACCGCTTGGACGGTTGCTTCAGGCTGTCTTGGCTCCTCCAAGCACCGGCCGCGCGGCATTGCGCGGCCGGTCGATCAGGAGGAACGCCGACGCTCCAATCAAGCGGTCGGCGTGGATTCAGTCCCGGCGGCCAGCGCGGGATTGAACGTTCTCAGGCTCTTGCTGCCGGGCTGCCCTTCGCTTCCTCCGCAGTTGTTGCGTCGAGGTTGGCATCGGCTGGCAATGCGGCGGCAGCCGTTGCGGTTGCCACTGCGGTCGCGGTCATGGTCGCCCGCGCCGCCTTGAGTCCCTTGTTGGCGAGCTTGGAATCGAATCCGAGATTGGCGACCGAGACCTTGGCGTTCAACCGGGAATGGAAGACGTCCCACTCCATGTGCACATCGCCTGCGCGCCGTTGGCGCCAGTCGCTGACCAATTCGAGAATGGAGTGATCCGCGTAGATCATGGATCCCAAGTGGAAGTGAACCTCCAGCTCGTCGTCGATGGATTCGAGTTGTTCGGCCACTTTCGGCAGGTGGATGAAGGTGGCGGCGCCGTCGAGGGCGATGTCCACCGATTTGCCGTCGTCGGCGATCTCCTTGACGATGTTAAGGTGCAGGAAGTTGTAGAGCATCTTGGCGAGCGCGAGGCTGAATCCGATCAGAACCCCGGTCAGGAGGTCGGTGGCCACGATGGCGACGATGGTGACGGCGAAGACGCCGAACTCCGACCGGCTGGTGTTCCACATTTTCTTCATGTTGGGCGGGTTGACCAGTTTGTAGCCGGTGAAGACCAGGATGGCGGCGAGGGCCGAGGTGGGGATCCAACGGAGGATGAAGGGGAGGAAACCGACCAGCAGCAGCAGCCAGACGCCGTGGAAGATCGCGGAGGCGCGGGATTTGCCGCCGGCTTCCACATTGGCCGAACTGCGCACGATCACGCCGGTGATGGGGAGCGCTCCCATGAGGCCACAGAGACTGTTGCCGACGCCCTGCGCCAGGAGTTCCTTGTCGTAGTTGGTCCGTTCGCCTTTGTGCATGCGGTCGACGGCGGTGGCGCAAAGCAATGTCTCCGCGCTGGCGATCAGTGCGAAACCGATCACTGCGCCCCAAAAGGCCGGCGTGACGAAGAGACTGCTGTCTTCAAGCTTCGGGGTGTTGAGCCCGGCGAAGAGGTTTTCCGGGATATCCACGTATTGGATCGGCAGGCTGAGGGCTCCGGCCAGACCCGTCACAACCACGACCGCGACCAGCGGGCCAGGCAGCGCCTTGAGTTTCTCCGGCCGGAACTTGTTCCAGAGCACAATCGACGCGATGGCCAGGATGCCGACGATCGCCGCCAGGTGATGCACTGAACCATCGATGGGCAGGATCCCCTTCTGGATGGCGACCGGAATGGTCAGCAGGTTCTCGATGCCGGATCCTCGCGGCTTGTCGTCCACCATGACGTGGAACTGGCTCGCGAAGATGAGCACCCCGATGCCGGCGAGCATGCCTTGCACGACGGCGGGCGAGACGGCCCGAAACCATCTTCCCAGTTTGGCGACGCCCGACGCCATCTGGATGATGCCGGAAAAGAGGACGACCCAGCCGAGCGCGGGCAGACCGAACTTGTCCACAAATTGCCAAACCAGAACGGCGAGCCCGGCGGCGGGGCCGCTGACTTGAAGCGGCGCGCCTCCAATGACGCCCACGACCAAGCCTCCCACGATGCCGCTGATGAGCCCCAAGGCTGGCGGCACGCCGGAGGCGATGGCGATGCCCATGCACAGGGGCAGGGCGACCAAGAAGACGACGATGGACGCCATAAAGTCACGGCGCCAGTCCAAACCCTCGATCTTAAGTATTGATTTCATGATAGCTCCTGTTCTGTCGCTTCGCGATAGCGTTGGTCACGCCGAGGCCAGTTCGGCCTTGGCTTCCTCCACGACGTCGACGGAACCATCGGCGATGTTGTAGACCCAGCCATGCAGGTGAAGGGTTCCGGCCGACTCTCCCTCCTTCACGAAATCGAGCTTGCGCAGGTTTTCCAATTGCAGTTTGACGTTGGCGCGGATGGCTGCGTTGAGGCGGGCTTTCGGATCGTCGCCGACGCCCTCCAGCGCGATTCGAGCGTCCTGAGCCAGGCGCGTCCAGGTGGATACGTGGGAGAGGTGCGCGCAGCTGTCGGGCGCGAGCATGCCCTTCATTGCTCCACAATCGGAATGTCCGCAGACGACAATGTGTTCGGTTTTCAGCCCGCGGATGGCGAACTCCAACGAGGCCAGTTCGCCGGAGGGAGAGCCGTTCTCGGGCGGAACAATATTGCCGGCGTTGCGGATGACAAACAGGTCGCCGGGTTGCGTCCCGGTCAGAGCGCAGGGGTCGATGCGGGAGTCGGAACAGGTCAGGAAGGTGATTTTCGGACTCTGCCCGCCAGCGAGGCTCTCGTAGCGTTCGGTGTCTTTGTCCATAACCCGGCTCTTGAACGTGGAAGCGCCGGCCAACAGGTCTTCATAGGATGCGTTTTTCATGTCTTCACAATAAGACACCACAAGTTTTTAATTTGTTAATTGGTTATTAATCCGGTTGATGCATAGATTAAATCTATATATCCGGAAATAGATTGATAGACTGCATTCCACGTTTCATATAGACAAAATCTATGCTTGAATCTCGGGATGAACTGGTTGAATTACCATCATCTCCACTATTTCTGGACGGTGGTCCGGGAGGGAGGCATCGGTCCGGCCTGCAAGGTCCTGCATCTGACCCAGCCGACGGTTTCCAAGCAGATCAAGCTGTTGGAAGAGCAGGTTGGTGAGCCTTTGTTCCGCAGGGTTTCGCGTCGTTTGGAGCTGACGGACGCCGGTCAGATGGCGTTCGACTATGCGGACGAGATCTTCTCATTGGGTCAGGAGTTCATGGAGAACATTCAGAGTGTGGCGACGGTGCGTCCGCGTCGTTTGCGGGTGGGCGTTTCCTACGTGTTGCCCAAGCTCATTTCTCATCGAATTCTGAGCCCGATCGTTGAGGCGGACAGCAATGTCCACTTGATTTGCGAGGAGGATCACACGGATCGGTTGTTGGCGGAGCTTTCCATTCAGCGTCTGGATCTGGTGCTGACCGACACGCCGATTGCAGGCAATGTGAAGGTCAAGGCCTTCAATCACTTTCTGGGAGATTGCGGCGTGACGTTCTTCGCCGCGCCGCAATTGGCCCGGCAGTTGAAGGGCAGGTTTCCGGCCAAACTGGACGGCGCTCCCTTTCTTGCGCTGACCGACAATTCGCTATCGCGTCGTTCTTTGGAACGCTGGTTTGACACCGTGGCAGTGAGGCCGCGCATACGGGCTGAATTTGAGGACAGCGCCTTGATGAAGGTCTTTGGACGGGATGGAGCCGGCGTTTTTGCGGCGCCCAGCGTGGTGTCGGACGAGATCAAGCGTGAGCTGGGCGTGAGAATCCTGGGCTCCACGGAGGCGATGCGTGAATCCTTCTATGCCATTACCGTGGAGCGTCGCTTTAAGCATCCGGCGGTGGCGCGCATCGCCGAACTGGCCCGCAAGCAACTGTTTGGCAAGAAGCAATAGGCCC
>CAZFLK010000283.1:0-5011 GCA_964519245.1 uncultured Verrucomicrobiota bacterium
TCTTGAAATCGAGTCGCGACTGGTATGGCGACGCCGGCAACGCCGAGGATGCGAAGAAGATTGTCGGCGGCCATGCGATCAGCGGCGCGGCCCTGGCAGAGAACGCCGCCTGGGTCGCAACCTTGCGCATTGTCCTGAACCTGGATGAATTCATCACGAGGGAGTGACGACGTGGACTTCGAACCGACAACAGAGCCATCAAATTCCGAAGGAAGGGCAAGGCCGGTGGGGCGGGAGTCCCCTCGAGCCCAAATCAATTTCCTGAAGGGACAACCCCTTGCCGCGCATTGCCCGACGCAACCGATCGGAAAGCCGCTTGCGCTCTTTCAGAGCTTTGGAATGGGCTCGAGGGGACTCTCGCCCCACGGCTCTACGCGCCTTCCGGGCATCCATGCCTCCTGGTCTTGCGGCGCATTTCCCTTGTCCCTGTTTTCACTGTTTTGTCATGCACCCCAACGAACAATCCATTCTCCACACGCGTCGTGAATTCCTGAATACGACGGCCAGCGGCATAGGCGGGCTCGCTTTGGGCGCGGCGTTGACGGACGACGGCGTCATCGGCAACGCCACGGCGGCGGTCTCGAGTCCGATGACGCCCCGGGCGACGCACTTCAAGCCGCATGCCAAGGCCTGCATTTCCATTTTCATGGCCGGGGCGCCGTCGCAGTTGGACCTGTTCGACCCCAAGCCGAAGCTGAATGAGATGCACGGTGAGAAGCTGCCGAAGTCGATACTCGACAAGGCGCGCTTCGCTTTCATCCAGCCGGATACGGCGGCCCTGATGGGCAGCAATCGCAAGTTCAAGAAGCACGGTCAGTGCGGTATGGAGTTCAGCGACATTCTCCCGCATCTGGGCTCGGTTGCGGACGACCTCCTGATGGTGCGCAGCATGCACAGCGAGGAATTCAACCATCATCCCGGCCAATTGATGATGCAGTGCGGCGTGTCTCGCTTCGGCATGCCCACGATGGGTTCCTGGATCACTTACGGTCTCGGCAGTGAATCGCGAAATCTTCCGGGATACGTGGTTTTGACGGCCGGTCGGGGTTCAAGCGGAGGGGCGACCCTGTATCAAAGCGGCTTCCTGCCGACGAGTTACGCCGGGGTGCTGTTCCGGAATTCCGGCGAACCGGTGTTGAACCTGAAAACTCCGGATGGCATTCCGCCACAACTGCAGAGGGAGGGCCTGGATGTCCTGCGTGACTTGAATCAAGCGCGCTATCAGGAAGTGAGGGACCCGGAGATCGCCAGCCGCATTTCGAGCTATGAACTGGCCGCCCGCATGCAATTGGCGGCGCCGGAATTGATCGACCTTGCGGATGAGAATCCCAAGTTGCTGGAGCAATACGGCGTCGGCAGGAAGGACCCGAAGGGCAATTGGCGCGGTTCGTTGCCGCACCTGAACACCATGGATACCTTTGCCCGGAACTGCGTGCTGGCGCGGCGCCTGGTGGAGCGGGGGGTGCGGTTCGTGAATATCATTCACGCCTCCTGGGACCAACATAGCGGTCTCGACAAGGAAATCACCTACAACGCCACGACGGTGGATCAGCCCATAGCGATGCTTATCAAGGACTTGAAACAGCGCGGGATGCTGGACGACACCATGGTCCTGTGGGGCAGTGAGTTCGGGCGGACCCCGCTGGGCGAGAATCGTCGCGGCCGCAATTCAAACACCGGCCGGGATCATCATCCGTTCGCCTATACCACGCTCATGGCCGGCGGAGGCATCCAGGGCGGACAGGTCTATGGTGAGACCGATGAGATCGGCTGGTATTCCGTGAAGGACAAGACGCATATCAACGACTATCACGCGACGATTCTGAATCGTTTCGGTCTGGATCATTTGCGGCTCACGCATCGCTTTCAGGGGCGTGATTTCCGGCTGACGGATGTCGCCGGCGAGGTGATCGAGCGCTGGTGCGTCTGACCGAGGTCGGCGGTGCGGAATTCGGACCGAATCATTCATTCAGGCAGAGCATGAGCATAGATCGCAGAAAATTCACCCGGACATTGACCCAAGCTGCAATGGCGGTTCCGTTCACGAAGTCGGTGTTGCGGGCCGCTGGTTCGTCGGATGATCTGCGGGTCTATGTGGGAACCTATACACGGGGCGAAAGCAAGGGGATCCATGCGCTGCGTCTTGAGCGCCAGAGCGGTGAACTGACGTCGCCAAAGGTCGCGGCGGAGACGGTCAGTCCGTCGTTTCTGGCGTTGCATCCCAACGGGAGATTCCTCTACGCCGCCAACGAAGTGGGCAAGTTCAAGGGAGAGGCAGGCGGCGGCGTCAGCGCGTTCGCCATCGGGAGGAGGAGTGGAGAACTGACCCCGTTGAACGATCAATTGTCGGGCGGTGGCGGACCTTGCCATCTGGTGGTGGACAAGACCGGGCGATATGTCCTGGTGGCCAATTATGGGGGCGGCAGTGTTTCGGTTCTGCCGATCGGCGAGGATGGACGCCTGGGGAAGGCCTCGGCGTTTGTGCAACACGAGGGCTCCAGTGTGAACCCGCGGCGACAGAAGGGACCGCATGCCCACTCAATCAATCTTTCCAACGACAATCGGTTTGCAGTGGTCGCCGATCTCGGAATGGACAAGGTGATGATCTACCGCTTTGATGCGGACAAGGGAACGCTGGAACCGGGCGAGCAACCGTTTGTGAAGACCCCGGCAGGCGGGGGACCCCGGCATTTTGCGTTTCATCCCAATGGTCGTCTTGCCTTCAGCAATCTGGAATTGACCTCCGAGGTGGCTTCCTTCGTGTATCGCGCCGGGCGCGGGCAGTTGCAGGTGAACATGAAAGTTTCCACCTTGCCGGACGGCCCCGTTGCCGGGAACAGCACGGCCGAGGTTCAGGTTCACCCGAATGGAAGGTATGTCTACTGCTCGAATCGCGGACACAACAGCATCGCGGTATTCCGGTTGAATCAGAAGACGGGCGGGTTGAGGCGTGTCGGGAATGTGCCGACGGGCGGGGAAATTCCGCGCAATTTTGGATTGGATCCGTCGGGGGCTTTTCTGGTCGCCGCGAATCAGAAATCGGGGAATCTGGTCGTCTTTCGAATCAACCAGGAGACCGGTCTGCCCGAGGCGACGGGCCATTCCGTTGAGATCCCCTCTCCGGTCTGCGTGAAATTCCTCTGAGGCGGCTCACCAACGCGATCGTTTCACATCCACGTAGTGTACGCCGGCCGTGGCTCCGTAGACATCGACCCACGCCTCGACGCGGCCATAGCCTTCCTTGAGTCGCAATGAATCAAAGGTGTGGGAAACCGCTCCCTTGCCGATTTTTGCCTCGCGTTCAATGTCTCCGATCTTGAGGTGAAGGGTTCCTTGGTCCAGAAGCTCGGGAAACCGCAGTTTGAACTCATACTTCCCTTCGCGTTCGATGTAGGTCTCCCAGTAGCCGAGCCCGTCCGGTTTCCAACTTGCCCGGGGGCCCCGCCAATCCTGGCGGGTCAGCGTGGTGGGATTGTGCTTGTAAGAACCGAGGTGGATCCACGGCGGTTGGTAGCCGCGTGTGGCGCTCACATCATCGAACCAGAGATCATACTCGCGCTTCATGTCCCGGACGAGGTCCGGAAACTGGTCGGAGAGATCGTTTTGTTCGTAGGGATCACTGACCATGTCGTACAACTCGAACTTCGGGTCTTGGGGCGCGGGACCGGCGCCGCGTCCGAGGGCCTGCACGAGTTTGTAGTTTTGGGAGCGCGCGGCGAAGGCGCGGTAGCGTTCGGGCTCATCGCCCCGGTGCCATTGGAAGTAGAGCGTGCGGTTCTCCCAGGAGAGTTTGTCGCCGGGTTGCAACGTGAGCAAGGGGTGAAGGCTGATGCCGTCGAAAAGCACGTTGTTCGGCGCTTGGACGCCGCAGAGATCAAGAATGGTCGGGGCGATATCGATGTGGGCTGCGATGAGATTGTAGCGACGGCCGGCGGGCAGGTGGTCTTTCCACCGCACAAACATGGGAACCTTGATGCCGCCGTCGTAGACGCTGCCCTTCCGGTCGCGCAGCCCGCTGTTGTAGCGTGGTTGTTGAGGTCCGTTGTCGGTCAGGAAGATGACCACTGTCTCGTCGTCGAGTTTGAGCTCGGCAAGGTGATCGAGGATGTCGCCCACGTTGTCGTCGATATTTTCGACCATGCCGTAGACCTTGGATGTCGTGTCCGGATTCAGATTGCCGATGGGTCTGCCCGTTTGGGGGAAGTCGGCGGCATTGAGGTTCATCTGTTGATAGGTCTGCTCGTAGACATCGGGAACCTGCAGGGGGGTGTGCGGGGCGTTGTAGGGGAGATAAACGAAGAATGGGCGTCGACGATATTTGCTGATGAACTTGATGGCGGCCTGCGTGAAGACGTCCGAGCAATAGCCTTTGCTCTCAATCTCCTTGCCGTTGTCGCTGAGTTTGGGATTGAAATAGGTGTTGCCGGCCGGGTCCGAGGGCTGCGAAATGCCGCCGCCCATATGGACGAGCGATTCATCGAAACCCTGGTCCATGGGCCGAAGCGGATAATTGTCGCCCAAGTGCCATTTGCCAAAGATGCCGGTCTTGTAGCCGGCTTGGTTGAGCATTTCGGCAATGGTGACTTCGTCGCCGTGCATCATGGCGCGCCCGAGCCAGGTGTCGACGACGCCCGTGCGGTAGTTGTAGCGTCCGGTCATCAGACTGGCCCGGGTGGGCGCGCAGACCGGTGAAACATAAAAATTTTCGAAACGGACGCTCTCCTTGGCCAGTTGATCGAGGCGCGGTGTCCGGATCTTCGGATTGCCGTGGAAGCCAAGGTCTCCATGACCCTGATCGTCCGTCATGATCAGGATGATATTGGGGCGTTCGGCGCCTTGAAGCGCGGCGGTGAGGAGGCAAAGAACCAAAGCGGAAGATCGCAAATTCATAAGGGTGGCCAGAATAGGCGGGAAGCAAGGTGGCGTCGATGCCGGGATTGAAAGCAACGGAGGTCTGGGCATGATTGCAGGAGGGAGGAGCAAGGATATAAAAAGTTGAACTTTAGGAGCG
>CAZFLK010000284.1:0-4996 GCA_964519245.1 uncultured Verrucomicrobiota bacterium
ATTCGGGAATCGCCAACGGGGTGAGCCTCCTGCCTTTTCTGTCCTATGTGGAATCGGTCCAGGCATTTGCGGACGCCGACCCGCGTGTTTCAGCGACCTATTCCTACGCGCAGTTGATGGCGATGATGAATCAGATCTGGGAGCAGGAGAAAGAGGGGTCGTTGGCGTTGCCCAGGAATCCGCTTACCCTGGGGATGTTCGCCCTGGCGTTGAAGTCGCAACAGTTTCCCTTTCTGGCCACGCTGACGGACAAGAATTTCCGGACGGCCACGGTGATCGTCCGCACGCGCGACATGCGGTCCACGGAGTATCTGGATCTGCTGCGCGGGATCGTCGAGCATGCGGAAGCGAGTCGCCCCGAGGGGGTGACGGTATCGGCGAAACAGGGGATACACTCCATCCTGGAGGCGGACCGGAAGATCATGGACGCGCAGTTGGGGAGCGTGGGATTGACGGTCGGGGTGGTGGGATTGACCCTGGCGTTGCTTTGGCGATCCGTCTGGTTGGCCGGGGTGGCGCTCCTGGTGAATGTCATCCCGGTTGGGTTGGCGGTGGCCTGGGCTGGTTTTGCGGGTCTTCCCCTGAATTCAGTCACGGTGATGGTGGCTGCGATCGCCTTGAGTGTTGCGGTGGACGACTCGGTTCACTTCATCACCTGGTGGCGCGATGAGCGCTCGCGCGGGAGCGATCCGCTGGCGGCCTTGGGCAGCGCCTTCCGGATCAAGGGGCCGCCTGTTTTGGGCACCAGTTTGATCCTGGCGGCGGTGTTCGGTTTGTTTCAGGTTTTTTCGTTTCCGCCGGTCCGGCATTTCGGAGCGCTTTCCAGCGCGGCCTTTATTGGGGCCCTGCTTGCCTCGTTGGCGTTGTTGCCCGCGTTGTTGCCGAGGAGGAAAGGCGAAGTCGGGAAGCGTCAACTGTCCGAGCCGGAAACCCGCACGACGCGGTAGAAGCGGATGGGCGTCCGGCCTGCCTCGGGATCAAGGAAATGAAGTTGGGAGCCTTGGAGCGTCGGCCTGCCGAGCGGTTTCCATTGCCGCAGGTCGCTGGAGAATTCGATCTGGAGAAATCCGGGCGCCGTGGATGTCGGCAGGATCAACCGGATGCCGTCATCGTCGAGCCTCTGGATGCTTGCAATCAGGGGCCGGTTGACGGAAGCGGACAGGCTACGCTCAAGTTGGGGGTTGGCGTTTTCGTCGGGGGCGCGGAGGGCGAAATCGTAGTCGGTCGGGTTGAGCAGCAGCGCCCGGTTCTGCCCGTCCCGAAAACCCTGGGTCAGGATCTGGCCATGGCGGTTGATCGCCTTGGCCACGGTGAGCCTCCAACCGGAAGACGGGGCGATCATTTCGTTCAGGTCCTGCATGGAACCCGATGACTTGGACCAGATGAACGCGGAGGGTTTCCCGTCTTCCGCGTAGCTGTAGCCCACGACGACGCCCTGATCGCTGAGCCCGTAGGCGCGGCTGGCGCGGCCGCCAAGGGTTCCGAGATCGAGCATGGCCTGATTCTGATAGACAAAGGCCCGGGCCTGCTTCAGATCGTGATCTTTGGGGAGGGCCCAGCCGGCGACGACGCCTTGGTTGTTGATCCGGGTGGCGCTGGCGCGTGCGCCGCCCAGACCGCCCAGATTCTCCAGTTCGCCGTTGCGCCAGAGGAAGACCGAAGATGTGACGTCGGGCTTCCAGCTGAACATCTGGCCGGCGATTTCATTGCGGTCATTCACTGCGATGCCGACGGTCGACACTCCCTCGCTGGCGGCGTAGGGGAAGCTGGTGACGCCAGCGGCCCAGATGGCCGTCCGTTTCTCTCCCTGGTCGTCCTGGAGTGAGAAGACGACTTGAGAGGATTCATTGATGCGGCCGCCGGCGATGAAGTTGCCGGGCAGTCCGAGAACGGGGTGGTCATCGATGATGCCAAGGTCGATGGTTCTGTCCTTCAGCCAGACGAACGTGCGGCGTTTGCCATCGATCAAGGCGCTGCCGGAGATCTCGCCCTTGTTGTTGAGCGAGACAGCCATTGCCTCTCGGGCATTCCTGATCTTGAGTTCCCGCATCACGCCCCGGTCCCAGACGAAGGCGCGCGCGACATGCTGCTCCGTCTCGGACCAGCCGACGACCTGGCCCTGGTCGTTGAGGTCATTGCCCCGGCTGAAGTTGCAGCCCGGCAGCGTTCCCAGTCCGATCACCTCGTAGCGGGGCGACGCTGTGGCCTTGAAGACGCAGAGAAAGGCGAGGAGGAGGGCGGAGAGGCGCATGGGGATTGTTTGGGTTGTGTTCGCCGACGCGGCGCGAGTCGCGACAACGACCGGGCTTGAAGTTGAGTATGGAGGAAGAGTAGCGCCCGGGCCGGATTGTGCAAATGGTCTGACGGGTTCAGTGGGCCCGCTGGAGAATCCGGATCAACTCCTCTGAGGTCAGTTGGATGGGGTTTGCCTTCATGCTGCTGGCGCGGGCTGACTTTTCCACGATGGCGGGAAAGTCGGATTCCTGGATTCCGAGGGCTTCCAGCCGTGGAATCTCCAAATCCGCGCAGAGGTTGGACACCCACTCGATGCCGTCCTCGATGCGGGCGTTGGAGTCGCCCGTCAGCAGGCGGGCGATCTCCCGGTAACGCGTGAGCGTCCCGGTTTCGGGTGCACGTTCTCTGGCGGCGGCGACATTTGCGTTCATGGCGTGGGGAAGCAGGGCGGCGCAGACGGCTCCGTGAGCCGCGCTGAACATGCCGCCGATGGGGCCCGCGAAACCGTGCACGGCTCCCAGCCCGGAGTTGGCGAGTGAGAGTCCGCCCAGCACGCTGGCCATGGCCATATCTTCGCGCGCGTCGGCGTCGGAGCCGTCCTGAAAGGCGCGTCGCAGGGAGCGCGCTGCGCGAATGACGCCTTCGCGGCAGAATCCGTCGGTCAGCGGATTGGTCCTGCAGCAGGTGTAGGGTTCGATCAATTGGGTCAAGGCGTCCATGCCGGTTGTCGCCGTGATGTGCGGCGGCAGGGAATGAGTCAGCTCCGGATCGACGAGCGCGATGTCCGGCAGCATGAGTGGATGCCGCAGGCTGACCTTGACCTTGTGTTCCGGCGAGGCGAGGACGGCGTTCCGGGTGACTTCCGCGCCGGTTCCGGCAGTCGTGGGAACCGCGATCGAGGGAAGGGGCTTTTGGGTAAGGGGTTGGCCTCCGCCGACGATCTCCAGGTAATCCAGGGGGTGGCCGGGATTGGTCGCCAGGGCCGCGATGGCCTTGGCGGCGTCGATCGCGCTGCCTCCGCCGAAACCGATCACCATGTCCGTATCGAACTTGCGGGCCTGCTCCAAGCCTTGCTCGACGGCTTCGATGGCGGGTTCGCCGGTGATTTGGAACAGTTCCGCAGAGACCTGGCTCTTCGCCATATCGTCCAGCCAAGGCGTTGCCCGGTCTGGATTGCCTCCGGTCACGAACAGGGCGCGCTGTCCAAGTGAGGAGGCGATGCCCGCGAGTTCCTGGACCTTGCCGTTTCCGAAAAGAATGCGACCTGAAGCGGCGAATTCGAATTGCATGCTGCCGTTGTGACTGAGACAGCCCTTGGGCTCAACGATTAATGCGACGGGGCGCGCGTCGGGGCTGGCGTGGGGAGGCGCCGGATCTGGCGTTTCAAGACGGGATTGTGCAGGGTGAAGAAGAATCATGAATGCAGAAAGAAAACGGCTGGAAGAGGACCGGACGCGCGCAAGCAACTGGAAGCGGTGGGGGCCTTATCTGGCGGACCGGCAGTGGGCGACGGTGCGGGAGGACTATTCCCCGGACGGGACGTGTTGGAGCTATTTCCCGCACGATCATGCGCGGTCCCGGGCCTACCGCTGGGGTGAGGATGGACTGCTCGGCCTGACGGATCGTCAATGTCGTCTTTGCTTTGCGCCGGCGTTGTGGAATGGACGGGATCCGATCCTTAAGGAGCGGCTGTTCGGTTTGACGGGCGAGGAGGGTAATCATGGAGAGGATGTGAAGGAACACTACTTCCACCTCGACGCCACTCCGACCCACTCCTATCTGAAGGCGCTGTACAAGTATCCGCAGGCGACCTTTCCATATGAGGAATTGGTCCGGGAGAATCGCGCGCGGGACAAGTCGCAGCCCGAGTATGAGCTGGAGGACACGGGAGTTTTTGACGACAACCGGTATTTCGATGTCGTCCTGGAGTATGCCAAGGGCGGCCCGGACGACCTGCTGATCAGGATCCATGTCCACAACCGGGCGGCGGAATCGGCGACGCTGTGGCTGCTGCCGACCTTGTGGTTTCGGAACACCTGGACCTGGGGCTGCACGCACGAAGGTTGCACGTTGAAACCGCGCTTGGCGGCCGACGCGGCGCCCGGGGTCCTGCAGGCCAGCCACGAGACGCTGGGCGATTTCCGCTTCGCCTGCGATCCGGCGAACGCCGCCGGCGAAGTGGAGTTCTGGTTCACCGAGAATGAAACCAACGCCGCCCGATTGTATGGATCGCAGGATGGCCCGGCCTTTTCCAAAGACGCATTCCATCGACGTCTGATTGATGCGGAACTCGAGGCGACCAACCCGCGGGCTTTTGGGACCAAGGCTGCGGCGATCTACCGTCGGGAATTGGCGGCGGGCGAGGGGTGTGTCTTTCAGTTCCGGTTGACGAGTTCGGAGGTCCCGTTGGAGGAGCCCTTCGGAGACGGATTCGCGGCGGTCTTTGCGCTACGGAAGCGGGAGGCGGATGCGTTTCATGCGCAGTTGCGTCCGGGCGGGGAGGATCGCGAAGCGGTGAATGTGGCCCGGCAGGCCCACGCCGGACTGATCTGGACCAAGCAGTTCTATCACCTCGTGGTCAAAGACTGGCTGGACGGCGATCTGGGGATGCCCTCGCCGCCGGCTGAGCGATTGCGCGGCCGCAATCATCAGTGGCGTCACTTGTTCAACCGCGATGTGATCTCGATGCCGGATGGCTGGGAGTATCCCTGGTTTGCGGCGTGGGACCTGGCGTTCCATATGATTCCCTTTGCGGCGCTGG
>CAZFLK010000285.1:0-4934 GCA_964519245.1 uncultured Verrucomicrobiota bacterium
ACGCCCGAGATCGTCAATGACCTGAAGTCCGAGGAATGGGACGGCAAGAGCGTGTGGGACATTCTGAGCGACGCTGGCGTGCAGATGACTGAGAATGCCGGTTGTGCGGCCTGTCTGGGCGGGCCGGTGGACACCTTTGGCCGCATGAACAAACCGCAGAAGTGCATCAGCGCGACGAATCGCAACTTCCCGGGGCGCATGGGCCACCTGGAGTCCCAGGTGTTTCTGGCGTCTCCCGCCACGGTTGCCGCCAGCGCGATCGAGGGCCGGGTGACCGACCCGCGCGCTTACTTCAGCTGATCGCCGACAGGCTTGGATCCGCGGTCGAGGCCATGAATCGGGAAAAGGCGGACCATTGGCTTGGCATCGTCCTTGTGGCGTTGTTGATGGTCCAGATCCTTTGCGGGATCCTGTTTACGGGAATGGTCCGTTCGCAGGATTTCCTGATCGCGCAGGGACTGGCGGCGGCGCTCCTGGCGCTTTGGGTGGCGCGCCTTTGGGTCTCGGAGAAGCCCGTCGTGTTCTGGCCGCCGGCCTGTTGGTGCGGGGGCGTTTTTCTGGTTTACGCGGTGGTGAGAACGTTCGGGGCGGATATTCCCTATGTCGCCCGTTCGGAGTTGCTGAGGATCCTGGTTTACGCAACGACTTTCATGGTTGCGCTGCAGACCTTTCGCTCCCGGTTGGAGCTTCGGGTTGCGCTCTGGACCTTGGTCGGTTTGGGAGTTTGCAGTTCCTTGTATGCGGTTTTCCAGTCCGTGGTCGATCCGGGGCATGTCTGGCATTTTGAACGTCCCGAGGAATATGGCTATGGCCGACGGGGTTCCGGCTTCTTCATCAATCCCAACAATCTGGCGACCCAACTGGCGTTGACCCTGCCCGTGGCCTTGGCGTTCAGCGTGTTGAGCCGTTTGAAGGCTTCGGCAAAGGTCGCCTTGGGAGGCTGTGCGCTGGTGATGGTGGTTGGCATTGGACTGACGATGTCCCGGGGCGGTTGGATCGCCTCGGCTTTCTCGCTGTTGTTCTTCGTGATCGTCGTGGTGCGAATGCGCGGCAAGCGGGCGGCCGTGATTGGCGTCATGGCCGTCTTGCTCGGGTTGGGCGCCTTTGTTGTGTCGCAAAGCGAGTTGGCGCGGGTTCGCTTGGAATCGGCGTTGAGCCGGGAAGCCTCGGGCAATGTCCGATACGCCATCTGGGGGACCGCATTGAGCATGTGGAAGGATCAGCCGATACTCGGAGTCGGCCCCGGTCACTTTGACCGCAGGTATCGGCAGTATCGCTTGGAGGAACTGCAAATGCGTCCGCTTTGGGCGCATAATGATTACATCGACGCGCTGGCGGATTGGGGCGCGCTGGGGTTGGGCATTGCCTTGGTTGGAGTGGGGTTGATTTTGGTCGGCGCCAGCGGCGCCTGGCGAGCATTGCGGCGGCGCATGGAGGAAAGCGGGGCTTCCCGCAGCGACCGACAGGCCTGGATCCTGGGGTTGACCTGCTCCGGCGCGGCCTGGTTGGTTCATATCCTGTTCGATTTCCCCTCTCATATACCCGGATTGGCCATGTTGGCGGCGCTCTTGGCGGCGTTGCTCGTCTCGCAGACACGGAATAGCACCTCGCGATTTCGATTCCACCCAGGAACGAGTGCGCTGTCCGGATTGACCGCGCTTGGGATCGCCGTGGGCCTGTATCTCAGTTGGCAGGCGGTAAGCCGCTATCGGGAATACCGGGCTCTGGACTCGGCCGTGTTCGATGCCGGCGGTATGGCAGAAGCCGTCGATCTGCTGAAACAGGCCCGGCGAATCGAGCCCGATAATCCCGACACGCCTTTCCTCATCGGCGAGGCCTTCCGGCTCGCGAGCTGGGATAATCCGCCCGATTACACGGAAAAGGCTGAAATGGCGATCGATTGGTTTGCGCGGTCTCTGGAGTTGGATCCCTACGATCCGGTGCGGCGATTGCGATTAGCGCAGTGTCTGGATTGGCTCGATCGCCCTGACGAGGCGTGGCCTTATTATGAACAGGCCTTGGATCTGGATCCCCGGGGGTATCATACGACAGGCATCCTGGGGTGGCATTTCGCGCACTTGGGAGAGTTGGAAAAAGCGCGAATTTGGTATGAAAAGAGCATTTTCTTGCAACCGGGGCCGCCGAATGCGGTTGCCTGGGAGCAGCTTCGCCGGATCGATGAGGCCCTGGCGAATGACTGAGAATTGTCACAAATAACTATTTGACTAGTTATGCCCGACCGCTACATTGGCGGAGCACAGATTGGTTCAGTTAAGACCCCATCCACTGTCACCATTATGAAGATGTTGCCATCTCGCATTGCCGGCGCGGCCGCCACTCTCGCGCTCGGATTATCCTTTCTCCTTTCCGCCACGCAGGTCCAAGCCGCCGCGAACCCAGCCGCGACGGGCTCGGGCGCCATCGTTGACACCGTCAAGGGCCGGGCGACGGTTTGGCATGCTGATGGCAGCAAGGCTCGGGTCACCAAGGGCATGAAGATCGGTCAAGGGGCGAAGATTGCCACGGGCCTCGGCACGGTCAGCTTGGATCTGGGCAGCCATGGCATTGTGACGGTTCAGTCGCGCAGTGAAGTGACGATCGACGCGTTGATCCGCAACGCGGGCGGCGAAGCCGGAAAAGACACCACTTTGTTCAATCTTACCAAGGGCGGTCTGTTGGGTGATGTCAAAAAGGTCTCGGCTAATTCCAACTACCAGGTCAAGACCGCCAAGGGCGTTGCCGGCATTCGCGGCACCAAGTACCTGATTCTCGCGGTCGGCGTGTTCAAGTGCGCCAATGGCTCCTTGCAAATTACCCTTAACGGGGTTGGTCCGGGCGGTCAGCCCAAGGTTTTCGTTGTGAACGCGGGCAGTAAGCTGGATGCGACTCAGGTTCTCCGGAAGGTGACTAATATGTCAGCAAGCGAGGCGGCGGAAGTCGTGGAAAAGGCTTCGGGTGATGGGGACAAGGGTCCGCCTCGGCCAGTCACTATTCGGAACCAAACGCCGACTGAAGTTTTCGTCTCGCCCACGGCTGGTGACAACGGCCGTCTGTTTCAGAGTATCAATGCCGGCGACGTTTACCCGGGCGACAAATGATTTGGGTCTGAAGATTTCTTGAAAGCCCGGAGCCTTTGCTCCGGGCTTTTTTTTTGGCTGAGTTCCTTTCAGCGAGACGTTCTGCGAGGCGACACCATCCTTGAGTTATCGAGCGATTCTTATATGATCTGCGGCTTGTGAAATCGAGGCTTCTGAAATTGGCTCCCATGCTTGTGCCTGCGGTTGTGGTGGCCCTTGTTTGCGTGGTGGCCGCCATCGAGCGCACCTCTCCGGGCATGGTGATACTCGAGCGGTGGGAGCACGACACCTATGACTGGCGTTGTCGGCAGGCTTTGGACGACAACGCTCCCGCAGCGACCAACCTGGCCTCGGTCTTCATCGATAACTACAGCCTGGAGACCTTCAATGAGGCGTTTCAACTGAAGTGGCCGTGGCCGACGGTGATCCACGCCAATATGGTGCGTGAATTGGGGGCGCAGAATGCGAAGGGGGTTGCCTTTGATGTGCTGTTCGCGGAGAAAGACATGGGTGAGGGATTTGTTGATTTGCCGAACGATGTCTACTTCGCCCAGCAGATGAGCAACGCCAACAATGTGGTGCTCGCGAGTTTTGGTGAATTGGGAGCCAACGGCATCTGGACCGCCGAACCGCCGCACGACCTGTTGCGCACGAATGCCTATTCCATTGGGCACGCGACGGCGGATCGTGACGTGGACGGCATTCTCAGGCGGGCGGCGGCATTCAAGATCGATCCCGACCGGGGGAAAGTCTGGCACATGGCGATTGTCATGGCGGCGCGGGCCCTGGAGATCGATCTGGAACAGAGCGTGGTGGAACAGGATCGCATTCTATTCAAGGACGCCGCAGGCGAGACCGTGAGGGAGTTGCCGGTCGATCAGGACGGTTACTTCTATATCAATTGGCGGTTGGCTTGGAATGATGATCGCCTGCTGCAGTTGAATTCGGTTGCGGTGTTCAATCTGGACAGTCAGCGCGAAATGGGTATGGCGGAGCATGGGGCGTATCTCCAGGCTTTGCGCGAGGAGGGCACGGACCTTCCCGGGGACTCCCCTTTTGACGGCAGGCTGGTTTTTATTGGCTCCACGGCCTCGGGGAACAATGTTTCAGATGTGGGCGCCACGCCGTTGGCGGAGGAAACCTTCCTGGTAAGCAAGCACTGGAATATAGCCAATTCGATGATGATGGGATCCTTCATCAAGCGCTCCTCGCTGAAGGTGGACCTGGCCCTGATCGTGATGCTGGGCATGGTTGTCTCCGTGCTGACGCGTCGGCTTGGACCGCCCTGGTCGAGCTTGGCCATGGCGGGAGTGGGAGCCGTCTATTTCTTTACTGCGGTCCAGGTATTCCTGAGTTCCCGTTACTGGATGCCCATCATTCTGCCCGAGGTAGGCGGCGTGTTTCTGCCCCACATCGCCTTGATCTGCTACCAGGTGGTCTTCGAGCAGAAGGAAAAGCGTCGGGTCAAGGGTGTGTTCTCCAAGTTGGTCTCACCGAATGTCGTCCACGAGCTCCTCTCGAGCGATCAGCTGAACTTCGGCGGGCAGCGCACGAACATCACAGTCATGTTCTCTGACGTGCGGGGCTTTACCTCGATGACGGACGAGTATCACAAGCGCGCGGAAGCCTTCCGGGAGGAACATGCCGGCGAGGCGGATCGGATCGAAGAGTATTCCGACCGGATGGCCCAGGAATCGCTGGCCAATGTGAACATCTACCTGGGGGCCATCTCCAACATGGTTAAGAAACACAATGGCACGTTGGACAAATACATGGGCGACTGCGTCATGGCCTTCTGGGGCGCGCCCACGGTGAACGAACAACATGCTCTGAGTTGTGTTCGGGCGGCGGTCGATG
>CAZFLK010000286.1:0-4874 GCA_964519245.1 uncultured Verrucomicrobiota bacterium
GCCAAGGCGCTCGGGTTCCTCGTCGAAACCCTCCCGAAACGCTGCACAACGACACCATTCAGTCCGTCCGTCTACAACGAACCTGTCACCTGACGGACCGTGTCACCTGACGGACCGTGTCACCTGACGGACCGTGTCACCTGACGGACCGAGCCGCCAGCGAACGTGACGGACCATGAACCTGTCACCTGTTTTCAGAGTCATTCCAGTGGCCGCCTTGCTGATGGGGCCGGGGGCTCGATGTTGGAGTTCAGGTGAAAGCGTCACTGGTTTCCGGGAAGTTGGCTCGGGCTTCTCTGGAGGGCCCCGCGTCGCGCAGATTTGGGCAAAACGTCCCTTGCGCTTCCTGCGGCTTTGTGAAATTTTTCACGAACTTTCTATGAGTCATTTGAAACTGCACATTCCGGGGCCGGTTGAGATCAGCCCGAAGACCTTTGAAGCCTTTTGCAAGCCGATGATCGGCCACCGGGGGCAGGCCTTCAAAGATTTGTACGCGAAAATCCAGCCGCAGTTGCAGGAACTGTTGTTCACGGAGCGGTTGGTCTATCTCAGCACCTCTTCCGCTTGGGGGATCATGGAGGGTTCCATTCGTAACCTTGTGTCGAAGAAGCTGTTGTGTTGCATGAAGGGGGCGTTTTCGGACAAGTGGCTGAATGTGGCGGAACGCTGCGGCATTGCGGCGGAGGGGTTGCAAGTTGATTGGGGATCGCCGATCCGGGCTGAGCAGATCGACGAGAAACTGGCGAGCGGGGAGTTTGACGCGTTGACGCTGGTTCACAACGAAACCTCCACCGGGGTGATGAGCCCGTTGGCGGAGATCGCCGGGTTGAAGAAGAAATACCCCGAGGTCATGTTCATCGTGGACTCGGTCAGCTCGATGACAGCGGTTCCGTTGAAGTTTGATGAACTGGGCATCGACGTCCTGTTGGCGGGCACACAGAAGGCCTTCGCCATGCCGCCCGGGTTCGCCGTGTTTGTTGTGTCGCAGGCGGCGATGGATCGCGCGGCGACCGTGAAGACGCGCGGTTACTATTTTGATTTCCACGAGTTTCAGAAGAACGCGGAAAAGGACATGACGCCGAGCACACCGAGTATTTCGCATTGCTATGCGTTGTCGCAGAAGCTGGACGAGGTCTTTGAGGAGGGATTGGAGAATCGCTTTGCCCGCCATGCGAAGCTGGCCCAGCAAACCCGCGACTGGGCGGCGAAACATGATTTCAGCTTGTTCCCGGATGCCGGTTACGAGTCCAACACCCTGACTTGCGTGAACAACGGGGCGAAGGAAGGCGGCCGCGTGATCGAGGTTCTCAAGTTGGTTGAGGGCATGAAGGAACAGGGCGTTCTCATTGATGGCGGCTACGGCAAGGTCAAGGGCAAGACCTTCCGCATCTCGAACATGGGCGACGAGACCGAGGAATCCATGGCCGAGATTTACGCGAAACTGGACAAGGCGATGGCGGGTTTGTGAGGCCGCCGCGCCCCGGTCCGCTGGCGTTCAATCACTTGGGGACTTCTTGCCGGGTTTGAGTTGGCGGATGACCTTGACGGTTTCCGGGTCCTTGTAGTGTCGCTTGAGGCCGACTTCGCCGAGCAGTTTGGCGGGAACGCGGGAGACGAAGTCCGGAAAGTTTCGTTGCGCCCCCTTGCGCAGGGCGTTTTGCCCGCCTTTGGTTTCCCAGTATTCCGCCTGCGCGTTTGCCAGCGCCATGCCGGCTTCGTCGGGGCTGAGGTTTTCCTTCTTGGCCATCATCCAGACGAGTTCGGGGTCGCCGTCGAGCGCGACGGGAAAGGGGATGAACTTGAGCTTCACCTCCGGTTCCTCGTCCTCGTCGAGCGAACGGTTGTTGACCGGGATCTCACTGGTAAGCACGGCGTCGTTGAGCTGGACCTCCACGAAGAGCTTGTCTTCGGAATTGTCCGCGTCGAGTTGGAGGCCCTGCTTGCCGAACTCATGTTCGAACCGGGCCGTCAGTTCCTTGATGGTGTCGTCGGTCAGGTCGGGCAAGGGGCATTTCTGGCAGTATTCATGGAAGGCTGCGACCTGTGATTTGTGACGCAGCTTCTTCTGCACGGCGTTCATGATTTTGCCGGAAACCGCGGGATCCTGGGTGACCTCCGGCAAGACATCGTTCAGCAGATTGATGATTTCCTCTTCGTTCAGGCTCGTCTTCTTTGTCGGCATGGTCGTCTTGTTGAAATGGTGGATTGAATGGGAGCGCGGATCTATGACAGATCGGTCGGGTGCAAGGCAATGACGAAGGCATTGGGATTCGCCTTGCGGGGCATAGAGTGATCTGTTGCGCGAGTGGTTTCCAGTTGGATAGCCTTGGGAGCATGGGGGGAAGATCAACCGGGCGGGCGCGCCGTATTACGGTGTGCGTCAGGATGTGGCCCCTCACGCTTGGGGGGCAATGCCGACGAAATCGGGCGTTTGCAGGGTGATACGGCGGGAGAAGTCACTGCCGAAAGCGTCATTCTGCAATCTCCGGTGATGGATTCGACGGATCCGGACGAGGTGACTTACCGCCCCTTTCCGGTCAGCGCGGAGTTGCGGATTTGGTTGCAGGAGCTCGGTCGAGAGCCGGTCGCCCGTTGGTAGCCAATTGCGGGACGCCGGTTGTCGATCACGCCTCCGCATTCAGCCATTTGGGCTCCTTCAGGAGGATGAAGACGATCACGTCGCCTGCGTGCCCCGGATAGAGTCCGATCGAGTTGGTGGCTTTGACGCCAACGGCGCCTAGGAAGGCGGGGAACGGGCCTCCGGGAGCGGGCGTCACGCCCATGCGCAGGCAATCGAGGTCCAGGTCGTCGCCGAGTTCGCGGACGCGGTGGCTGTCCCGGGCGACGGCTTCATCGATATTGGGATTGTTCCATGCCCATTCCCAGGTTTCCGCGGACGGGTCGTAGCTGCCCAGGATCTGTCCGTCCGCGAGAAGTTGCGAACCATCCTCGAAATCCAGTTGCAGGATCCCGGTATCCTGTTCGTAGCCCCATTGCTCGGCTTCGCCGAACCGCCATTCCTCACGGAGTTGGCTCTGTTTGACATTGAACTCCGCGCATGCTGCCCGGAGGAAGGCTTCGGCCTCGGGGGCGGGGTCGTCATCAATTTCAATTTCGTCGTAGTCCAACGTGAGGAACCCCGCGTCGAGATCGGGTTGGTCGTCGTCCTCGAACGCGTCCATTCCGCCGAGTTGGTCAATGATGGAGCCGAACATTTCTTCCAGAGCCTGCTCGATTGAGTCGGGGTTGACCTCCCAGCCATCGAAGTCGCCGCCGTATTGTCGGGCGAGAATGATCATCTTGTCGCCAATTTCCTTGAAGCGCGTCTCGGAGGGCTCCATCTGGGCGGAGGCGAGGCATAGCCAACGGGTTTCGTCCTCCGTGTCCTCCTCGTCCGCAAAGATTTCCTCGATGGCGTCCTCGAGTTCAGCGGGGAGGTCCTCCGCCTCCTGAAAGTCATCGTCGTCCGCCATGTCGTCCGGGCTCACAACCTTGGTTTCGAGACCGATCAGGTTGATCTCGTCCGCGCAGGCGTTCGCCTGTTCCTCGGTATTCAGGTAGAGGTAGAACTGAAATGGTTGCGATTCGGTCAGGTCGACCTCGCTTTCGCGCAGAGCCTTCATGACCTCGTTGGCAAACTGCTCGCCGCTGAAGTAATCTGGAGATTCGCTGAGATTCATGGACAATCGGATGGTTCGGGGTGATGGGGCGTTGAAATGTCGGATAAATCAAGGTGATTCGAAGCCCAGGGGACGACCTTCTCCCTAGATTCCGATTGCGGGAGTGGGGAGGGTTGGTTTTACTGCGGGCTCCATCTCAACGTCGGTTCAGTTCAACGATAGAAACACATGTTTGGCGAAATCAGAAACTCCCAGGGCGAAAAGCTTGATTACACCTTCCATCCGGGCAACGAAGGATCAAAGCGGATTGTGGTCATTGGTCATGGCGTGACGGGCAACAAGGATCGCCCCTTCGTGGTTGCCCTCGCGGAGGGACTGGCGTCGGCCGGCATCCCTGCGCTTCGCTTTTCCTTTGCGGGGAACGGGGATTCCGAGGGCCGGTTTCAGGATTGCACGGTCACGAAGGAAGTCGGGGACCTGGGGGCTGTGCTGGACGCGTTGGCTGGTTGGAGCGTCTGCTATGTCGGTCACAGCATGGGCGGCGCGGTCGGCGTCAAGCGCGCGGCGTCGGACGAGCGGATCAACTTGCTGGTCTCGCTCGCGGGCATGGTGGATACGGCGAAGTTCGCGCAGACGGAGTTCGGCGAGGAAACGCCGGACGAGGGGTGCATGTGGGAGGAGGAAAGCTGCCCGTTGTCCAGCGTCTACATGAACGACATGGCGGCGATCGGCACGGTGGTGGAACTGGGCGCACAGATCAAGGTTCCTTGGTTGCTGGTTCATGGGACGGAGGACGACGTGGTTTTGATCCAGGATTCGCGGGATATTTTTGCGAAGGCGAATGAACCGAAGGAGTTGTTCGAGATCGACGGCTCCAATCATGTTTTTTCGGAACCGGAACATTGCCGGGCAATGGTCGACAAGGTCGTCGCCTGGCTGAAGGCGCAACATGGCTGAGGCAGAAGACACGGAAGCGGCGGCCCCGGAGGCGGAGGTCGAGAAACAAGCCCCCCCCCAGACGCGGCCGGAGTTGGCGGTTGTCCAGACCGATACGGTCTGGGAGGACGCCGAGGCAAATCATGCCAAGGTCCGGGAGCAGCTGGACGCGGCCGGTCCGAAGCCCGGGTCGTTGGTGGTCCTGCAGGAAATGTTTTCCAGCGGGTTCACGATGAACGTGGACAAGGTGGCGGAAAAGGATCCGTCCCGCTCGGAAGCCTTTCTGTCGGACCAGGCGAGGGAGCGGGGGATATATCT
>CAZFLK010000287.1:0-4866 GCA_964519245.1 uncultured Verrucomicrobiota bacterium
GCCACCGCCGCCAGGCCCGCCACCAGACCAAAGGCGCAGATCATGGAAACCGCCCGGCTTCTTCCAGGCAGTTTGTCGAGATATTGGCGCAGGGTCCTTCGGGGCACGGGCGACACAGTGTCCGAGCCACCGCCGCCGGTTCAAGAGATTCTTCCCAAAACATGAAAAAAGGCGGCGGGAAAACCCGCCGCCTTGAAGGAATACATCACGATCTTAGTCGCGTGAGGCGATGAAGATCCGGAGGACATACCAGAGCATCAGCGCAAAGGAGGCAAACAATTCCAGGGCTGCGGCCACGTAGCTCTCCTCGTCGTAGTGATGAATCACATTCGACGTGTCATAAAGAATGGACGCGCCCGCCAGCACAACCATGCCAACACTGAAGTAGAGCCCCAGCCCAAAGCCAAAGACCCATCCCCCAATGATCAGAGCCAAGGCCGCAAATCCACCCCACATGAGAAATCCCCTGAGAAACGAAAAATCCTTCCGGGTCATGAAGGCGATGATGGTGAGCGCCGCAAATCCGAACAAGCTCACCGCTGCTGCGCTACTTATGGCGCCCGGGGCAAATTCATTCGCGATCCAAAGCAATGGTACAAAGATGATCGCTTCCGCCGAAATAAAACCAATCAACGCCGCATATTGGGAAGCCTTGCTCTTGGCGTTGTGCGCGGCGCTTCGCGCTATCCAACTTACCACGATGAAACCGCCCAGGACAGCCCACCAAGCATTGGCCATGGCGCCGGCCATGCGCTCCGCCAAGCCGGACTTGAAAATCAGGAATTCGATCGCCACGAACAACCCCATGGCTCCAGCCAAATGAGCGTAGGTCTTGGTGATGAACTCAGCGCGCGCGCCTTGGCGCACCCCCTGCAACGGGACATTCTGTGCGTACTCGTCGTAATAGGACATGTGTTCTCCTTGGGTGGATCTGTTTCAGTGACTGTTTCGGGCCGTCGGAAACGGGATCGGCCACAGGAGGAGGATACTCCCGAATGGAAGCGGATCAAGGCGCAAGTCACCCAGGCGCTTCCCTCCTTAAGCGGAGAACTGCGGTTTTCATTATCAACGAGCGGACAGGGATGTCCGCGCTCCTCACGCGGTGTCTGCTTGGGTCTACAGTCACAGGGACGCCGTTCAATGGGCGCCCTCATCTCGGTCGCAGGAGCCACCTCCAGGGGTTGTCACGAGTCGCCCCCCGGATTACCCTCCCGATGTGATCCGCGTTATCCTACTTTCCGCTTATGTTGCCGTGTTTGCCGTCAGCGCCGCGGACAACCCGCCGCCGCCTGCAGCCAAAGACGATCCGGTGGAGACGGCTTATCAGAATCTGCTGGAACAGGACAACAAGGCCCAGGCGGATATCGACAACTGGATCCTCGAAGAGCGCCGCCTGCAGGATCAGGGCGCCGGCATCCCCCTCTCCACCCTGCAGCTCCGTATCGAACAACGCCGCAAGAAGGTCGAAGACGCCTACAAATCCTTCCTTTTTCACAATCCATCCCACGTCAACTCACGTCTCGCCTATGGCAGTTTCCTGAATGACCTCGGCCGCGAGGGGGAAGCGGCCGAACAGTGGCGGAAAGCAACCGAACTCGCGCCCAAGAACCCCGCCGCCTGGAACAATCTCGCCAATTATCACGGGCATAACGGCCCCATCAGCAAGGCATTCGAATACTACGAGAAGGCGATCGAGCTCAGCCCCGAGGAATCGGTCTACCACCATAACTTCGCCGTGACCGTCTATCTCTTTCGCAAGGATGCGCGGCAGTATTTCAAGACGGATGAAGATGGTGTATTCGACAAGTCGCTCGCCCTCTATCGGGAAGCCTTGAAACTGGACCCTGACAATTTCGAGCTGGCCACGGATTATGCCCAATCCTACTACGGGATCCGCCCGCCCCGCATCGCCGATGGCATCAAGGCCTGGACCGCCGCGCGCAAATTGGCCCGTGACGACTTCGAACGCGAGGGCGTGGAGATCCACCTCGCGCGCTTCGAAATCAACGCCGGCAAATTCGATGAAGCGAAGCAACGGCTGCAGTCGATCAAGGACAAACGCTACACCGATCTGGTGAAGCGCGTCCTTGACTCCCTTGAGCGCAAACGTCTGGCGGCCGCCGGACTGTCCGCCCCAGCGGAAGGTGCGGCCCAGTAACGAACAGTCCGCCTGCGCTTGAGGCCTGCTCGTGGACGCGCCTACGCCGACAACGCGTCATTCCAGATCCTTGGCACGACCACCGACCCGGAACCGAGTAACCGAATACCCCCTACGGCCCGACCGTTCGGAGTTCCGCCTTTAGGCGGCTTAACCTCCGACAGACCGGCGCATCCAGCTGCTGACTGGCCCAGGTCCGGGAGCGCTCCCAAGCCGCCAACCTGCCAACGCCTCCCCGCCTAAAGGCGGAACTCCAAGCGGTGGACGCGCTCCTGCCGACAACGCGTTGTTCCAGATCCACGGCCTGACCTCCGACCTGGAACTGAGCGCCCGAATGCCCCCTTCGGCCCGACCGTTCGGAGTTCCGCCTTTAGGCGGCTCAACCTCCGCCAGACCGACGCGTCCAACAGCCACCTGGCCCACGTCCAGGAGCGCTCCCATCCCGGCAACCTGCTCTACGCCTCCCCGCCTAAAGGCGGAACTCCAAGCGTTGGACGCGCTCCTGCCGACAACGCTAGGATCCTATCCTTGGCGAGACCTCCGATCCGGAAGTGAGCGCCCGAATGCCCCCTTCGGCCCGACCGTTCGGAGTTCCGCCTTTAGGCGGCTTAACCTCCGACAGACCGGCGCTTACAGCAGTCCATCAGATCAGGTTCAGGAGTTATCCCGAGCGCCCAACCTGCTCACGCCAACCCGCCTAAAGGCGGAACTCCAAACGTTGGACGCCCTCCCGCCGACTACGCTACGTTCGGATCCATGGCGAGACCTCCGACCCGGAACTGAGCGCCCGACTGCTCCGCCACACAAAAAAAGCCCGGCCGTCCGGCCGGGCTTTGAAGTGGTCTCTCGGTGGGAATCTCAGGCGCTCCCCGTCAGTTCCCCGTCAGCGGATCCTCGGGGATGATCTCCAGGCCGCGCGGCTCCTTGAAGAATCCATCCGTGCTGTAGGGCGTCGACGCACCTCCCGGAACCGCAACCTTGTGCAGGAAACGCGTTCCCGCCGCGTAGGGCGCTCCGGGCGCGATCGTCGCTCCGTCCGTCACATACAACGCGCTCCCGTCCGTCGCCACCGCAATGTGCACCGGCTGAATGAAGTCGTCATCCAGCGAAAACGCCGTCAGGACCGTCGCGTCATTGATCCCGGAGGTCGGAAAGGTCCCGTCCCCATTGTGCGCCAACTGCCAGATCGTCTTGCTGAAGCTGTCCACGATATACAGGTCCCCTGTCGCCGGATCGATGTCGATCCCCGTCGGGTGCCACAGGTTCGTGATCGCCACCGACGGCGCAAAGTTGTTCGTCTCCGCGACCAACACCGTCTGCGTCCCCGTTGCCGGATCAATCTGGATGATCTTACGCGGATTGTTGTTCTTGTATGCCGTCTGTCCGAAGATGTTGCCGATGTCTGTCGTGTAGATCATTCCCTCGTGCGCCTGGCCGTTGGGCGACACTGTCATGCCGGTGAGCCACCACAGCTCGTTGCCCTGCGTCAGCAGCGTCTGATTCCCATTGGACGGGTCAATCAGGATGATCTTGCCCGGGTCCGCGTCGCTCGAGCCCGAGTCCCCGATCACGATGTGCCCTTCCAGAGCCGCGGCGTCCGTCAGCCCCGTCCGGTCCGGCAGCACATCCACCGCAACCGGGATGCTGAACTGCTGCCCCGAGGAAATCAGTCGTTCAACACCGCTCACCGAGTTCACGCCGAAGAGCCCCTGACGACCGCGTCCCTTGTTCGAGAAGATCGTCTCGTAGTCGATCACCAGGTATTCCAGCAACTCCTTACCCGCCACCGTGTTCGTGTGGACCGCTATCTCGTAGGAATCCACCAACTGGTCGTTGATCAGGTTCTCAGTCGGGTAGCCCAAGGCCGTCGCCTCCATGCTGTCGTGCACCAGCAGCACCTCGCCCGAGTATACCCGGCTCCCGCGATCGGCGATCACCACATCTCCCGGGAAGGGCTGAACCCCATACAGACTCAGGCAGAAGGTCTGCGCCGCGCTTTGTTGGACGCCCACGCCGCCCACACCATCGTCCACCGCCACCACGGAGACCTCCAGGATCGCCGCCTGCCCCGCAATGCCCGTGAAGGTCAGGTCCCGCTGCACCGCAGGCGACGCCGGATGCGTATCGCCGAAACTCGCGGGGGCCAAGGTCGCCACCGCAGGACGGACCGCCACGTAGTCGTCCGGATCCATCGTCGCCGCCGACACCACCGTCGTCGTTACCGTGAAGCTCACTTCCTGCGAACCTTCCATGGTGTCCCCATCCTCGTCCGGATGAACCAACTCGATCAGTTTCTCCACGTCGAAGGGGTTGTTCGCGTTCTGCACCGCGATGTTCGGACCGTTGTAGCCCAGCGCCGTGCCATCGACCGTGATTGCGTCCATCCGCAGCGAAAAGCGCGGAATGTTGTTCACCACGTGCATCGTCGTGTTGTCGCTGGCATTGAAGCGGCGTTTCGAGCCTCCCGCCTCCGTGCTCGCCGCGAACGCCGCCGTGATCGTGCCGTTGCGCAACGGAGCCCCAAACGCATCCGTAAATGTCACGTTCGCCGCAGACCCCGAGGTGTCCTTCTTCGCGTCGAACACCCCGTGCGTGGGCTCCGACACCGTGATCGCATCCGTGAACACCGGAACAAGAGGATTACTCGCTCCCATGACCGTCACCACCGTCACGCTCACGGCCACGTCGAAATCCTCCCCGTTCTCACT
>CAZFLK010000288.1:0-4846 GCA_964519245.1 uncultured Verrucomicrobiota bacterium
AGAACCAAGAACCAAGAACCAAGAACCAAGAACCAAGAACCAAGAACCAAGAACCCTCCCAAAACAAAGTCTCGCCAAGCGCGGGTCGGAAACTCAGAATCCTCGCCTGCTTGTTGGGACATCCTGTGAGCGCGACATCAAACGAGAAATTGGGACCGTATCGACTGCACGAACGGTTGAATTCGGGAGGAATGGCGGAAATCTGGCATGCGACCGATTCCGACGGGACTCCCTATGCCCTGAAAAAGATTCACGATCGTCTCAAGTCCAGCTTCATCGCGAAGAAGCGGTTCTTCGACGGCTGCAAGGTGTTGGAAGCCGTCCACGAGCATGAGAATGTCATCGGCTACGTCGAGCACGGGAAGCTCGACGGGACTCCTTACCTGTTGATGGAGTATGTCGAGGCGAACAACCTCAAGGAACTCTACACTGCCAGTGACGACACCCTGGCCGACTACGTCAGCGAGATCCTGATCGAGGTCGCCTCCGCGTTGGAACACATGCATGACTGCGGTTACATGCATCTCGATTTCAAGCCGGACAACGTCCTCATCACGCGCAATGTGAACGTCAAGCTGGTGGATTTCGACCTCGCGCGCCCCATTCCCAAGAAGGCCAAGAAGATCTGGAAGAATCCCGGAACCCCCCTCTACATGGCGCCGGAACAACTGCAGGGGCAGGGCGTCGACAATCGGGCCGATATCTTCGCCTTCGGCGTGACCATGTATGAGCTGCTTACCTTCAAGAAGCCGTTCATGGGCGAAAAATCAGCCGACGTCCTGGCCGCCCAGTTGAATCGCAACCAAGGCTTCGTGAATCCCAGGCAAGTCAATGAAGGCATCCCGGTCGGCGCCGAGAAGATCATTCTCAAATGCCTCGAAAACGACCCCGACCTCCGTTACCCGAACATGAGCGTCCTCGTCGGACAGCTGAAGGCCGCGCTTTACGTTTGACGCGAGGGGGGGGAGTTGTGGAGTGATGGAGTGGGGGGCAAGGGGTCGGAAAACTTCGGGAACGCCTGAATTTTGCTTGCGCGAGGCCCTCAAACGCGGTTCATTACCGCCCCGACTGGAGAGATGGCAGAGTGGTCGAATGCGTCGGTTTGCTAAACCGTTGTACTGCTATTAGCGGTACCGGGGGTTCGAATCCCCCTCTCTCCGCCACTTCTTTTACCAGCCTGCAACGTGACACGTTGCGGGCTTTTTTTGGCTTGGTGCGTTCTGTTTCAGAATTGGGGCGTTCCCCAAGAGTGGATCGATTCTCGTGAAAAAGGAGACTGACGTGGGCTCCTTGGTTGATCCGTATTCTGAAAACTGGGGTGAATAATGGATTGCGGAAAGGCGGCATTTTTGGTTCAAGGAGGGGGTCGGTCGCAGAGAACGATTGAACCAGATCGAACCAGATCAACATCGCGAGGACGTCATGGCAGAGGAGAGCAAGGAATCCCAGGAAACACCGAAGGAACCGCTGGTGAAAAAGGACGCGAAGTCCATGCGGGAGGAGCAGCAGATGAACCATTCTGCGGGGGGCGCAAAGAAGAAGAAGCGGAAGCGGGGCAAGCAGTTGGAGATTCCGGAGCACACGCGCATCACCTTTCTTCTGTTTCCGCCATATGGGATCGCGTGGTTGCTGACCAACAAGGAGATCGACAAGGATTTACGCAAGTTTGGCGCGATCGGGATGACGGTTTACCTGATCATTTGGGCGATTCCGCTGGCCTTGATGGCCTACGCCTATGTGATCATGAATGCCTGAGCGATTTCGGCTCGGCCCCGGCGCGGATGGTTTGCCAAGCGTCGGTGCGGGAGTTGCTTTCCGAACCGGGCAGGGACGGTTTGCCATAGGCGTCCCCTGGCGCCTCTGATTCGGCAGGGGCGGTGAGAACGTCAAGGTTATTCGTGTTCTCGGGCTTCTCGCGCCCCTTCAGGGCGCAACGCATTCATGTCGGTCTTACCGGTGGTTCCAGGCGCTGACGCGCCTTCCACACATCGGCTACCTTCTTTTCGTCCCTCCGGTCTTGGGACTTGGCATTGCGCCACCCGTTTTTAATCGGACTCGGACCGCCAGCCGGTCATCCCACAGGGCGCCCGGCGGGGGCGCGACGGGATCATTCGCCGGCGCTGACATTGGGAGCGAGGTTGACCGGACCGGCTCGATTCGGGCCGATGAAGAACCCCGCTCCGGACCGTTGTTTCTGCAGTATCGCTCCGCGAAGGGGCGTTGTCTTGCCGTTCCCCGGATGAATAAACGTCCCTCCGAAGAGGCCGGTTGACGGCTTCAGGGTCACGCGGCATTTCAGGGGGGTGGCGTTGGCAAACTGGAGGCGGTTTCCGTCGAGCGTGAAGGAGTTGACGAAGGTTCTGCCCTTGAAACCATCTCCGGTCAGGGCCAGGTAGCCGGAGGCGGTTCCGAGGGTGGGCACGGAGCCTGTCTGGGGGTGATAACGGGACCCGATCACGGAGAGTTCCGCGGTGAAGCCCTGGGCGAGCTGTTGGTCGTCCTTGACCTCGGGATGGATCCAGGTCAGTTGCCCGAAGAGATCCCCGAACGACTGTTCCTTGAAGCGGATCCACCCCACGACGCAACCCTTGTCCTGGTGGACGGGCGCGTAGAAGGACCAGACGCCCTTCCGGGAGACGTGGGCCGTTTGCTCAAACCTGGTTCCGTCGCCAAGGTAGCCCTCGAATTGCACCTCGCCGGCGTCGGTGACCGTCAAGGTTCCGAAACCGTTGCCGAAGAAGTCGGCGGCGTTGTCGGCGTTGCCCGCGAGTGCGAGGGTGTAGCGTCCGGCCTGAGGCGCCTGCTTGTCCTTCCCATCGTAGACATGCCGGTCGGCCAGGATCTCGGAAGTCGCGCGCCCGTTGGAGGTCGCGCCGAGGAGGACATCGGGATCCTTGTTGGGATCAATCCACAGGCGCAGGTTGATGGGTTTCTGTCGGCGACGGCGTATCTGGATGCTGGCGGCATTCTTCTCGTCGAACTTGCCGCGAAGGCCATGAGCTCGACCGGCGTAGTGCAATTCCCCGTGGAAGGCGCCGTCGTCGTCGATATGCACCTCGATGAATCCGATCGCGTCGTGCGCCATGACGGCAGTGGGGTGGACCAGTCCGCTGAATGACCCCGCCAGGCGGCTGACCGTCCGTTGCGGCGGCGGCGTGGTTTCGGCGGGCTTTGGACGAGCGGGCGGCGGCGCGGGGTTGGCCTTCTTGACGGTCGCCTTCTCGCTGGGCGCGACAGGCTTGTTCGGCTTCGGAACTTCCGGCGTCGGCGTCCGAGGCGGGGCGGTCGCGGTCATGTTGGCGGCCGGAGCGGGTTTTGGGGCCGGTCGGGGCGCGCTCACATTGACGACGATGGCGGGTGACTGGGCGGTGCGGCCGGAAGCGAACTCCGCCTTGGCGCGAAAGGTGTGCGCGCCGACGGGCGCGTCGGGAACAATCCATGCGAAGGGAGCCTCGCCGATTGCTCCGAGACGATCCGATCCCCTGAAGAACTCGACCTGCCGGATGGGATCCTGCTGGTCGACGGAGTCGGCAAAGAGGCGGATGATCGCGGGCGCTCGGAGTTCGATCTGCGAGTCGAGATGGGTGAGTTGCAGCTTGGCGGCGGGCGGTTCGGATCGGGAGAGGTTGCCGGCGTGCTGGGCGTCGCCTCGAAACATCGGCCAGGCGCTGGCCGCCAGGCCCTGGGAGTCGCACTTGACTGCGTAGACCTTCTTGTCCCAGGAGCCGAAATAGACGACGCCGTTGGCGTCGATCACGGGCGAGGCGGTGATGGAGCCGCCGGTTTTGATCGACCATCTGAGATCGCCGTTGGGCCCCACGGCATGAAAGGTGTTGTCGTAGGAGCCGACGTAGGCGATGCCGTCCTTGCCGACTGCGGGCGAGGATCGGACCTGGCCGCCGGTGAGGTGTGTCCAGCGCAGCGTTCCCCCGGGGCTGACCGCGTGCAGCTTGCCGTCGTCGGAGCCGACAAGAATCACCCCGTTCAAGCCGATGGCGGGCGACGACCGGATGGCGTTGCCGGTCGAATACTTCCACGCTTGCGAGCCGTCCGGGTTGACCGCGTAGAGAGCGCCGTCGAAGGAGCCGAAGTAGATTTTGCCGTCGGCGGCGAGAGCGGGGGAGGAATTGATCTTGTCCCCGGCCGGGAAGGTCCATTTCAGGGATCCGTCCGGCGACACGGCGTAGAGTTTCCGGTCCTGGCTGCCGAAGCAAATGGTTCCGTCCGGGGTGACGAGCGGGGATGAGACGAGGTTGCCGCCCGCCCGGTATTCCCATGCCTTCGCGCCGATAGGGGTGACGGCGTAGAGGCGGTTGAAGGCGGTGGCGACGTAGATGGCTCCCTCGTGGCCGATCGCCGGCGTCGCGGCGATGGAGCTGCGCGGCGAGAGCAGCCACTTGATTCTTCCGTCCGGTTTGAGCGCGTAGAGGGTCCGGTCGAGCGAGCCGATGTAGATGGTTCCATCGCGGCCGACCACCGGGGACGAGGCGATGCTCGCGGCCGTCCGGAAGCGCCATTTTCGGGAACCATCCGTATTCAGCGCGTAGAGGCTGCCATCGTGGCTGCCGATGTAGATCGTGCCGTCCGGAGCGAGCGCGGGCGAGGATTGAACGACGTCGAGCGTGTCAAAGGTCCAGAGCACGTCGCCGGGCGCCTGCGCGGCGGCAAAGCCGGGCAAGGCGAGGAGGAGGCCGGTCAGAAGCATCCGGGCGATGCGCTGCCGCGCTTGCCGCAACAGGCAGTGGGATGGGTTGACGACCGGGAAAGGCATGGCGGGCGGGGCGCTGGCGATCAGTTCTCGGCGATCCATACCAGCGTTCCTGGCGGAAGGACGTCGAACAGGGGG
>CAZFLK010000289.1:0-4743 GCA_964519245.1 uncultured Verrucomicrobiota bacterium
GGCCAGGGTTTGACGATGTCAAAAAAGCGGAACAGCGCGAAGATGCCGATGAGGGTGGGCCATTTTTCCACAAAGAAGTAGTCAACGCTCAAGGGGGCTTCATGTCCTGCGCTCAGCCAGGCGGCCCAGCCCAGATAGCAGATGGGAATGGCGATAATCTCGTCGATCACGATGGAGCCGGGGTCGCGCAGTTTGAGAATCTTCTCCGCTTCGCCACAGAACCAGACCGAGACCAGGGTCGCCGCGATGCAACCGACGATCAGCGTGGACAACTCTCCGGGCCAGATCATCAAGGCGAACAGGGGAAACCCCAGCAGTGTGCCGAAGGTCCCGGGAGCCTTGGGTGCGTTGCCGACGCCGAAACCCCGTGCGACCCAGACCGTGAAGTTGAACGATGCGGTGGAGCCCGGTTCCCCGGGCGCGGAGCTGTCGGAATCCGAGGTCACCGGTCCTCCAGGAAAATGGCCCGGTTGTTCCACAAATAGAGCCCGCCGGAGTAGATGGTCAGCAGCACGGCGACCCATTCGGAGCAGTGGGTGAAGAGCGGCAGCCAGGCGCCGAAGACCAGTTTTCCGTAGGCCTGCCCCCCGACGGTCCACTGCGGGTAGCAGATCAGGACCAGATTGGCGCAGATGCAAATGATCTGGGAGATGGTCTTGTGCTTTCCTGCGCCTTCGGCCGCGAGGACGATGTCCTTGTTCGCAGCCAACAGCCTCAGGCCGGTGATGGCGAGCTCCCGGGCGACAATGACCACGGCCATCCAGGCGGGCAGGAGCATCCGGCCATCCTGGTGCGGGTCGGCGAATCCGACGAAGGCGATGAAGGCGGAGCACATCAGAACCTTGTCGGCCAGCGGGTCCATGAGCTTGCCGAAATCGGTGATGAGGTTGCGCGCCCGGGCGATCTTGCCGTCGAAGAAATCCGTCAGGCTGGCGATGATAAAGACAACCAGGGCCGCAGTCTCGCAATGGGGAGAGCCGGCAAAGAGAACGACCATGAAAACGGCCGTCAACACGAACCGGCTGACCGTCAATTTGTTGGGGAGGTTCATTGATTCCAGTGATTGCGAGGCAAGAGGAAACGGGTTGGGAGGGGGAATGTCCAGTACGGGTTCGAAACAAATCGGCGGCTGGCGCGGCGCGGCGTCCATCCGCCGCCTGCGCGGAGGGGTTGTCAACCGGCTCCGATCTTGAACTTGCGGAGTTGGGAATCGTCCCGTTGCTTGACACACCGGCTTCCGGCGGCGAACTCTCGGCGCGAATGAAAGCGTTTGAAGGATTCCCCAAGGGCCTGCCGGTTGTCTTCATCGCGACCGTCGCGGTGTATCTCCTGGCCTTCTATGGCATCGAGCATTCCCGGGATCGAAAAGGTCCGTGGCGTGTCCGGTTCGACCTGGGCGAGGACGGCGCGCCGGCGGTCGTAATCTCCCAGGCGGAGTTGGCCATCAACGGCGTTCGGATCGTTTTTCCCGAGGAAACGGCTCCGGAGGGATTTGCGCCGTCGCAGATTGCCTTTTCCCGGCCGCGTCGCGTGCCGTTCGTGACGCCATTGGGAGAGTGTTTCTTCCAGGATTTGACCTTCCTGCCGGGCACGGTCACGTTGAGGCCGTTCGACGGGCACGAGATCGAGATGCTGCCGCGGGCGTTGTTCGTGAATCGCCGGGAGTATGCGTGGGATGCGGTCGACGAAATCCGGGTGTATCAGACGAACCGCGTGCCGCACCTGATTGCGGAAGAGGATTGAAGTCAGCGGCTGGCGCCGGAATTTTCCAGTTCCCGGATGGCGTCGCGCACCTCGGCGGCGCGTTCGTAGTCTTCCCGTTCGACGGCCTCGGCCATTTCGAGTTCGAGGCGTTCCTTCTGAGAGAGCGGTTCCGGTGTTGTCTTGGAGGCCGCCCCGGGCTTGCCCGTCGCGGGCGCATCGGGATTCTTCAGTTCCTCAAGCCATTCATTCAGGGAAAACAGTTCATCGCTTTGTTCGCGCATGTCGATGCGGTCGTGGTCGACGAAGAAGTCGCCGATGTTGTCGATGCCCTGTTGGACGAGGTCGATGGCATTGTCGCGATTGCCGGCCTTGAGTTGCAGTTCCGCCATGGCGCGGGTTTGCATCATGAGGAGTTGGGGGCGGAGGACATTCAGGTCCCACGCGAGTTCGGGGGTGGCGGCGTACTGTTCCACGAAGTCGAACACCTTGAGATTGCGCTTGGTATCGCGGATTACGCGGTCGTAGTCCTCCATTTGCAGCAGGCAGATGTAGCGATGGTGATATTGGATGGCCTCCTGTTTCAGTTGGACGCAGGCCTCAGGCTCCAGCGTGAATTCGTCGTCGTCGCCTCCGTTCTCCTGCCGATGTTGTCCTAGACGGTTGACGTGAAGGTCGAAAGCGGTGGCAAAATCATCGGGCCGGCGGCCATCGGGTCGCCCGTTCACATTCATCTGAAGAAGGCCGAGATCAACGCGTAGTTGTATCTTCTCCTCGCCGTCCGAGCCCACGAACCGGCGGGCCATGACGTGGCCCGACTCGTAAGGCCATTTTTCCAGGATGGGAGAGATGTCGAAATCCATTTCCCAAATTATGCTCCCGCTGTTTCGCCAAGTCAATGGCAGGCGGCTCGAGCCCCAGCGTGTGGGGAGACATTGCCTGGCGCTAGAGGGCAATCCGCCCACCGGCCGCGGCTCGTTCGACCGCGTCTGGGGGAGCCGCTTCGGGCGCGGCCCCTGTGACACGCCCCTGATTTCGTGTTGCCTCACTGGGGCGGGTTGGGGACTGCAACCGCATTCGTCGAAGATCGCGGGTGGGCGGCGCCGTGCCGCCCTCCCTGATAGCAACGAGTTCTTGTTTGTGGATGGGAAAGGGGCTCGTCAAGTTGCTTCCTGAGTGATGGGCGCGCGCGATAGTTCATCAGTTGGCCCGGCGTCTGCTTATGAACTTTCGGAATGTTAAAAAGCAGTGCAATCCATACAGGCCGCATGTTGCGTCCGGTCGACCGTGCGGTGAGGGTAACAAGGAGGAAATCATGAATCAGCCTCTTGATAGCCGCCAATTACGCGCATTCAAGGCGCTGGCCGAGCGGAAGAGCTTCACCGTGGCGGCCAAGGATCTGTTCCTTTCCCAGTCCGCCGTGAGTCATTCGATGAAGGCCTTGGAGCAGGAGGTGGGCTGTCGCCTTTTTGACAGGGTGGGCAAAAAGGTCTTTCTGACGCAAGCGGGCGAGCAGTTGCTGATCTACGCGGACAAGATTTTGGCGGACATGGAGTCGGCTCGCGCGTCCTTGAAGCATTTGGGGGAGTGGGGAAGTTCGAGGTTGCGTGTGGGCGCCAGCACCATGGCCTGCCAATACCTGCTCCCCGAGGCCTTGCGCGAGTTCAAACGCAGTTTTCCCAAGTGTGCGATCACCATTGAGCCCGGCGATACGCCGGAGCTGATCGACCTGTTGCATGAGAATCGAATCGATGTGGGAATCGCGTTGGAGCCGCGCAACGAGACGCAGATCGAATTTGATCCCCTCTTTTCCGACGAATTGGCCTTCCTGGTGGATTCCAAGCATCCTTGGGCGGTCGAGGGGCGGGTCCCCAAGGACGATCTCTCCAAGCAGAGCTACATTCTCTACAGCAAGTCCAGTTACACTTATCGGTTGGTGGAGGACCACTTTCGGCGTGAGAGTCTCGAGCTGAAGTCGGTGATCGAGTTGGGCAGCATGGAGGCGATCAAGGAGCTGACCAAGCTGGGTTTGGGCGTTGGCGTTGCGGCTCCCTGGATCGCCCGGCAGGAGATCGCCGAGGGGGCGTTGTCCTGTTTTCCGATCGGTCGGCGCAAACTGCGTCGGAGCTGGGGGTGTTTCTACCTGCGCGGTCGCAGTTTGAATCTGGCCGAGGAGACCTTCATCACATTGTGCCGCAATTCCTCCCAGGAGTTGGTGAAGAACAAGGAAACCGGCATGGCGGCTTGATGAATGAAAATTGCCGAGGCGATTGACAAGAATTGGCCGGTCGATTAAATCCCGGGTCATGAAGAAGTTTTTCGCCTCCATCTCGGCCGCAGTCGTCTGTGGCGCCCTGCTTTCCCCGTTCACCGAGGCCAGAGCCGCCGAGACCTCCTTTGACGTCAGCGAGTTCACCTTCGAAACTCCCAAGGGGTGGAAGAAGGAGCGGCCCAAGTCCTCCATGCGCAAGGCGCAATTGAGCGCACCGGGCAAGGATGGCAAGCAGGATGCGGAAGTCACCTTCTTCTACTTTGGCCCCAGTTCCGGCGGTGGCGTTCAGGCGAATGTGAGCCGTTGGTTCGGGCAGTTTCAGGACCGGAAAAACGAGAAGGCCGAGGAGAAGACCGTGAACGGCGTCAAGGTGACCTACGTGACTGCGGACGGCACCTTCATGAGCGGCCCTCCCTTCGGCGGAGCCAAGACGCCGTTTCCCGATTCCTCGCTGCTCGGCGCGATCATTGAAGGCAAGGCGGGCAGCGTCTTCGTCAAAATGACCGGCCCCTCGGCGACCGTCAAGGCGGCCGACGGCGGGTTCCGCGGGATGATCGAAGGCGCGCTGAAGTAGAAGCCCCCGATTCCGGATCGCAGCCCAGCGTTCCGAGACGTCGGGTTGACGCAATGCATGGCGGGCCTGCCGCGCCGGAATTCCGGCTCTGCGTAACTAGGTCGGGTGGTGCCGGTGGCCGGGCTCGAACCGGCACGACGTTTTACGGTCGCGGGATTTTAAGTCCCGTGTGTCTGCCAATTTCACCACACCGGCG
>CAZFLK010000290.1:0-4704 GCA_964519245.1 uncultured Verrucomicrobiota bacterium
CTGCCGGGGGAGAATCTGTGTCGTGGATCAGGAAATTTCAAGGATGATGCGGGGTGCGGGGTGCGGGGTTCGGGGTTCGGGGTTACCGACTACTGATTACTGATTACTGACTACTGATGCTCGTGTGTGTGTGGTCGACGGTTTGAAGGATAAAAAATGGGGCGGAGCCATTCGGCTCCGCCCCGCTGTCGTGCGTTATGAGAACCGCGACCCCTTACTTCTTCTTCTTCGCGGGTCTCGGACGCATTGACATGATTGTGTAGTGGCCCTTGCCCTTGTCCGTCGCGTGCTTGCAGGATCCGGCGACCCGTTCCCCCGGCTTGAATGCGCTCAGGTCGGCCGGTTTGTCATCGCGCAGGAGCTTCGACGCCTTGGTGACATGGAATGTGCGCGTCGAACTCTTGCCCACGATGGTGAAGGTCATGGCCTTGGAGTCGATGGCGCCGATATTCCCGTAGTAGGGAAACGAGTCCCTCTTCTTCTTCGTCTTGGATGCCTTCGCGGATTTCTCGGCGGTTGGTTTCTTGGCGTCGGCTGCCTGCATCGGGGCGGCGAGGGTCAGGGTGACGACGGCCGCGGTGCACAATGCGATCAGTTTCTTCATCTGCTTTCCTTTCGTTTGTTGTTCCTTGTTTGATGCGCGCCTTGCGGCGCACGGTCACATGGTCCGGGCGCGGCAAGTGGGGAACAAGGAAAAGCGATTATCGAAAGACGCCAATCGGCTCTTTTCGTTATCGAAAGGCGACCGCCGGGATCAATCGGCGATTTCGAGGGCTCCAATGCTTGGTTGGGCGCGTTCGCTCTCGCTGCGCCGGCGGGCTTGGAGGGGAGGCGAGTAGACGTGGGTCAGGGAGATGGTTTCGGAAACCGCCGCGGGCGGAGGTTGCGCGCGGCGAGCGTTCGGGGAATCCGGCTGCAGTCGGAAATCGTTCCGGCGAGCGTCTGCGAATCCGGGGTCCGTTCCTTCGAAGTTGCCGGCGATGTTGGTTTGAGGTCGGCGCCCCGGACGCAGGGTCCAGCCGCTCTTGATCCAATTGTTGTTGAGAAAGACGATCCCGTCCGCGGACAGGATCGAAAGGTTTCTTCCGTTCGCGGTGGTGTAGATCAGGTTGTTGCGACAATCGACGCGTTCCCGCCCGCTGGACAAGCGGAACAGGGTCGTGTTGCCGGATCGTCGGGACACGACGGTGTTGTGGTGGAAGCGCAGAATGCCGGGTCGGTACCAATCTTTTTTCCCGCTGTCGCCGCCGTAGTGGACGATCTGGTTGTTGTCGGAGGCATTGGGTTCGATCAGGACGTTGCCGTAGACGAGCGTCTCGGCGTAGCGAGGATCATCGCGCAGTTGCGCGCTGTCCTCGGCGTCGACGAGATCGAGTTGGCGGTTGCCGCCCTCGATCCAATTGTAGCGGATGACGGTTCCGGCGGAGCGGTCCTTGAGGTTGTTGCCGCGGCATTGGTTGCGAAGGGGGCCGAACTGGTTGAATTGAAAGGTGATTCCGGCGGCGGAGGTGTAGACATTGTGTTCGTAGACGCTGCCTTCGATGCCGTTGTCCCGGATTTGGCAATGCTCGATCAAGACCTCGCTGCTTTGGGCGGAGACGAGGAGTCCGTTGCCGCAATCATGCAGTTGGCAGCCCCGGATGGTGATGTGTTCGCCCTTGGAGACAAAGATGCCCGCGGCATTCCTGGCGTAGGCGAGCCTTCCCTCGCGCCCGGTGAAGCCGTGGGGTGGTCGGGCCCCGTAGATGTCCAGGCCTTCGATGATGATGTGCGCCGGCATCACGTCCGCCGGCTTGTTGGCGCCGCCGATCTTGATGATGCCGCGCGCTTCATGCCAGTAGTTGAGTTCACGGCGTGTTTCGGCGTCGCGGCCGTCGATGCGGGGAAGGTTGCCATTGGGCGCGGGGATGCCCCGGACCAGGATGGGGGCTTCCTTGGTTCCCCGGCGACAGATTACCCATTTTGCCCGGTAGGGGGTCCTTCGCCAATGGATGCGAACCTCGTCGCCGGGCTCCAGGGTTTCCCAAGGAACGTCGTTTACCTCGGGCAGGGGGTGATTGGGGCCGACCGAGTAAATCGTCGCGGATGCAGGGGAGGCGGTTCCGGCGGCGGCGGCAAACAGCAACGCGTTCAGTGTCTGGCGGATTCGTAGGGGGGCGGTCGAACGCATGGCGGAGAATGATTCAGCAGGGCAGTCTGAGGGGCGTGCGCTCGGTTCTCGCAGAGATCAGCGCGCCTTTACGGGGCCGGGGTGATTGATCTTGTGGGCGTTGGCGGCGGCTCCGGGGAATTCGCGATGGCGCCACTTTTTCTTGTCGAGTTGCGGTTGGTTGGGCGGGGCGTCGCGGTCGGGGGTGGGATTCTTCGGAATGGTGTCGCCTGTCTGTTCGGTCCACCTGGCGAGGAGGGCGCGCAGCTTCTTGAGATCCTGTTTCCGTTCCGGATCGTCGGCGAGGTTGTGGAGATTTTCAGGGTCCTTGCGAGTGTCGTAAAGCTCCTCGGCGGGGCAGGGATTGGCGAAGAGTTTGGCCTGGTGTTCGTCCAGGTTGCCGGAGGCGTGCATGGCCCAGAGATCCTCGCCGGTTCCGCCCTTGTAGGCCTCGACGCAAAGGTTCTGCTGATCGGGAAAGTTGTTCCTGATGTAGAGCCAGGGGCCGAAGCGGACCATGCGTTCGTGGTTCTTGTAAACATGCCAGTTGTGTTCGGCGAAGGCGACATTCCGGGTGACCGCCTGCGGGTTTCGGAGGACCGGGGTGAAACTGACGCCCTGAATGCGCTCGTCCTTGGCGACGCTCGCCAGGTCCAGGACCGTCGCGGAGATATCGATGGCGCTGACGATGGCATCCGTGACGCCCGGTTTCACCAGTTTGGGAAAGTGGACGATGAAGGGCGTCTTGATCCCGCTGTCGTAGAGCCGGGTCTTGCAGCGGGGCAAGGGGCGGCCGTTGTCGGCCATGACGATGATGACGGTGTTCTCCAGTTCGCCTTGCGCCTTCAATTCCCGCGTCACTTCGCCGACGAAGTGATCGAAGCGGCTGACCTCGTGGTAGTAGCCCGTCAGGTCCTCGCGGGTCTTCTCGCCGTCGTAGAAATAGGGAGGGATGACCATATCGGCCGGATCGTATTTTGGGGCCTCGTCATTGATGGCCCAGTTGCGGTGCGCGTCAGTGGAGGCATACCAGGCGAAGAAGGGTTTGTCCTTGGGCCGCTTGCGCAGCAGGTCCACCCAATCGGCTTCCTTGCCGGGGCCCTTGCCCTTGGAGATGACGGTGAAGGCTGGGTCCGCGTTCTTGCCCATGTGGTGCTTGCCAGAGAGGATCGTGTGATAGCCGTCGTCCTTTAGCAGTTTGGGGAACAGCGGTTGGCCGTCGGGCAGGGACGTGTGCAGCTCCGGCGCGCCGGTGTTGTGCGGGTAGCGGCCGGTGATGAGGCTGCAGCGACTTGGACTGCAGCTGCTGATGGTCAGGTAGGCATTGTTGAAGCGGAGGCCGCCCTCGGCGAGGTCGTCGATCTCCGGCGTCTTCATCACGGGATGCCCGTAGCAGCCGAGATCGTTCCAGGAAATGTCGTCGGCGATGAAGAGGACGAAGTTGGGGCGGGCTCCGGCGTGTGCCGAGACCGGGATCAGGAACAGCGCGATCAGGATGCGCGCCAGGGACGGAAGTCGTTTGCAGAGCATGCTGCAGGATGTTGCGACGGAACGCCTGCGCGCAACCTTGAAGTTGGCGGGGAGGCTTGATCGTGGCGCAGCCGTCCCGGCTGCGGGTTTCGGCGGCGTCTCGCCGCCAGACAGGAACCGCCGGGCGGGGATGCCTGCGCTACGGGATTCTTACTGTCCGGCGCCTGAGCGTTTCCTTTTCTCGCGAATGAAATGCCAAGGCGACGGTCGGAATTCAGTTTTTTGCTGAGCGCGCGTTGCATTGGAACCGAGTGTCCAAGCGTGTCCCGCCTTGTGGCGCTGAAGGTGCGGCTTCATTGCGGCGCTCCTTGTCGACGGGGGAATACATTGTTGGAGCGCTTTTGATCTGGGCGCTCTTGTCCGGCTTTGGGGCGATTAGGGGCGATTGGTTCGTTGGTGGGGAGAATGAACCAGGGTTCGAGTCATTAGGATGGCTTGGGGGCCTTGTGATTTTGAATTAGCGCAACTGATTGCATCGAATGGACGGTCGTGTGCAGGGCGCATTTTTCGAATCCGGTTGGCGAAGCTCCTGCTAGGGAGTGATCGCACTCATAAATAATACGCGGCGCGCAAGGCGTCGCAGTCGTAACCTCAATCAACAAGAAACAACCATGAAGAAAGTCGTATCCCATCATGGCTTCCGGGTGATCCTCTCACTGTTTGCGTTGGCGACCGCACCGGTCGCCATGGCGCAGCATGAGCATGATCCTGGTCCCATACAACACGAACACGGCGCGGTCTTTGATCTCGTGCCGCATTCCGAAGCGACGCATCACGCGATGCGCTCCGGCCGCTGGGACGATCCCGGCGTCTGGATGAACGGGGAAGTCCCCACGGACGGCGCGCGCGTCGTCATTGCCGGCGGCGGCGAGCTTCTCCTCGACCACGTGAACCTCACCTTTCACAAGACCATTCGCGTCGACGGTCAACTGACCTTCGCCGCCGATGTGGACACCGGGCTGCGGGTCGACACGATGGTGGTGGCGCCGTCGGGGGCGCGGCCGCAGTAGCCGGTGACGACGGGC
>CAZFLK010000291.1:0-4670 GCA_964519245.1 uncultured Verrucomicrobiota bacterium
CTTGGAAGAGCCCGGGGTTGGGTTTTCGGCAGGGGCAGTTGTCCGCCTGCTCGTGCGGACATACGAGGATGTCGTCCAGGGGCAGTTCCCGTTGGAGTCGCTCGTGCATCAGGTCCAGTTCCCGTCGGGACAGGTCGCCCCGGCTGACTCCGGGTTGATTGGTCGTCGCAATCAGCAGGAAGCCGACCTGCTTCAACAGATCCAGCATCTCACCGATCTCGCGATTGACCCGGAATTCCGCCGCGGATGCCGGGGGGGCGGCGCAGGCGGGATTGTTCAGGACGCCATCTCGTTCAAGGAACACGGCTATTTTCATGTTTGTCGTTAAGCATGAACGTTGCCGAAATCAGCCGGGCGCCAAGAAAGAGACATTTTTGTCTCGAAGAGGGCGCCGCTGGTTGGATTGCACCTTGACGGAAGCGAACTCGAGGTGGTGAATCGCAGCCAATGGAACCAAGCAAGAATGTGAAAACGTTGGCGGTCGCGATTGTCCTGAAGGCGTTGCTGATTGGCGCGGCATGGCTGCATCTGCCGGGGGCTGCTCGGGGCGGCGCATTGGAGGACTACGTTGCGAAGTCGGATGACGTGTACGGCTGGAGTCGCGTAACCGCCGAGGTGGTGGACGGTTACAAGGTTTCCCTGCTGAAACTGACTTCGCAGACATGGCGGGAGCACGTCTGGGACCACCGGATATTGGTCGTCCAACCTCCGGTCATGCGCAACGAGGATGCGGCGTTTCTCTTCATCACCGGCGATGGAGAGCCAGCCAAATATCTGGATTTGTTGAAGACCTTGAGCGGCGCCGCGGGCGCTGTGGCGGCTGTGGTGAACCGGGTTCCCAACCAGCCCCTTTACGGTGGGCGAAAGGAGGATGCATTGATCGCCTACACATTCAGGAAATTCATGGAGAGCGGGGATGCCGAGTGGCCGTTGTTGTTTCCCATGACGAAGAGCGCGGTGCGCGCGATGGACGCCGTGCAGGCATTTTCGAAGGCGCACGGCGAACGCGAGGTGAAGCGTTTTGTCGTTTCCGGCGCCTCGAAGCGGGGCTGGACGACCTGGTTGTCCGGCGCGGTGGACGCGAGGGTGAAGGGCATTGCGCCGATGGTGATCGACATGCCCAACATGAAGCGGCAGCTCGATTGGGCCAAGCGGGCCTGGGGCGAGCAGAGCGAGCAGATCCATGATTACACCGAGTTGAAGCTGCACGAGCGCATGGATCACCCGCGCATGGTCGAACTGCGCAGTTGGGTGGATCCTTACAGCCACCGGGCGCGTTACACCATGCCCAAGTTGATCCTGCTGGGAACCAACGATCCGTATTGGGTGGTCGATTCGCTGCGCCATTACTGGGCCGGGTTGCTCGAGCCCAAGTTGATCCACCAGACGCCGAATGCGGGGCATGGTCTGGCTGGCGGCGACGAGGCGATTCCGACGCTGGCCATGTTTTTTCAACGGATCGCCGATCGGGAAGCGTTGCCCTCATTGACCTGGAACTACAAGGCGGGCCGCGACGGATTGAAAATGAACATCCAGACGAGCGAGATGATTCAATCGGCGGGCAAATGGACCGCTGCCGCAAACGACCGGGATTTTCGCCCGAGCGAGTGGACGAAGGAGAAGGCGGCGCTTGGGGACGATGGCAAATCCGTTTCGTTGAGCCTGTCGTCGGAGGGGGGCGGTTACCGGGCCTATCTGGGCGAGGTGGTGATGAAGGGGCGGGGCGGACGGGCGTTCAGCCTGATGAGCGAAGTCAAGGTGACGCCGGACGATCTGAGCGAGGCGCGCAGGCCGACGAGCGATGAACAATTGAAGTTCTGGTTGTCCAACATGCTGGGCCCTCATCGGTACTCCATCGAGGAAGTCCGCGCGGCGACCGGCATGTCGTCGGCGGAGATCCGCTCAGCAAGGGAACGGCTGGGAATGATGGAGTTCCGGGGACGGGCGAAAGACGGTGCGTCGCCGCTTTTGGTCCTCCCGTATCCCGGAGGCCGGCATCCGCGGATCGGGTTTCTGGATGGGGCGGTTGCGCCGCAGCGGGAGACCAAGGTCAGCGTGTTTGCCCCCTGGGATGAAGAAAGCTACGTCGTGGCGGATATTCCGGAGGCCATCTGGTGGGATCGGCCATCGCCGGAGACGAAGGATCGCGGAGGGCGGGAGCTGCTTTATCTCGCGCACACCCATATTGCGACCCATTGGACTCGCAAGGACGTGGATTTGGAACCCTTGGAGTGGACCGCCGTCGGCTCAAACGGTTGGAGGATGCAGCGGCTTCTGCCCAACGGCGTCGCATTTGGAGCCCGCGTTGAATCGCATCCCGACCATGTCGAGATGGAGCAGTGGATCACCAACGGAACCAAAGCGACGCTGACCGGCCTGCGCGTTCAAAACTGCGTGATGCTCAAGGGCGCGAAGGGTTTCGAGGATCGGGACAACGCCAACAAGACCTTGACGACTCCTTATGCCGCCGTGCGCTCGCGGGAGGGCAATCGGTGGGTCATCACGGCATGGGAGCCCTGTGTGCGGCCGTGGGCCAACGCCAAGTGCCCCTGTTTGCACTCGGATCCCCAGTTTCCCGACGTGCCTCCCGGCGAGACGCGTCGACTCAAGGGCTGGCTGTCCTTTTATGAGGGCGACGACATCGACGCCGAACTCCGGCGCATCGACCAAACGGGGTGGCGCAAGGCCGAGTAAGACGAGGTTGCTCAGCCTGCGGTGAACCGGGCGGCCCGGCGCCGGGATGGATTACTTCCAGGGCGGAGCTTCGGGCAGACAGGCTTCAAACTCCTCGATCAGCGTCGCCTCGTAGTCGCCCGCGTATTCGCCGGCGAAGAACTTGTCGAGGGCTTCGCCGTGGAAGCGCACCCAGGAATCCTCCTCTTTGCCGGGGTTGATCGGGAAGAAGAGGGCCCCATTGGCCTTGGCCGCCTTGCGGTCGCCGGGGGCGTCGCCGATCATCAGGATCTTGTCGTCGTCGTATTTGCCCTTGGCGGCATACTCCAGGTGTTGGGTCTTGGTGCCCATTTCCTGACCGGCGATGACCTGGACAAACTCGGAGATGTTGTTCTCCGCCCATTCGCGTTCCAGCGCGTCGCACGGAGTCTGGGAGATCACCATGGCGTCGGCCTTGCCCTGCATTTTCTGGAGGCTTTCCCGAAGCAGCGGAAAGGGCGGCACGCCATGCACGATATCCTGCACAGCGACATTGACCGCGTCGGACCAGACCTTGACCTGCTTGAGGCCCTCGTTGCCGCCCTCGACTTCCGCGGCCAGAGTCGCGTTGCCGAGCTTGGTCTCCCGCTCCATCCATTCGGTCAGGGCCGGGAAACTGGGGACGTCCACGTTGCGCGCCTGAACTTCAGGGCGCTCGCGCAGGTAATCCAGCGCCATGACGAGTTCCGGGAAGCGGTTGGACCCGCGCGCCTTGGAATACAGATTGCAGAACTCCCAGACTTCGCGGGCGTATTTGCTCACTGCCTGCAGCCCCATGTGCTTGATGAACATGGGCGCGAAGCACTCCTTGTGCTTGATCTCCATGGAATCAAACACACAACCATCGGAATCAATGCCGATGAAGAATTTCTGGCTCGGTTGAAAGTCTTTGAGAACTTGGGCGGGATCGCTCATTTGAATGGAATGGTCGGTTGTCTTCTGTGTTCGTGGCGGGCCGTCGGTTCGCTGCGACGGCTCCTCCCAGCTGAATGGGGCGGAGATTGTTGCCGCCACGCGCCGCAGGCGTCAAGTCAAGCGCAGGGTGAAAGAGGGTCGCGCGTCACGATTGTGCAGAACGAAGGGGCGGCCCCAAGTCAGCCCAGGGCATCGCCCCGGGAAACCGGTTCGACAAAGCCTGAGGTATCGGTGTGCTCCCACCGCTTGAAGCATTCGCCATGAATGCCTGCATCAGAGAACCTTCCAAATTCGTGATCCGCAGTAAGAAACGCGGGCGTCATGAAAACCTCGTCGGTCTCTTCAATTGCCTTTCCGCAAATCGGGCACGTGGTCTTGCCGCATACTACGATAGCCATGTCGATTCTTTCGCAGAACGTCAGAAGATAGGCAGCCTTACCTGAGAGCGTCACTCCGAATCTGGGTTGAAGGTTGAATGTCCATGAACCTTTCGACTCGCGGCGTGGTGAGGCTTGCCTACTCTGGCTTGTTCTGTCCGTTTTGTTGTGATGCGAGTGCCGACCTCAGAAGCCTACACCGGTGAATCCATGATTCAGTGAGATCGGAGTCGAACTTCTCTCCTACCCAGCCGTCGAATGCTGAGCCGTCTGACAATCTGGAGAGAAACACGTCCATGACCTGAATCCATTGCTTCTTCGTTTCGGGCTCACTGAATCGTTCATCGAGGAATTCTTCGTCGATCCCGGTCGCACAGCATCCATTCCCAAGCTGCGTATGATATTCGAGCGAGTTAGAAAGCTCCCTGAAACCGAGGCTGGCAGCGATCCCGCTCCACTCCTTCATCATTTCGTGTCCACCTCCGTTTGAGAAATGAACGAACTCTCCGTTGCACATGAAGCTCTCGGCCATTTTTAGACAGAACGTTAATACATCCCCGCGAACGCGGGTATCGTCAAGCGGTGTATCCGCCATGCGCGCCGGGCGCTGCCGGGGTTTGGGTTTGAGAGCGCATGGCGGATATGCCGATGTTGAGCGAAACCGCA
>CAZFLK010000292.1:0-4667 GCA_964519245.1 uncultured Verrucomicrobiota bacterium
CATGACTTGTTGCGCGACGACGGTCAGGGAATCGGCGAGATCCGTTGAAAGTTCGCGGGGCTTGACGTCCACGAGGCCCAGCACGCCGATGTTGAAGCCCCCGGGAGTGGTCACCTGGGCGGCGGCGAAGAAGCGCGCGCCCGGGGCGTTCGTCACCATGGGGTTGGTTTGGAATCGCGGGTCTGCGGAAGCGTCCGCCACGAAGACGGGGGCGTTCTCCCGGATGGCGTCGGTGAAGAACGGGTTTTCGATTGGGAGATCGGCGTCGGACAGGCCGTGTTTGCCGATGGTGATCAGACGGGCGCTCTCGACGAGACAGACGACGGCGATGGGCGCGCCGGAGATCTGCGCGGCGAGTCGGGCCAGGTTGTCGATCTCGGGCTCGGTTCCTCCACCCGGGGCGTCGTAGCGATGCAGGGCCTTGAGGCGTTCCTCTTCAGTGGGCGGTGTCGGCGCGTCTTTCACAATGGGGCGTCGTGCGGACAGGATACTTACCGATGGGTTGGGACGGTGTAAACCCCGCAGGCGGCCCGGTCATTTTTGCGCCGGGGATCGGCGGCGTCCAAAGAATCGTTGCGGAATAGAGGTGTGACCTCATACTGGGCCGGATGGACCGCATGCTCCAGACCTGTGAGAGCGAGAGCGATTCCGCCACTTGGCGGGAGCGTTTTCTGGAGTCGTATGGTTGGATGCTTTTGGCGCGCGTCGTGGACGACAAGCTGGGGGCCCTTTATCGCGCGGGCAAGGTCACGGGCGGGGTTTACCTGGGGGCGGGCCAGGAGGCGTTGAGCGCTGCGATCGGTGTTTCGCTGGAAAAGGGGGATGTCTTTGCGCCGCTGATTCGGGATGGCGCTGGAAGGTTGGCGTTCGGAGAAAGCGTTGCGGACGCCATTCGGACCTATCTCGGGTCCAGTCTGGGGCCGATGCGAGGGCGTGATGGCAATGTGCATCGAGGACGTCCTGCGGAAGGCATTCTGCCCATGCTCAGTCACCTGGGCGCGATGGTCTCGGTGGTGAACGGCGTTTTGATGGCGCGCCGCAGTCGCGGAGAGTCCGGCGTGGTCGGGGCGGCGAGCCTGGGAGACGGGGCCACTTCTACGGGGGCCTTCCACGAGGCGTTGAACCAGGCGGCGGTGGAGAAGCTGCCGTTGGTCCTGGTGGTGGCCAACAATCGCTACGCCTATTCCACCCCGAACGAACGTCAGTTTGCGTGCCGTTCCCTGGTGGACAAGGCGGCGGGTTACGGGGTCCGGGGGCGGACCTGCGACGGCGTGGATCTGGAGAGCTGCCTCGAGGTGGTGGGCGGCGCGGTCGAGGCGGCGCGGGCCGGCGAAGGCCCGCAGTTGGTGGTCGCGGAGTTGCTCCGGTTGTGCGGGCATGGGGAACATGATGACGCCAGCTATGTCGCGAGCGATCTGAAGGCGTCGCCGTTGGGTCGGGATTGTCTTGAAGTCGCCGCCCGGAAAGCGGTTGGCCAGGGTTGGATTCACGCCGCCGAATTGGAGGCGTTGAAGGCTGCGAAACGGGAACAGGTTGAAACGGTCGTGATCGAGGCGCTTGGCGAACCTTCTCCGGATCCTTACCAGGAAAGTTGGTGCGCGTTGGCCTCGAAACACCTGAGTGAAACCCACGAGGGCGTTTGAGCCGCGGTCGCCCACTTGCGCATTTTGTGTCCATGAGCATCACCTACCTTGACGCCATTCGCGCCGCGCAGGCGCGGGCGCTTGCGGACGACCCGAGGGTCTACATTTACGGGCAGGATGTGGCGGCGTTCGGCGGGGCGTTCAAGGCGACCAAGAACCTGGCGCAGGAGTTTCCGGGGCGGGTGACGGACGCGCCCATCAGCGAGGATGCCATGATGGGGTCGGCGGTTGGGGCCGCGATCGAGGGCATGCGCCCCATCATTGAAATGCAGTTCGCAGATTTCTCGACGATCGGCTTCAATCAGATCGTCAACAATGCGGGCACGGTGCATTGGAGGACGAGGGGAGCGTGTCCGATTGTCGTGCGCTTGCCTTGCGGGGGCGTTCCGGGCGGCGGCCCGTTTCACAGCCAGAGCATTGAGACGATTTACGCTCACTATCCCGGACTTGTGGTCTTGACGCCGGCCACGGTTGAGGACGCCTACAGCATGTTGATCGAGGCGGTGGCGATCGACGATCCCGTCGTCTTCTGCGAGCACAAGTTCCTTTATTATCACCTCAAAGCGGACGAACTGCCCGATGAGGCCCTGCCGGTCGGGAAGGCGCGGATCGCCCGGCCGGGGCGTGATATGACCATCGTGACCTACAGCGCGATGGTTCATGAGGCGTTGGATGTGGCGCGTGAATTTGCCGGCGAAGGCACGGAGATCGAGGTGGTGGACCTGCGCTCCGTGAAACCGATCGACACCGACACCGTGATTGCCTCGGTGGCGCGGACGGGGAGGTTGCTTTGCGTGGGCGAGGCCTGGCCGTGGGGCGGCGTGACAGCGGAGGTGGTCGCGCGGGTGGCGGGAGAGGCGTTCCATTTGCTTGACGCGCCTCCCATGCGACTGAACTCGAAAGACACGCCCATCCCGTATCATCCCGACCTCTGGTCCGCTCATCGGCCGACAGCCCAGAGCATTGCCGCGGCGGCCCGGCAGTTGCTGAGACATTGAGTCCGTTTTTCAATCGCAGATGAAACCGGTTTAATCATGCCCAAGATTCCCATCATCATGCCGCAGCTCGGCGAATCCATTGCCGAGGCCATCGTGGTCGAGTTTCTGGTTCAACCGGGCGACCGGGTTGAGGCGGATCAGGATATCATCGAGGTGGAGACCAACAAGGCGACCATGAACGTGGCGGCCCCCTGTGGCGGGACCTTGCTCGAGTTCACAGTGGATCTGCAGGAGAGTTATCCGGTCGGGGCGGAACTGGGATGGTTGAAGGCTCTCGATGGCGCCCCCGGTGGGGCAGGTGATAACGATGAGGCGCAGCCCGGTGAGGCCGCTTCGGAGCGTGGAGAGAACCATGTGGAGCGCGTGCAGCGACGCGCGATGCGCTCCGAGGTGAAACCGACCGTGGGCGGACTTCCGGTGCCGGCGAATGCGACTGGCGCGAGTTACATGACGCCGCGCATGAAGGCGCGCATGCAGGAGCTCGGGCTCCATGCGGCGGATCTGGCGGGGATTCCCGGAACGGGAGCCGCCGGAAGGGTGACCATTGAAGATTTCGAGAAGTTTCTATCGAATCTGGAGCAACACAAACTGACGCCGGCCTCGATCATGCGTGTCGCGGTGGCCGACGCCATGCGTCGGAGCTGGTCGCGGCCACTGGCCACGGTTGGCATGCCGGTGGTTCTGGACGCCCTGTTGGCGCACCGCAAGGCGAGCGATCCCAAGCCCGGGCCGGCCCTGTATGCCCTGCGCGCGCTGGCCATAGCCTTGGGGGAGAACAGCGCGCCCGCCGGACGGTTGGTCGGCAACCATATTGTTCATCCGGATTCGATTGATGTCGGTTTTGCGGTGGAAGCGGAGGATGGGGTGCTGGTGCCGGTGATACGCGAGGCGGAGCGAAAGACCTTGCAGGCGTTGGTCGAGAGCTACACCAAACTGGTTGCCCTGGCCCGTGAACGGAAGCTGCCTCCGGAGGCGACCGGAGGCTCCATTGCCACCGTGACCAATTTCGGCACGTTTGGGCTGACTTGGGCGACGCCGATTCCCTTGCCGGAGCAGACCCTGGTTCTGGGCATGGGAGCCGGTCGCAAAGCGCCCTACTGGGATGACGCTTCCGAGACGTTTGTCCCGCGAACCGAGGCGCAGCTCACGCTCAGTTTTGATCACCGGGTCATGGATGGCGGGGCCGCCGGACGCCTGTTGGCGCGAGTCGCGGAACTGATGAATAGGCCGGATTCGCTTTGATCTCGGAAGCTCCGGGCAGGCTGGAAACGAAGGGCTGCTCGTGAGGCGATGATCTAGTAACCTCCCCGCAGGGGGAACCAGATGAGCTCGCGGTTGTTGGTGCGGCCCCGGTCCTTGGAGAAGTCCCAGTATTCGTTGTTGTTGAAGCGCTCGACATGTCCGTCCAGGAAGAGGAAGTTGGCCCCGTCGTTGTGGGCGTCCTTGTGGGCGTTGTTGGGGCCGGCGGCCGCCGCCTTGCCCCCGTTGTCGAACATCCAGACCACCCGGTCCCAGGCCTCGATCGAGGTCAGGTTGGCGCGGTTGCCGACCCCGGAGCCGTTCACGTGCCGGTTGACCGTGTAGTGAAAGAGGTTGTGGCCGTTGCTGCGGCGAGGGTTCTCCGGGCAGATCCAGACGGAGCTTCCGGAATCGATGGCGGCGTTGGTGCGCCACGGCATCTCGTGGTAGGGTGGAAGGCTCATTTCCTTGGGCAGATCCACATACCAACCCGACCGCTTCGAGGCCCCATTCGGCGCCCCGTCCGGAGGCAGGAAGTCGTCGTTTGAATCGGCGAAGAGCTGGGTGGCGATGCCCCATTGCCGGAGGTTGTTGACGCACTGCGCCCGCTTGCCGGCTCCCTTGACCTTGCCGATTACCGTCAACAGCAATCCCAGAAGTATCCCGATGATTCCGATGACGACCAACAATTCAACCAATGTAAACCCGCGCTGCCGCTCCTTCATTGCGACAAACCTAATGCCCTCCAAAGCCCCTTCAATCAAAAGCAGTTATCCATTCGCGACAA
>CAZFLK010000293.1:0-4658 GCA_964519245.1 uncultured Verrucomicrobiota bacterium
TCGCTTTCTTCAACGACATGGACGCTGCCTCCGACGATCCGGACATCCCCGCCGCTCAATACTTCGCCACCAAAGGCTTCTTCCCCAGCTACGACGCCCGACTCAACGAACCTCTGACCGAAGCCGTGCAACGCATCTGGGAAGAAGGACTGGCCGCTCTCCACAAAGGCCGCCTCGATCCGATGACCCTTTCCAGAAAAGTGCGCCAAGTGGAAGCGACGGATTCACGCAAGTTGAAACAGACTCGCAGCCAAGCTTTGCAGAGTATGTGGCGAGAGTTCACCAAACAATAGACGCCATTTTCATTCTCCCTCATGAAGCATGCTCTGACGCTGTTCGCCATCCTTCTCATCGCATCTGCGGCTGCCCGCGCGCAGCCGCTCGCTCTTCAACGCGAACGAGTTTGTGTGCGTGGACCAGCTGGATTGATTCTTGACGGTATACCGTTTTAATTTTCAGTATACCGGTCATGAAAACGTCAACTACTTCGGGTCTGGCCGGCTCCACGGCGGAGCGTTTGCGCCGGGAGATTTATCGGGGACAGCTTTTGCCCGGCACGCGCCTGGCGGAGGCTGCGGAGGCAAAGCGGTTCGGGGTGAGCCGCGTGCCGGTGAGGGAGGCGTTTGCCGCCTTGGAGCGCGAAGGGCTGCTGGAGTTCACACCGACGGGACGCACGGTGGTCCGGCAGCTGAGCGTGCAGGACTTTGAAGAGTTGTTTGCCATGCGGCTGACGCTCGAACCGACGGCGGCCCGGGCGGCGCATCCCTTGTCCCGGAGCAGGATTGAAGAATTGCAGGCGATCATCCACGCAACGCGCAAGGCGAAGTCGCTCGCGGAGGTGACCCGGTTGGATCTCGATTTCCACGAATCACTGGTCGCGGCTTCCGGGAACAGCCGCCTGCTCAAGTCCTGGCGTTCGTTGCGCGGCGAGCTGGAGCTTTGGCTTGGCGATCTGCACCGGCGCCATCGCGGGCAGAAACTGAATACCCGCAAGCAGACCGCCGATTCCCACGACGAAGTTCTGACGGCATTCCAGAAGGAGTCCGCGGCCGCATGTGAGCGGTTGATGCGCAGGCACATCCTTGGCTGGCGCGAATGGCTCCCGATTGGCGAAGACGGGGGGGAATCCGCATGAGAAAGGCCATCGCCGCAATTATCCTCTTGCTCGTTGCGCCTGCCGCGATGGGCAAGGCCGCGGATCCGATGCCGCCGGAGATCCGGCAATTGCTGGGGCGATACTGCCTCGATTGCCACGATGCCGGGACGCAGAAGGGCGATCTGGATCTGGAGCGTTTTACCACGATTGCTGAGATCGAGGCCGACTCCACCGTTTGGGAGAATGTTCTGCGCCAGATCGCGGACGGCGAGATGCCGCCGGAAAAGAAGCCGCGATTCTCGGCTGGGGAACGCGGGAGGTTTACCGCGTGGGTTCAGGAGACGCTCGACGCGATCGCGCTGGCAAACGCGGGCGATCCCGGGCCGGTTGTTTTGCGGCGGCTTTCGAACCACGAATACACCTACACGATTCGCGACCTGACCGGTGTCGGGTTGCTTGACCCGGCCCGCGAGTTTCCGGTTGATGGCGCGGCGGGCGAGGGATTCGACAACGTGGGCGCCGGGTTGGTGATGTCGCCCGGGCTACTGGCGAAGTATCTCGACGCGGCAAAGGAGGTTGCGGGGCACGCGGTCTTTTTGCCCGATCGGATCGAGTTTTCGTCGAGTAATTCGCGGGCGGATTGGGCGAACGCAAAACTGGCCGCGATCCGCGAGTTTCATCTCCGGCATGCCCTTCCGAGCGGCCGGGCTCCCGCTTACGGGACGACCGTCAAAGGTGTTCCGGAGCGGACGGTGATTCCGCTCGAATCTTATCTGCGCGCGTTGAAAACGGGCGAACGTAGCGGGCTCAGCCAAAAATATCTAATGATGCTCAAGGCCGCGTTGAACGGCGATGATCCATCCTTATTGCTCGATCCGATTCGCGAACGTTTTCGCGAGGCCAATGAGGATGAAATGGCTGAGATCGCAAAAATGATCCGGCAGTTGCAAAAGTCGCTTTTTTACTTTTCGAAAGTCGGCCACATCGGCAAACGCAATGCGCCGAAACGCTGGCAGCTGCCGACGACGCCGATCGCGAGTTTGCAGACCGTGAAGTTTAAACTGCCGGAACCTCGCGACCGACGGATGAACACGATTTACCTCGCAGCCGGCGAAGCCGGAGACGGTTATCAAGGCGAGGGCGATGCGATCGTCTGGCGTCAGCCCCGGTTGGTGTTTCCGAATCGCGCGCCGCTTCCGCTGAGCAAGCTCCGTGGCCTGCTGGAGAACGCACAAGCGAAGCAGGATCGGGAACTGGCGCGAACGGCGGGTTATCTCGAAATTGTGCAGCGGGCTTACCATAACGGGCAGCCGCTGCAGGATATGGCGCTGAAGCGATCGCTCGATCCGGAATTGGCGATCGACTGGATGCAGCTGCTGAAACTGGGCGACGCCAACTTGAAGCCGACCGGGCATTTCTCCGACAGAATGAACAACGTCGGTGGCTGGGAGGCGTTGAAGGGTTGGCGGCGCGGAAAGGGCTTGCCAAGTCTGCTCGTCAACCAGAGCGAGGACGCGATTTCGCACGTGACCTTCACCGTTCCGGGCCGCTCGGTGACCGTGCATCCGACGCCGGACATCGATTCGATCGTGTTCTGGCAAAGTCCGATCGAGGGCGAAGTGACGGTCGATGGATTGATCGCCGATGCCGATGCCGCTTGTGGCAACGGCGCGGCTTGGAAGGTGGAGAAATTGCGAGCGGCGGGGCCTGACAAAATTGCCAGCGGACAATTTCGGAACGGCGGACGGAACGAGTTCTCCGGAAAGACGTTGGCAGTGAATCACGGCGAACTGATCCGGCTGACGGTCATGCCGATCGACCGCAATCACACCTGCGACACGACGCGAATCAGCCTGACCATCACCGAGAAGCGCGATGGCGGCCGGGTGTGGGATCTGGCTGCCGACATCGTCGATCGGATCCACGAAAGCAATCCTCTCGGGGTCTGGCACTTTGCGGATTCGAAGGCGGAGGAATCCGGCCCGGTGATCCCGCCTGACTCGGAACTTGGGAAATGGCAGGCCGCGATCCTTACGGGGGCGGAGGCGAATCCACAAGCTGTTCAAGCAGCGCTTCTCCATCCGAAGACGGACGACGATGAGCAGGTTCGATTTCTCGTGACCGATCTGCAGGGCAAGTTTCGCTGGCTGCCTGAGAACGCGGGCGAAGCCGAAGACATCGAGCAAATTGCGCCCACGACGCTCGACTTCCCAGTGCCCGATTCGCTGGCGTTCGGCTCCGAATTTGAAGCCTCGGTCGAACTACACCCTGAAAAGTCCACCAACGAAACAACGGCGCAGGCCTACGCCTCGGTCATCGCTCCGCCGCATCCGTTGCCGCTTTCGTTTGGCCAATTGAAGCCGCTCGGCGCCGGCAAGGGAAAGGCGTGGATCGCGGCCGGTCCGCCGATGAGTCCCGAACGCCCGATTCTGGTTCGCGAAGGCGGCGCGGCCGAATCGCGCGTGCTCGCCGACATTGCCGAGTTCCAGGCGCTCTTCCCCGCCGCCCTGAGCTACACCCAGATCGTCCCCGTTGACGAAGTGGTCACGCTGACGTTGTTTCATCGCGAGGACGAAGAGCTTAGCCGGCTGATGTTGACTGACAGGCAGGCGGCCGAGTTGAACCGGCTTTGGGATGAGTTGCGTTTTGTCAGCCGCGAGCCGTTGCGCCTGTCTGACGCCTATGATCAGCTTTGGCAATTCGCGACGCAGGACGCCGATCCAAGCGCATTTGAGCCGATGCGCGAACCAATCAAAACGCGCGCCGCCGCGTTTGAGAAACGCCTGATCGAAGTCGGGCCGAATCAGGTGGCTGCGCTCGTTGAATTCGCGGAGCGGGCTTGGCGTCGTCCGCTGACCGAAGGCGAACGCGCGGAGTTGTCGGCGTTGTATGACGCCCTTCGTCAGCAGGATCTCGCGCACGAGGATGCGCTTCGGCAGCTGCTGGCGCGGGTGTTCGTTTCTCCGGCGTTTATGTATCGCGGTGAAAACGCGGCGCCCGGACCGGATCCCGCGCCGATTTCGGATTGGGAGTTGGCGACGCGGCTCAGCTATTTCTTGTGGTCCTCGACGCCGGACGCAGAGCTTCTCGCTTCAGCCGCCGCCGGCGAATTGCGGGATCCCAAAGCGCTCGCCGCGCAATCCCGCCGGATGCTCGCCGACTCCAAAGTCCGCCGGTTGGCAACCGAGTTCGGCGCGCAATGGCTGCATGTCAGGGATTTGGCGACGCTGGACGAAAAGAGCGATCGGCATTTTCCGACGTTCGTGGATTTGCGCGACGACATGCAGGAAGAAGCCGTGCTCTTCTTCGTCGACCTGTTTCAAAACAACCGCCCGGTATTGTCGTTGCTCAACGCCGATCACAGCTTCGTGAACAGGTCGCTCGCCGGGCACTACGGCATCGAGATCAAAGACGAGGGATGGCGACGGATCGACGGACTGCGCGAACGCGGACGTGGCGGGATTCTGGGCTTCGCGTCAACGTTGGCCAAACACAGCGGCGCTTCGCGGACCAGCCCGATCTTGCGCGGCAATTGGGTTTACGAAGTCCTCCTTGGCGAAAA
>CAZFLK010000294.1:0-4639 GCA_964519245.1 uncultured Verrucomicrobiota bacterium
GGGCGCTTCCTACAATTACCTGCTCGTCAATGGAGAACGCCGCCTGACGCCGCGCGAGATGCTTCGCCTGCAGGGTTTTCCCGACAGCTATAAGCAGGTGTGCAGCGATCATCAGACCCGCAAGCAGGCGGGAAACAGTCTGCCTGTGCCCGTGGCGACCGCCATTCTGCAGAATGTCTTTGAAGCGGCCGGCTGGACTGGGAGTCATGGATAGAAGTCCCAAGCTGAGGACGGTCGAAAAGTATCGGCCGCCCTATCCGCTCAACAGCTTTCCCGAGGAGTTTGCGGGGCGGTTGGGTGAGGAGTTGGTCTATTTGCTGGCGAGCCGCGGGGCGCCTCGGTTGGCGGGCGAGGACTGGGAGGAGATTTTCGCGCGGATCGTCGGCGCGCAATGGAAGCCCTCCAATGTCGGACTCGACGACATAGTTCTGGAACAGACAGCCTGGGGCGCGAAAACCATCAAGCATGCGAACCCTGCGGAGGCCAAGCGCGTGCGCCTGATCTCGGGGCGCAATTCGCCGGTGTATTCCTTCGGTGATCGCTCGGTCAGTCAGTGCGATCCGGATGAACTGGGCGAGAAGGTTCTGGCGATCTGGAACGAACGCGTGGCGGCGATCCGCGCGAAGTATCGCCATGTGCGGACGGTCGTGTTGGTCAAGTCGCCCGACCTGCTCGAGGTGTCGGTGTTCGAGTTGGATACCGTCATCTATCCGCCCGAGGCCTTTCGCTGGAGCTGGAATCAAAATGACAACCTGGAAGGGGTTTCCCGCGCGGATGGCGAACATCGCTTCACCTGGCAGCCGCACGGCTCCCAGTTCACGCTGATTGAGTCGGCTCCGGATGCTCGGTTGGCCATCCGACTTCGACAGCCGCCGCGGTTGGACCGTGAAACCATCCTGCGCGCCATTGAATTTGCGCCCGATTGGATCCAGACCATCCCGTCCGGCGATCCTCATGGACACCTTTTCGAAGACTGAGCGCTCGCGGATCATGTCACGGGTGAAGTCCGCGGGCAACCGGTCCACCGAGGCGGCGTTTGTGGCCCTGATGAGAGAGCGCGGAATCACGGGGTGGCGCCGCAATCAACCGCTGTTTGGAAAACCGGACTTCGTGTTTCGCAAGGCCCGGATCGCGGTCTTCATCGACGGTTGTTTCTGGCACGCCTGTCAGAAGCACTGTCGCATGCCGGCCAGCAACCGGGACTACTGGGAGCGAAAGATCGGCCGCAACGCCGAGCGGGACAGGAAGGTGACTCGTGAACTGCGCCAGCAAGGGTGGACGGTTGTGCGGATCTGGGAGCACGAGATCAAGGCTGGAACAGCCATGCGGAAGCTGGGGCGGATCCGGCGTGTCGTCCGGGAATCATGAACACAGAGAAACAACGTTTGACGGCCGGCGCGGCGCACGTCGTCATCAAGATTGAAATCAATGCTCCGGTCGCGAAGATCTGGCGAAGCATGGTCGAAGACATCACCCTCTGGTGGCCGCAGGATTTCCTGATTTGTGAGGGGTCCAGGGGAATGTATCTGGGGCCGAGGGTCGGAGGAATGCTGTATGAGAAGTCGGATGACAATGGCGGCGGTTATTGCTGGGGGAACGTGATCTCCTTCCAGCCGGAGAAGCATCTGGCCTACGTCGCCCAGGTTGTTCCGCCTTGGGGAGGGCCGGCGCAATCGGTCGTGCAGATCGCCTTGGCGCCGGAGCCGGCCGCCGGCGAGAGCGCCACCGTTCTCACGCTCACCGATTCCCTGATCGGACACGTGCACGATGAGTTGCTCGGCAGTCTTGACGAAGGCTGGCGGCAAGTGTTCGGTGAGGGAGGACTCAAGACGTTCGTGGAGAATGTCAGCCGGCGTTGATTTATTTCGAAAGGAATTGACCCGCGACCGGGTTCCGCGTCGAATCCCGTTCATGAAAGCGCAGATTTATCAGGTCATGCACGTGCTCTGCATGGTGTTGCTCACGGGGTTTGTTTTTCAGGCGTTGGCGAATCCCGATCCGAAGAACAAGAAGCGGACCATGATAACGACCGGGATTCTGTCGTTTCTGATGCTGACCGGTGGGATGGGCCTGCTTGCCGTGATGAAGTATGGTTGGCCCTGGTGGGTTTTTGTGAAACTGGCCTGTTGGCTTGGTTTGACCGGGATCGCGGGGATGGCTTACCGCAAACCGGAGAAGATCCCGACCTTCACGGCCGTTGTCATCGCCCTGGTCGTCATCGCAGTGACGGTGGTTTACTTCAAGCAGGGAACAGCGGCCTCGTTCGAGTAGGGGGGCTCGAATTCGGCGCCCCTATTTTGGCAAAACCGCATCCACGGCCGTTCCTTCACCTCGTCGCCGTCATTTCGCAACCTGATTGACACATTCCGCTCGCAATGTCGCGAGCATGTCAGGTTGTCGCCATATGTCGGTTTGGGTCGCCGCCCTTCTGGTCGGGACGGCGCTGCCAGCCTGCTCGGAGGATGTTCTCGAGCAGCTCAAGGAAAAAGTGACGGAGCGGGCGAAGGTTGTGCTCGCCCGGGAATCGCTGATTCGCCAACGGGAGGCGGATCGACTCACGCTTCGGAGCTCGATCGACGGATTTCGGGCTGAGGCGGATCGATTGAGGGAGCTGATTGCAGCCGAGCGCGAAGCCCTGAAGAAGGCGCGGAAGCAGTATGATGAGCGTTCGGGGGACGCGGAGGGGCTCAAGGCTGAGGTGGTGGGGTATGAGGAGAGATTGTCCGGTTGGGACGCGAGAGTCGAGGCCCTGAAACCAAGCCTGCCGCCGAAACTGCGTCGTCGCCTGGAAGAGGTTGCGGCCGGCGAGGCCGAGGTTTCCGATGCGACTTCCCTGCGCCAGCACCGGCTTGTGCTGGCGCTGCGGACGATCGAAGAATTCAACCAGCGGTTGGTCGTGGACTCCGAGTTGTGGGAATCCCGCGATGGCGACAGGAAAGCGGTGAGGATCGTCTACCTCGGGTTGGCGCAGGCGTATTACCAGGCGGTCGGAGGCGGAGCGGGGGGGATTGGTTCGGCGGTGGACGGCGTTTGGTCGTGGCGGCCTCAGGATGGCATTGGGCCGCGGGTTGAGGAATTGCTCAAGGTTCACCGCCGGGAGACCGACATCGATTTCGTGTCGCTGCCAGCGACGGTCAAGAAGGAGAAACCATGAAATATCTGATCGTTGCTCTGCTTCTGGGATTGGCGTCGAAGGCGGCGTCCGGCGCAGTCCCGGAGGTGGATGTCTACGGGCATCTCGCCGAGATGGAGCAGGGCCTGATCCACGAACACCGTGAACTGGAAGCCTTGCGCGAGGAGGCGCGTCGGGAACGCCACGAATTCGGGCGCGAGTTGAGCAGGGTGGAGGATGACGTGTTCGCGTTGCGACGAGAGTTGAACGCCTTGCAGGCTGAACGGTCCCTGGCCGAAGAGCGAGCCAAGGAGCCGCTGGCGGAATCGCGGCGGGCGCGGAAGTCGATTGATTATCTCAGGACCTCGCTCCGGGATTTTGCCGTTTACTTCCAGGCGACCGTCCATCTGGCGGAGTGGGAACGTTTCGAGCCGACCTTCGCTGCGTTGCACGCGGGAGGGGGCGGGGAAACCAATGGCCCTGCGACCGGGGGAAGGACACGTCTCGAACTTTGGGGCGATGTCGTTGAGGCGGCTGTCGGGCATTGCGAATCCCTGAACGGCGGCCGATTGGTCGCCGGCAGAGCGGTGGCTGGACCGGAGGTTGGCGAGGTCGAGGGCCACTTTGCGCTCTGGGGCCCGTTGACCTTGTTCGGATCCGATGACGGTCGGGTGGGAGGCTATGTCACCGTGCCGCCCAATTCCTTGGAGCATCATGTCATTGAGACGGGCGCGGCGAACAATGCGGCGATCGCTCATTTCGTGCAGGCGGGAACGGGGGACTTGCCGATCGACGCGGCGGAAGGAAACGCCGCGTTGCTGTATGCCACGCGCGACCCGTTGCCAGAACATATCGCGAAGGGCGGGCCGGTCATGGCGGGCATCCTGGCCCTCGGCGCATCGGCCTTGTTCGTGGCGTTGTTCAAAATGGTCCAGGTGGCGCGGGTCCGGCGTGTGGCGATGGCGGACGTGAACGCCATCCTGGCGCATTTGCGGGAGGGAGACGAATGGGAGGCGATGGAGATTGCCAATCGGCTGAAGGGGCCGGAAGGCGCGGTGTTTCGGGTGGGGGTCTCGCACTATCACGAGGATTCGGAAGAACTACAGTTGGCCTTGGTCAATACGGTGGCGGACGCGCACGCCCGGCTGAAGGCGGGCGCGCCGTTCATTGCCGTTGCCGCGGCGATGGCGCCCTTGTTCGGTCTGCTCGGAACGGTGACCGGCATGATCAACACCTTTCGCCTGATCAGTGTCTACGGCACGGGCGACCCGCGCATGCTCTCCAGCGGCATTTCCGAGTCGTTGATCACCACCGAATTCGGACTCGTCATCGCCGTGCCGTCGTTGCTCCTGCACGCGGCCGTGGCAGGGCGGATCAAGCAGTTGGTTCAATCCATGGAATCCAAAGCGATGCGCTTCCTGGTCAACCGCCTTTCTGCCGGGCCGCCCGATGAGGCGGATGCGGGCGGAGAGCCGAATCTGAAATCGAACATTGCTGACCAAGAATTGGATAGCCCGAATCGGTTGA
>CAZFLK010000295.1:0-4632 GCA_964519245.1 uncultured Verrucomicrobiota bacterium
CTGGGCGGCCTGGAGCTCCTTCTGCAACTCCTCGAAGGCTTCGGCCACGTCCTCACGCCGTTCCAGCAACTTGATCTGTTCGGAGCGGCCGGGGTCGCCGAGTTGGGCGGCGAGTTTCTGGTTGAATATCTGCGCCTGCTCGAGTTCCTCCTTGGCCTGCTGGAGCTTCTTTTCCTGCATTTCCTTGGCCTTGATATCGGCTTCGCTGACCTCTTTCGCCGTTTCGGAATCACGTGCAATCAGCGAGATCAGCAGCGCAATCAGAATGATCCCGCCGAAGAGATTGCACATGGTGTCGAGCAACATCTCAAGGCTGTCGGATTGTTCTGGAAGGCGGCGGCGCATGGGACTTTGGATGCGCCTTCGCAGGGAAGCCTCGGCGCGACAAATAGGTTACTGACTACTGACTACTGACTACTGATTATCCGCCTTCGCTCGGAAGCTACGGCGCGACAAGCTGATTACTGATTACTGGGGCCATCGCCAAAGAGGATAAGCTTGTTCTCCTCGACGGCGTCATAGCCGACGGAGAAGCCGGCTTCCCGGGCTTTGGTTTTGCAGAAATTGAACAGGCGAATGCCGGATGGGCGGACGTAGAACACCAGATGCAGGGTCTGCGGATTCCAACTGCGCATGGCGGTGAGGAACTGTCCGGGAGCGGTGGGGCCCTTGAACTCCTTGCGGGTATCCGGAGAGGCGAACAATTCGACGCCGAGTCCGTCCTCGGAAACGACGATCATCAGATTGTCTTTGGTCTGGGGCGCATTGTCGGGAATCAGCCAGAGCTGGTTCTTTGCGCGAATGATGGACTCCATGCGTTTCTTCATGTCGAGCACGGTGGTCTGCATGTTCTCGTTGTTGTCCTCGAGTTCGCTGAGGGAGTCCTTGTCCTGATCGTTCCTGGTGAGGCCGAGTTGGGCGGCGAGGGCGGCGGCCTCGAACTGCTTGCTGGTGAGTTTCTTCTGCGTGAGTTCGAGTTCGCGTTTCACGTCGCTGACCTGTTTCTTCACCGATACGATTTCCTGGTCGAGGCGCTCCGCATCGGGTGCGGTGGCGGCGTCGGTCAGCAGCATTTGACGGGCCTTGTTCTCGGAATTGACGCGGCTCAATTCCTCCAGGACTTCGTTCAACTCGGTCATCAGCGGATCCTCCCGCGTTCCGTCGCCCTGGGAGAAGGCTGAGGGGTTGTTGATGAACAAGGTGAGAATCAGGGTGACGAGAATCAGGATGCCGGTGATCGCGGTGATGATGTCCTGGAAGGCGAAGAAACTCACCTTCTGGGCTGCTATTTTGCGACGGCGGGCCATGGATGTACAGGGCGTTCAGGCGGTGGTGGTGTGTGGGGGATGCTGGTGAAAAGCTCCAAACCCCAAGCTCCAAACCCCCAAGAAATCCCAAGTTCCAAGTTCCAAAAGAGTGGCGGCGCCGAGTGGCATGCTGTGTCGTCGGAGGATCGAGGAGACAAACCTGTTCGAGAAAGGGGCGGGGAGTCGTCCGGGGCTCCCTTTGAGATCTGGGTTTTGGAGCTTGGAGCTTGGGACTTTCATGATTTCGCCGGGGCGTCGCCCTGTTCCTCATGATCGTGCCGTTCGAGTCGCAGCTTGGACATGATGTGGGAGTGGCAGTAATCGTTGCACTCGTCGAGGAAGGCGGTTTCCTTCTGTTGGATGAAGGTGATGGCGAGCTGGATGATCAGGGCGAGCACCAGCGCCACCAGGGTGGTTTCGAAAGCGGAGGCCAGACCGCCGGTGACCTCCTGCAGGCTGCCCTTGATGGCGTTGAGGTCGTCCGAAGATTGCAGGGTGTTGGTGAAGCCGCCGATCGCCAGGCTGAGACCGCGAACCGTGCCGATGAAGCCGATGACCGGGATCGACCAGACCATGCCGTTGACCAGGGTAAAGCTGGAGGCCATCTGGTCCTCGTCGTTCTCGGCCTGGGACTTGATGATCGTTGAGACCTCGGTGATGCCGCCCAGATTGCTGAGATTGCTGAGCGCGCGTTCGATCCGATTGAAGAGCACGAAGTGCCGCGGGTGATCGACAAGATTGTGGATCCGGTTCAGCACGGTCTTGGCCGTGGCCTCGGTGATGACGAAGTCGGCCTGTTGCGGCACGGCGGTCAGATCGAGCGCCTTGGCCTGGAACGAGACCTTGCGGGACTTCAGAAAGAGGATCGTGATCGACCAGTAGAAGAAGAAAACGCACGGGCCGGTGAACCAGGTGTTGTCCTTGCGGATCAAGGGCAGGGTGAACTTGTGCACCGAGTCGATGGGGTCGAGGGCGAAGACGATCAGCGCAAAGAAAGCTGCCGTCAGGGCCATGGCCAAGACAAAACTCAGGACCTTGTTGACATTGCTGTAGCGGCCGCCGCGGAAGAATCCGAAGCGGTTCTCGATGTCCTGTTCAATCCAGCTCAGGCTTTCGACGCCCTTGGTCGAGATGTCGTCGATTGGCGAACGGGCCGCCTTGGTTTGTTTCTTAGGTGATGGTTCCATTTGTTTAACCACGGATGAACACGGATGGACACAGATGATTTTGATTCACGGCCTAGCGGCGTCGATGCGGGGTTGGGGACAGTTTGCCTTTCATAAGACAATTCGTTCCCATTCGAGTCTGGCGTGTTTGAAATTCAGGATGAGGCCGACTCGCATGCCTGTGATGCGTAGGTAGTTGAGCATTTGGCCGCGTTCGTGGTCTGTAATTCCATTCGCGACTTTGGTGTCTACGATGACTTTGTTGAATGCCGTCAGGTCGGGGATGAAGCGGCCGACTTTCTCGCCTTTATAGGTGACGGGAAACTCGCGTTGTTGCTCGAAACTGATTGCCTGCTTCTTGAAATCCACCACCAACGAGTTCTCGTAGATCTTCTCGTGTAATCCATGCCCCACTTCATTCAGGACCTCGAACGCACATCCTATGATCGCGTGGGTTTCATCCTTCGCGAGCAGGCGGCTCGATCCAAGGTTGGTCAGATCTGGTTTTCTATCTGTGTTCATCCGTGTCTATCCGTGGTTCCTACTTCATGGCGAAGCCGCGGCCGTCTCGCCACACGAAGATGACCTCAATGGCGGGCCAGAAGCCGAGCCAGAGCGTGGTCCAGCCCAGGGACACAAAGGTGAGAGCGACGGCGATCTGCAGTGCGCCTATCGACCAGCGGATGGCGTAGAGGTTGTGCAGGCCCAAGCCGATGCCGGCGTAGACGAGGGCGACGCCGGCTTCGGACGCAGCGATCAGGGCGACGACGAGACTGATGGTTGGATAGAGCAGCCCGAGCGTGGCGTAAGCCATCCGCCAGCGGCGTGAGAGTCCCTTCGCGGCGGCCGTGGCTTCGGGGTCTTGCGTCGCTTCCGGCAGCGGAGTGGGCATCGTCTTTCGTTTGAGCGCCCGCGAGATTTTGCCGGTCGCGTCGATGAAGTCTTTGAGCGTTACCCAACGGCCTTCGTGCTGGATCTCGTGCCAGAGTCCGATTTCATGGGCGTCCAGTCTCTCCTCGATATCCGCAATGCTGAGGGGGGCGGTTTCCCGGCCGCGCCAGCGCATCGGCTAAGTGGGTGTATCGGTCATTCGACGAAGAGCTTGGGAAGGTATTTCGGATTGGCCGCGGTATCGGGATCGTAGCCCACGGAGCCGGCGATGATGCGAACCAGTTTCTGCCGGTCGTCGGGGAACACGAACAGCGGGGAAAACGCCAGGGGTTCGCGGACGGTGGTATAGTCTTCAGCAGCGGGATCGTAGCGGAAGATCAGGGCGGGCCGCTTCGTTTCCCCGGCCCAGCCCCACAATTCGCCCAGGTTCATGGCCGCGTCCGTCACTGCCGCGGGCAGCTTCCTGTCCGGATCGACATAGCCGACGAAATGAAAACCGCCCTCGGCGGCTCGCGTGGTCAACTTGTGCAGGAAGACGGCCTGTTTCTTTATCTCCACCTTGGACGCCTCATTGAAATAGGCCTGCATCGGCGCGGTGAAGCGTTGGATGCGGCGCGGCACGATCCAATCGCCCGGTTGAATGTCCAACACCCCCTGATCCAGCAGTTTCTTGCGAAGCGGCTTCAAGGCCGGGGCCCATTGCACGGCGAAACTGTCGGGGCGGACGTCGATCAGTTCGAAGAGGCGTTGCAGGAGGTAGGCTCGAAAGACGGGGTTCGCCGAGGCGTCCCGGTGCAGACGGTCGATCAGTTCGAGTGCGCCGGTGGCATAGCTGGAATCCGTTCCGTCGGCCAGGGCGGCCAGTTGGGTTTCGGCGAACAACTGCCTTTCAGCGGAGGGGCCAAGCTCCTCGAGGACAAAGTCGGCCTCGGGAAACTGCCGGCTTTCAAACCGGATCGCGTCCGGCGAGACGGTTGGGTCGTAGGCGTCGCCGGCGGGGCGGCCGAACTTGTCCTTCTCGATCTCGCCGCGAATGTAGATCACCCGGGTCCGGTCCGGGTCCGTCGTGGGCCGCTTCTTTTCGAGGATGCGGATCCGGGTCAGTTCGTTAAGGGATTCATCCTCGGCGAGGGGACTCAACGCGGCGCGCTCGGCGGCGGAAATCTGGGTTGGCGATTCGACCAGCGGCGCCTTGTTCTCGATGGTTCCCCGGATGCTGTCGTTCTTCCTCGGCGTCACGCTGCGACGGGTGAAGCAGGGTCTGGACA
>CAZFLK010000296.1:0-4621 GCA_964519245.1 uncultured Verrucomicrobiota bacterium
CGAGACCTGGCGCACGCGGACCATTGCGGGAACCGGCGTCGCCGGCTATTCGGGCGATGGCGGCCCGGCGACCAAGGCCAAGATCAACAATCCCTTTGGCGTCGTGCGCGGGCCCGATGGCTTGATCTACTTCTGCGAATACGACGGGCAGGTGATCCGGCGCATCGATTCCAAGGGTGTGATCACGACCATCGCCGGCACGGGAGGAACCGGTTATGCCGGCGACGGTGGGGCGGCGACCAAGGCGACGATGAACAAGCCGCACGAGATTCGCTTCGACGCCGCCGGTGATCTCTATTTCACCGATATGGCGAATCATGTGATCCGTAAGGTGGACATGAAGAGCGGTCTCATCTCGACGGTCGCGGGCACGGGCAAGGCGGGTTTCTCCGGGGATGGAGGACAAGCGACGAACGCGCAACTCAACAAACCGCACAGCCTGGCGTTCGGCCCCGACGGCCATCTCTATATTTGCGATATCGGCAATCACCGGATTCGCCGCGTGAATCCGAAGAGCGGTGTGATCAGCACATTCGCGGGCAACGGCAAGCGTGCGAAGACGCCCGATGGCGGCCGGTTCAAAGGGGCGCCGCTGAATGGTCCCCGGACGATCGATTTTGCCAAGAACGGCGATATGTGGCTGGCGCTTCGCGAAGGCAACCAGGTCTGGCGATTGGACATGGAGGCGGGGACAATTCACCACGTCGCCGGAACCGGGAAGAAGGGATTCACCGGCAATGGCGGTCCCGCGAACAAGGCCACGCTTTCCGGGCCGAAGGGAATCGCGATTGCGCCGAACGGGAACGTCTACCTTTGTGACACCGAGAGCCACAGCATCCGCATGTTCAATGTTTCAACCGGCAACCTCGAACTCGTGTGCGGCACGGGACAGAAGGGCGACGGTCCGGATGGCGATCCATTGAAATGCAAGATGGGCCGGCCGCACGGGGTTTGGATTGATCCGGACGGCGCCGTCTTCATTGGCGACAGTCTGGCCCATCGCGTTCGGGTCATGCGAAGGGTGAAGTAAGCTCCCGCTGACCGGTTGTCTGAGGACGTCGCGCAGGCGTCCCCGCCCGGCGCTTTCAAACTGGCGTTATCAGCCCGGCGGCGGCGCTCGGCGCTCCAGGCGCCTGGTTTTGCCGTGGGCCCGGTGTCTTGTGACTGGCGGCGGGACGCCGCCAGAACCCGCAGCCGGGACGGTTGCGCTACGATCCGCCCATCACCAAACCTGGACGGAATCGGCTTCGAAGATCTCGGTCAGGAGTTGTTCGTAGTCGGGGGCTTTCGAGGTCAAATCGAACCGGCGGATCTCCGGCGACGTTTCCGATGCTTCCTGCTTGGCGATGATGTCCTCCGCTATGGCGTCTTCCGGGCGAGTGAGGATATGGAGAGTCTTTCTCATCAGTTCAGAATCGCAGAAGTTGGGTGGCGCGGGCGGAGAGTTGCGCGAGTTCGGCGGCGTCGACTGACTTGTAGTCGACCCTGTCCGGCGGGCGCGCGCCGGTTGCATCCGGAGGATTCAGGGCCGCGACTTGGCCGCCGCTTTCGGCGATGGGCGGCAGGAAGCGTTCGAAGGTGTCGCCATCGATGAGATCCTCCGGCCATTCGTTGAGGGCTGATATAGCCGGTCCGCAGAAGCACAGATTCACGGTTGCCTGCCCCCACGCGGCGATGCCGGCGGCGATGCGTGTCGCTTCGGCCGGGCGGTGGCTGGACTTCGGGTCGCTGTCCACGAGGACAAGGACTGAAGGTTTCGGATCCATGGCGGCGTTCTAGTTGAAACTCACGAAGCGATCGGTATTGGCTATCAGGTCGCTGACGACGGTCAGGCCGGAGAAAACGGCTGAATCATCCAGGGGCAGTCCGCGTTTCTCGGCTCCCATGGCGCAGACGTGGAGTTTCATGCCGCGATCGCGAAGCGCCTGGACGCGTTGGTCCCGGATGCCAGCGACGCCGTCGTCGATGCAATAGCAGTAAACATCGACGCCCGCGGCCAGGGCGGTTTCTGCAAGTCTAATACCGTGATTGAAATTGGGCTGGTCCGGCGCGGCCGAGAGGAGCAGGCCCAGCTTCTTGTCTTGAAGATCCACGACGGAAGTCTGCTCGGGACGGGGGAGGGAGTCAATGGGGCGCGGAGGACCCGCGGCAATCTCCGATTGACCGAGGCGTCCAACATGCTGCGCGCTGGAGCGTCTTCCGAGGCTGCTGCGGGTCACAGACCCGCGGCCCGATAAGAGAAAAGCCCGCGCACCATTCGATGCGCGGGCTTTCGTGGGAGACGAGTGGAGGAACGCAAGATTCAGGTGGGATCAGAACAACATCTCGACGCCGACGTTGAAGAACCGGGGGAGTCCGGGACGCGCGGCGTGCGGATGACGCGAGGCGATGTATTCGCGATCGAGGAGATTCTTGATGCCGCCGAAAAAGGTGGTGTTCTGGCGCAGTTGGTAGCGCAGGTTCAGGTCGACGACAAAATAGTTGTCCGTCTTGCCGACGCGGGCGTCGGCGACGGTCCCGCCCACGCCATTGCCGCGGAAGGGCGCGCGAATGTTGCTGGCGGTGGTGTAGGTCTGGGGCACATAGGTCATGTTCACGTAGGCCCCGACCTTGTTGTATTCGACGCCGACCTCGCTGTTGATCATGAACTCGGGAATGTAAGGGACCCGGTTGCCATCGACGCCGCCTTGGAACAACGATTCTGGATCGGTGTTGGTCGCGTTGCCGTCCAATGAGGCGTCGGTGAGCGTCACCGACAACCGGGCAGGCGTCTGGATTGCCCAGTCGTTGGCTCGGCCGTGATCGTAGGCGACCAGCATTTCGACGCCCATGGAGTCGATGTTGCCGACGTTCTCGGTCGTGGCCGCGCCGCCGCCACCCAGGTTTCCGCCGACGACGAGATCATTGAAATCCGTGCGGAAGAGCACGAGTTCGGCGCGGAACGCCTTGTCGGCGTTGTGGTAGCGCGTTCCGAGCTCAAAGCTCAGGGAGGTTTCCTCGTCGAGGTTGTTGCGGATGGAGGCGCGGGGTCCGGGGACGGAGAAGCCCTGGTGCACGCCGAAGAAGGCATTCCATTCGGGGGTGATTTCGTAGCCCAGCGACGCGCCTCCGCCGAAGGCGTCTATGCGGCCTTCGCCTGAGGCGGGGGTTCCCCCGGCCGCGCGGCGCATGTCCTGTTGGTATTCCTGGTCAATGGTTTCGTAGCGCATGCCGGGCGTCAGCGTGAACTTGCCGAGCCTCACCTCGTCCTGGGCGTGGAAGGCGAGGGCATGAGATTGCTGGATGCGGTCTCCCGAGGATCCGGGCGCGCCGGTCGCGGACGCCGTGATTGCGCCGACGGCGTTCTGGGTGTGGGCGACTTCCCATTGGAAGCGATCGACTTCGTCAAAGTGGTAGCGGATGCCGAATTCCAGCTCATGCTCGGATTCCGCGATATCGAAGTTCGCATTGGCGACGGACTGGACGCCGTAGATCTTGTATTTGCGATTGTTGTTCCGGACATTGAGCACTCCAGCGGCCGTGCCCCGCAGCACCGCCAAGCCGCCGCCGACCGCCGTATCGAGGATGGCGGCTGACGGATTGACGCCGGTCGTTGCGGCGCCGGTGACATCGATATCCTGGAGTTTCTCCCAGTTGCGTTTGAAGTATTGCAGGTAGCCCGTGGTCGTCACCGTCAGGTTGGGGGAGAGCTCCATCACGTGGCGCAGGGAAGCGCGGTGGTTCTCGGTCGCAATATTGTCGAAGCGGGAGGAGGCGTAGCGACGGTTGGGATCGGCCCGGAAGTCGGTGTCCGTGAGCCCCAGGTAGGTTTCGTCGGCTTCGAGATCGGTGTGTCCGTATTTCAACTCGATGCGGTGCATCTTCTCGAAAGGAAGCTCCCAATAGAGCTTCGCCATTGGTTCGAAGCGGGTGAAGCCCGTGTCTTCGCGGTTGCCTATGCCGGGCGCGGCGTCGAGGGTCTTGAATCCATCCGTGCGGTGGAAGAAGCCCTCGACCAGGTAGCCGACCTTGCCATACTCGTCGAGGTCCTCGACTGCTCCGTGCCAGGCATGGGCCATCAGCTCGTGGTTGGAGCCGTATTGGAGCTTCAGGAAGGTCTGCCGCTCCGTGGGAATCGGCGTGGAAAGGTAGTTGATGGCGCCGCCGGTGATGTGCGGACCGAACTTGATCTGGCTGGAGCCTTTCAGAATCTCCACGCCGTTCATCCTCGCCACATTTGGACTGTAGTAGGCGGAGGGAGAAGAATAGGGGGCGGGGGCCGTCAAGATGCCGTCCTCCATCATGGTCACCGCTTTCATGCGTTCGGTTGTCACACCACGCAGACTGATATTGGGGAACAATCCGTAGCCGTCCTCGCCCCGCGAATAGACGCCGGGCACGTTCTGGACGATGCGGCCTATGTCCGCCGTGCCGTAACGCCCAATGGTCTCGGCGTCGATGTAAGCCCCGGACGCGGGCAGGGTAGCCACTGCGTCCTCGGACCCGATGATCGCGATCTCTGGAAGAACAATTGCGGATTCGGCGGATGCTGCCTCCTTCCCGTCGGAGGCGCCGTCTTGGGCGTGGTTGTCGAACGGCGAGGATAGCGTTGCTGCCAACGCGAGAAGAGTTGCGGCTCGTT
>CAZFLK010000297.1:0-4608 GCA_964519245.1 uncultured Verrucomicrobiota bacterium
CGCGTCGGATATCCGAGGTCAGTTCGATCCGGATCTGGCTCAGTTCCCGCGAGCGCGGCGTGAAATCCTTTTCGATGGCGGCGGCGACGGTGCCGAGATCCGAGCCGTGATGCTGCATCCAGCTGTTGGCGAGGTCAAAATCGACAAAGGCGTAGGGCGGCCCCTGACGCGACCCCATGCCGACGGGTTTGACGCCGTCCCGGGACTCCTGATTGACCGGTTTTCGCGAGGGCGACGCATCGGCCAGCAGGACGGCGATCGCGCCGCGCTCATGAGCGGTCTTCAGCTTCTGAAGAAAGGTGGCTTCCACCGGCGGGTTGCCTTGGAAGACCGCATTGTCCTTACCATAGCGCGGCGTGCGGCGGAGAATCAGGACGGCCTTGCCCCGTACGTCGAGGCCCGCGTAGTCGTCGTAACCGTCCTTCGGGGCCGAGATGCCAAATCCGGCGAACACCAACGGCCCGGATCCAGACGCGAGCGTGGCATTGTCGAACAAGGCAAACTCCTTGGCGACGTCGTGCGTGGTTGTGCGGTTGCCGACATGGGAGATCAGTTTGGCTCCGTCGCCGGCCTTGGGATTCAGGTCCACCCGGAACTTCTGGAAGAAGCTTCCCTTGTCGCCCACGGGTTTCAGGCCCAGTTCACGGAAACGACGTCCGATGTAGTCGGCGGCTTCCTCATTGCCCGGTTCACCGGTATCGCGTCCTTCCAGGGCATCGTCGGCCAGGAGCCGCAGGTGGCGCATGATGTCCGTCGCAGTGATGGATTCAATCCCGGGCGTGGAGGGTGCGGGGGAGGCCATGGCGCTGGTCGCCAGACCGAGCAAGAGCGCTGCAAATAGTGAGGGGCGGGAAAAGGCGGATTGGCGGCGCATCGGGTTCATCGTCGAGTGATCGGTTGGTCCAGGTCGAAGCGTTTGGCGCGAATTCTTCCGTCGTTGCAGTGAAGGACGGCGACGCTCCGGGGAACGTTGGAGCGAGGCGCTCCGGAATAGCCCGGGTTGAAGAAGCGAATGCCGCCGATGGTGTTGTCGAATGGCTTGTGCGGTTGGCCGAAGATGATCACATCCGTTGCATGTCGGTCGATCCTCTGTCTGAGCATGGGTTCCAGAGAATGCGGGTCGACGATGTGGTTGACCAGAAACTTGAGGCCGTCCAGAACGACGATCTCGGTCTCCCTGACCGTGCCGCCAAAATCAGTATTTCCCAGCACCGCGGTGACCGGGGCGATGTGTTCCAATTCGACGATGATGGCATGCGGTCCGATGTCGCCGGCGTGGAGGATGTGATCAACGCCGGAGAACACATTCTGGACAAGCGGGTCGAGGTGTCCGTGGGTGTCCGAGATGACGCCGATTTTCATGGGTGCTGAACGAGGGATGAGCGTTGGGACGAGGGGCTGTTCGTTTCTTGAATGGTCCTGTGTCCGGGGGGGCACGATGGCGTCTCAAGTGATCTGTCTTTGCGCCGCTTCCTCGCGCGGCGCGGTGCGAGGGGCCTAAGCGGGTGTTTCTTCCGGTTCGGCGTCGGGGACGTCGTCCTCGGATTCCTCGGATTCCTCGGCTTCCTCCTCGGCGACGGGTTCGGTGGCGAAGACCTTCATGGCGCCGGCGAACAGTGAGGCGAACAGGCCCGTGCTGAGCAGCGAACCGCGGAAGAACTCCCAGGTTGGCGGCCAACCGGGAACGCCGGTGGTCAGGGCCTGGATCAACGTGGCCAGAGACTTGGGCGCATACATGGGATTGGCAAGCCAGGCCGCGGTGTTGCTGACTAGGTAGAACACAATGGCGGCGAACAGGCCGCCGCCGAGCAGGGTGAAAAAGGAGTCCTTGGATTGGAATTGTCGGCCGAGGCCGATGATCAGGACATAGCCGAGGTAGTTCGTGATCATGAATCCGCCCAGCGGCGGATCGCCATAGACGAAGGCGTTGAGTGTCACGTCGGTCACGAGCAGGGTTCCCAGCGGCAACCACCAGCCCATCGGACCGCGCAAAAAGACGCCGGCGCAGAACGCCAGCGCGTAAACGGCGCTGAAATTGCGCGGCATGCCGTCCCAATCCAGGAACACGAAACGCGTCATGGCCAGGGCGACCATCAACAGGATTGGTATGAGCAGGTTTCGTCTCTCGTTCACGGAGGGGGGAAGATAGCGCGGATTCGTTGGTTGAACAGCCAGAATTGGCGGACACATTTCTTCCATGATGGATCCCTGTCAGGTGGTCGGCGGCAGGGCTCAAAGGTGCGGTCAAAAAGGCAGGCGGAGCTGCGTTCTTGTGGAGGGTTTTCTGGGCGAGCGTAAAGGCTTCGGTGCGCAATCACCGAAAATCTCGGCTCACCGCGCCGGCCCGCAAGCCGGATGGCGCCCCGTGCGCCGATTCATGCAGGAGCTGTGCCCCGCGGCGCTTGCCATGTTCGCCGGGGTGGTCGAAGATGCTGCGATGCTCTCACCCGGACCGCTCATGAACATGAGGAAAACAGTGCTTCTTGGTTGCGGCGTTCTTCTGGCGCTGGCGTTGGGCGGATGTTCGAAGTCGGGCGAGGAACCCGCTGTCGATGAAGTCGCGTTGGAACCGCCGGCGTCGACCTTGCCGCAAGCGGCCCCTGTTTCAACGCCGCAACCGGAGCCCCAACCGGAGGCGGTTCCCGCCGAGAACCTGAGCATCCAGTTGGTGAAGGATGGGAGACCGCTTCACAACATGTATTGCCTGCCGAACGACGAGGCGGATCCGGCCGCCGTAATGGCGCTGAAGGAATACCGGGCCCTGGTGGCCAAGGCGACAGGGACCGAGCCCCTGCGCGTCGCAGAGCCTGAGCCGGGGCGGCCGACGATTTTCTTCGGGCGCAATCCGTGGTCGGAGAAGGCGGGCGTCACGACAAACGGGCTGGCTGCGGAGGGTTTTCGAATCCGCACGGCCGGCCAGGATATTCACATCGTCGGGCGCGATACGCCCCAGGCGGGCGCGCACCAGGTCGAAGCCGGCAAGGGCATGGAGCCGGGAACCCTCTTTGGGACCTATGAGTTCCTGGAGCGCGCCTTCGGCATGGTAGTTGCCTGGCATGATGACCTGGGCACGGTGACGCCGTCGCAAAAGGACCTGGCTATCCGGTCGCTGAGCGTCGTCGATGCGCCTGACTGGTCCTATCGACAGTTCACGAAGTCGGTGGCGGGCGAGGCGAACAAGGTGTTTGGCAGGCGGTTGCGGCTGGGGCATCCGATCGAGGTCCGCCACGAGCACGCCTGGCATCGGATCATGCCGCCGGATGTTTACGGGCGGGCGCATCCGGAATGGTTCGCGGAGATCAAGGGGAAGCGCTATCCGAAGCACTATGCGGAGAAGCGGGGCGGGCAGGTTTGCACGAGCAATCCCGCGGTCGTGGCGCATTTCGCGAAGGCGGCGATCGAGCATTTCAACAAGCGCCCCGGTTCGGACATGTTTTCCATTTCCCCGAACGACGGCCGGAAGTTTTGTCAATGCGCCCGATGCACGGCGCTGGACAGCGGGGAGATGACATCAGTGGGCCGGCCCATCACGACGGATCGCATCCTGACCTTTTACAACTCGGTCGCTGAAAAGGTGGCGCGGGTCCATCCGGACAAACGGCTCGGGGCGATCATCTACATGGACTACAAGTATCCGCCGAAGAACGTGAAGCCGCATCCGATGTTGTTCCTGGTGCATGCCACGAACAGCGGCTTTGCGCAGGGCGTGGGTTATCAGGAGACGGAGGCTCAATGGGAGAGGGACTGGGGCCGCGTGGCGGACAAGTTCTACAAGTACGACATCTGGCACTACGACCAGACGCCGCTCTACATGATCGCTCCGGTGACAGGGCACATCATCGAGAAGTGTCAGACCGGGAAGGGGAGCGGCGTCGACGGGGGGTATTCGTATGTCGCGCGATCCTACGAACTGCTGGGCGCCGGGCATTACGTGCTGGCCCGGTTGATGTGGGACAACGCCGCCGACGGTCGCCAATTGGAAAAGGACTATTACCGCGCGCTCTACGGGACGGCAGCCGACGAGGTGAAGGCCTATTACGACCTGTTGGAGGGACGCCTGAAGAAGACCTTCGCGGATGGGCCCGACGCGAAGGATGAAGCCATGGTCGCCTCGTTTTTTGAACGTTATCCCGGCTTCAACAATCCGGGTATGTACCTGTCAGCCTACTGGCCGATCCTGCCGCAGATGAAGGCGGCTATCGAGCGCGCCTACGCCAGGCGGAAGGAACTCACGCAGGAGCAGAATGAGCGGCTGGTCCGGCTGATCGATCATCACAACTACACGATGCATACGGTGGCGGCGATGATCTATGCGGGGCGCGGCCTGGCAAAGACGGGCGACGCCGGCGACGCAAAACGCTTTCGCGACTCCGTCGCCAAGCGTGACGCTGCCAAGGAGCGCATCCGGAAATACCGCCCGTTTTACGCAAAGCTCCTGGATGACTTGGACAAGACGAGTCACACCGGCGTGCTCTATGGGCGCAAGCCGACGATCGTCATCCGCGCGCCGTCGGACTTCAATCAGTAGTGATGGAGGCGCAACCGGCAATGGGCGAGGTTGGTCTTCGAAGCGGGGCGCAGCAGCGTCGTTTGTCGAGGTTTCATAAG
>CAZFLK010000298.1:0-4602 GCA_964519245.1 uncultured Verrucomicrobiota bacterium
TCACCTCAATGGGGGCCGAATCAGTAGCGTGGCGTTTGGAGGGAGCGACACCGTTTTTCTCGAAGGCCGCCTCCTGTTGGCGGGTTTCGATGGCGGCGATGCGACGTTCCACCGAGCGCACGCTGTCGAGGTATTCGTCGAGTTTTTGTTGATCGGTCCTGGCCAGGGTGCGACGGAGGTCGCGGGCGCCGCCGAGCACCCGGTCGAGCATCTGGCGGTCCAACGGGTTGACCTGGGAAACCTTGCCCTCTTTGCCGCGTTTGCCGAAGAGTCGGTTCAGCACATTGCGCGGATCGGTCTCGGCTGGCGCGGGTTGCGTGGGCGAGCGGAAGCTGCAGAAGTTGTAGTAGCCCTCATGCAGGCCTTCCTGATTCTCCTTCCAAGTCTGGGGCATGGTGGCCAGCTCCAGCGAAGGGAGCAAGGTTTGGGCGCCGACGTAGTTGGCCATGATCTGGTCGGCGGATATGGAGATGTTGATGCGATCGCGGGAATCGGGATCGGGCAACCGCCCGGTCAGCCAGGTGGACAACTCCAGCGCGTGCGGGGCGCCATTGAAGGGCGAGATGGGCACGCCGGAAATGCCTTTCATCATGAGACACTGATCCATGATCGGTTTCAGCGACTGGATGATGGGCGGTGGCGAGCTTAGGAATTCTTCCTGACTCTTGGGCCAGAATTGATCCATGATCACCCCGTGCGGCATGTACATGAACGCGAGGCGGACCGGCGGTTTGGCTTCCTTGGCTTGCGCCGCCCAGTTCAGTGAATCCATGAAGGGCAGGGCGAGGGAAAGCCCGGCGCCCTTCAGAAAGGCGCGACGATCGACCAGATTGGGTTTGTTGATGGCGTTCATATTTCTACACGGCGGATTCTCGGGAACCACGAATCGACACGAATAAACACGAATGTTGGCTCAGTTGAAATCACAACTTTAGACAGGATTCCTGTCTGGGATAGTTAGTCGATGGTCGCGGAAGACGTTGCGGCCACAAGCGACGAGAAGCGCCCTCACCCTCGGTCCCTCTCCCTCCAGGAGCGGGAAGGAGATAGCCCTCTTGGAATGCGACGCAATCAGAAATCGGCCAGAAGCCGGGCAGACATCCCTCTCCCTCAGGGAGAGGGAACGAGGGTGAGGGAAATCCTGCGACACAAGAAACCAAGCGCATTTGAATCCACTCAACCTTCCACCCTGCGGTGGGTAAACAAATAACTCGTGATCACCTCGGTGATGATCGTCCGAACGCGATAGTCGTCTTTGGCGACCTTCTCCATCAACTGGTCGATGACGATCTCATCGTAGCCTTCCAAGTGTCGCCCAAGGGCATGAGCCATGAGTCGTTCGGCGAAATTGCGGGCCAGGTCCATTTCCCTCTTGGCGAGGAGGCGCTTCAGTTCCGCCGGGCTGGAGAAGGCTTCTCCGGTTGGAAGCCTCCCATCCGAGTCGATCTTCAGGCCTCCCTCGTTCTTGTCCCGCCAGCGGCCGATGGCGTCGAAGTTCTCCAGGCCGAAGCCGATCGGGTCGAGGACCCGGTGGCAGTTGGCGCAAACGGGATCCGTCGTGTGGAGCTCGGTGCGTTGCCGCAGCGTCAACCCCTCCACGCTTTGCTCTGCCTGCTCTTCGAGTTCGGGAACGTCGGGCGGGGGCGGGGGGACGCGTTCTCCAAGGATCTGCTCCAGCGCCCACACGCCTCGCCGAACGGGGCTGGTCCGGTTCGGAAAGGAGGTCGCAGCCAGCGTGGCCGACATCCCCAGGATGCCGCCCCGGTTTGGGTTCTGCAGTTTAACCCGGCGCATCCTGGGGCCAGCAACGGATTGTTTGAGGTCGTACAACGCAGCGAGCGATTCATTCACGAACGTGTAATCGCTGTCGACAAACCGGATGATCGATTGGTTTTCGCGCACGATGCTTTCGAAAAACAAACGGGCTTCGTCGAACATCGCCGTGCGCAGCGCTGGCGTCATCTGGGGAAACACCTTGGGGTCGAACACCTGTTTGTCCAAGCCGCCCACCCGAAGCCACTGGGCGCCGAAGCTGTCGAACAAAGCCCTCGCCCGTGGATGCATCAGGAGCCTTTCCGCCTGGGAGCGCAACGTCCCGGGTTGGTGAAGTTTGCCTTGGTCAGCCAGGGCGGACAGCTCGGCGTCGGGCGGCGCCGACCACAACAGGTAGGACAGGCGCGCGGCCAACTGGTGATCATCAAGCCGGTCAATATCATCGCCCGGTTGAACATCTCCGAAAGGTGTAATGAAGAGAAACTGCGGAGAGACAAGAATCGCCTTCAACATCAGCCCCAACGCCGCAGTGTGGTTGAGTTCGTTTTCCCTCCCGAGATGGTAGACGTCTTCGAGGACATCCAGTTCCGCATCGGTAGCCGGTCGACGGTAGGCATCCCGGGCAAGCGAATGCGCAACCCGGCGCGCTGCCTGGCGAAGGTCCGCGCCTTTGGGTGGTTCCTCGCCAAAGAGCCGTTTCTGGACTTTGGTCGGCTCCACGCCATCAGGTGAAATGATCTGGCCGACAACCTTGTTGGCCAGTTCGAGGAAGATCTCCGATTGCATCGGAGAGATCGAGTTAAGGTAGCCTTCGCCCACGACTTCCTCCGGCAGCTGGTCGGCGATCGACGGGTCCACGCCGTAAAGGTCGTGCAAGGTGGCGCCGTACTCCACCGGAGTCAGACGACGAATCACGAATGGACCGGGATCTTTCGGGCTCAGGTATTTGAGCTTGCCGATCCACTCAATGAATTGGAGGCGCTCCTCATCGGTGGGTTGCTTGGCCGAGTCTCTCGGCGGCATGTCGTTCACCTTCACGTTCGCGACGGCCTTTTTCCAATGGAGGAACGCAATGCCGCGGCCGGGATCCTTCAGGTCCACCTGAAGGTTGACGTTTGCCTTGGCGCGGCCTCCGCCGTGGCACCTTGTGCAGTATTTCTTGATGAAGGGGCCGACCTTGTCCTTGAAGGTCTTCTTGGCATCCTCCCGAAGCGCCTCAAAGTCCGTTTGGCCCGCGGCAAAAAGGCCTGGCGCAGAACACATGCCCGCCACAATCAAGATCGGCAAGAAGGCGGTCTTCTTGTCCTCAAACGGGTTGTGTCTACTGCGTCTGGCCATGGGAACGGATATACTCTGATCCTATCCGACGCGAGACGAACCGCAACATTCATGCGAAATGCGCCGCAGCCTCGAATCGTGATCGTCGAGGGCGCCCGGGCAGCCCGTGAGAGGGGCGTTTCGGATGGGAGTTTGGTTGCAACATCCGCACGCGGGGTTAAGACTCCGGGGCGCGCTCAGCAAACATTACAGTCCACGCTGCGAAGCATTGCGCACGGAGGTCGGACTCAATTCTATCTCTGAAAATCAAGTCAGCATGAAGGAAACTCGCCAAACCTGGTTTTATCGACGCCTCCGGCTTCTTGTGGCCTCGGCGATCTGTTGTTTTGCGGCCGTCCGGCCATTGTCGGCCCAATCCCATCACGACGGTGGACTCTGGTTCGCCGCGTTGGGGAACGGCAAGATACCAGGCGCCGAAGAATCACCCTGGCGCTGGTGGTTGGACGGTCATCTCAGGCTTCGGGACGACACGGGTGGTTTCAATCAAAGCATCGTGCGGCCCGGAATCGGATACTCCCTCAAAGACAACCATGCCCTCTGGGCGGGATACGGCTGGATTCGTTCGGATCGCGTCGTCGGGGGCGGATTCGACGAACACCGAATCTGGCAGCAGTGGACCTACGCGCCCAAACTCAACGACTGGCGGTTCTTGCATCGCAGCCGTTTCGAACAACGATGGGTCGAAACGGGAGATGACCTTGGGCTCCGCTGGCGGCAGATGTTTCGCGCCCAGTATATTCTGAAGTCGAGTCCGCAGTGGTCCCTGGTCGGGTGGGATGAGGCCTTCTTTCACTTGAATGACACGGACTGGGGCGCGAACGCGGGATTTGATCAAAATCGTGTGTTCCTGGGTGTGGGTTTCAAGCGCGACGCCGATGCGCGAACACGATTGGAGATCGGCTACTTGAACCAGTTCGTCAATCGCCGGAACGCGACGGACGGCCTGAATCACATTCTCTCGGTCAATCTGTTTTTCTAGGGACCGGGTTTCGGCGAGCAGCGCGGCGGGCGTGTAATGTTTGTCCAGACGTCAGCCGGCGTGAAGCTCACGCGTACTGTCGGGGTGTCAGCGTTGTGTTTCGAATGGGCTCGTGTATGCGGGATCCGCGTCAGGTCCGGGCGAGCGATAAGAACGCAGCCTGCCGGCGCACGGCGTCACCATCGGATGGTCCCGCCAAGACATTGAAGTGGGCTCGACGGAGTCTCTCCCCACCGGGATTGACGAACGGTCCGCTTCTTGGAGGTCCCGCCGGGAACAGCGACAGCGTATCCAATGCCGGCGGGGCGGGCCGCCGTCGAGCCCTGTTCCAAAACTCCGAAGGGGCAAAAAGCCAGGTCACCACTTACTGGTTCCCGCTCCAGAGGTCGGGCGGGCAGAGCCTCGGCCTTGATGCGGGTCGCGTCCAGGCGGCGCGTGCGCACGGGCGATTTCTTGTGGGTCATCTGGTGGTTGGTTTCCAAGGGGCGGTTAGGGGAGGCTTCATTTTTGTT
>CAZFLK010000299.1:0-4552 GCA_964519245.1 uncultured Verrucomicrobiota bacterium
GCGCCAATTTTCTGCCTGGAACGAAAAGTGAATCCCTTAATCCCGTGCCATTCGTTCCAGTCATCTTTCTTGAACGCCTTGCGCGCCTTTTCATTCCGTGAAAGGTCCGCGATCCAGCCGTGCCGAGATTCATCGTAGATCCCGGCCGACCACGCCCGATCCGAAGGGTCCATTTCCACCTGGTAGCCGTAGATATGCCCCGCCTTCTGCCGCTTCCTGCTGAGTTTCCCGTCGCGCAAGGTAAAAACGGTGGCGTCCTGCGCAAACTGGTGGCTGCGAATCTGCACCCCGGCGTTCAAACGCGAATCCACCCAGGATTCGTATTCCAGGATGAAATCACCGTATTCCGTCGGCGGACAGAGAAACGTGTTGGGACTCCCGGCAAATGTCGTGCCGACGATCGCCCCGTCGATGACCTCATAGGTCGCGGTCCCGCCCCGCTTGATCCAGTTGTCCAGACCTCGGCCATCAAACAAGGGTTCGAGTTCCGCTGCAGCCGCGCCGGGAGCGCCCGCCGCCGAGAGCAACCCGACCACCAACAAGAACACTTTCTTCATCGGCGAGAGGCTAACCGACGCCGGCTGCGATGGCAAAGGCATAGCCCGCCCTCAGGAAGCGCAAGGCGTGGTCTGAAACAACTCTTTCATCACAGTCGCCCGGTAGTTGAAGATGCGTCGCAGGTTGCCGGCCACAAACAACTTGTCGCTCAACGCTCCGAACGGCGCCGAGTATTCCACCCGGTCTCCCAGAATGGTCCCGCCTTCGGTTTCTTCGAACGTGTGCTCATGACGCCAATAATGATACGGCCCCCGCAGTTGCTCATCGACGAAACGAAACGGAGGCTCCCAAACCGTGATCAGTGTCCGCCAGTACATCGGTATGCCAAACATCGAGATCCGATAGTCGATCACCGCGCCCTCCCGCATGTCGATCGGCGTGGGCGTGATGATCTGAAACTTCAACCAACCCGGCGTCAGCCTCGCCAGGTTCGACGCGTCCGCGAAAAACGGAAAGACCTCGTCGCGGGATCTCGGCGTCTTCAGGCTGCGCTCAATCACCCCGGTCAGGCGGGCCGGTCGCGGTCGCGCTTTTGCGTTTGCTGTGCTCGGTGAATCCATGTGTAATCGGACGAAAGCTTACACGGATACTCGGAAACGAAAGCCCCCATCATGGAATTGGAAGGAAAAGTCTGTCTCGTCACCGGCGGCACCAAGGGAATCGGCGCCGCCGCCGCGCTCGAACTGGCCCGCCAGGGCGCGGACATCGCCATCAACGGCCGCTACGAGGACGACGAGGCTCGCGGCGTCAAGGCAGAGATCGAGGAACTCGGCCGCAAGTGCGCCATCGTGGTCGCCGATGTCTCCCTGCCTGCCGACGCCAAGCGGGCGGTGGAAGAAACGGTCGCTGCCTTGGGCTCCGTCGATGTGCTCATCCATTCGGCGGGCGGCCTGGTCGCAGGCGGCCTGTTCGATCTGACTGAGATGGAATGGAACGCCGGCTTCGATATCCACGTCCATGCCATTTTCCACCTTTGCCGCGCCGCCATTCCCCACATGAGAACGCGCGGCGAAGGGGCGGTGATCCTCATCTCTTCGACCGCCGGCAAACTCGCAACGCCTGCGCACATCGCCTACCAGGTCGTCAAGGGCGCCATCCCCCACTTCACCCGCGCCCTCGCCCGGGAGTTCGCCGATGACAACATCCGCGTCAACTGCGTCGCTCCCGGCGTCATTCGCACCCGCTTCCACAAGGACATGCCCGACGAGGTGAAGCAGAACAACCTGGACAACCGCATCCCGCTGCATCGCGAGGGCTCCACCGAACAGGTCGCCTCCATGATCGCGGAACTCGTGACCAACGACTACATCACCGGGGACACCGTCACGATCGACGGCGGCCTGACGATGCGCATCGCCTGAGCCTTGCTTCATGCCGCCGGCCGCAACCATCCTGTCGACGGTCACCGTGGGTTTTCTCGGAATGCTCTGGCTGAGCCGCGAAGACGAGTTTCGTCACTATCGTTGGAGGCGTTTTGCCTGGTCCGCTCCGCTGTTGGTCTTCCTCGGCAGCTGCTTCACGCACGTCTCCTTCGCCTTCTCCAGCTCGCCATTCCATCTGGCGGGCGCCACGATGGTTCTGTTCCTCATCTGGCGAGAACCGCTGACTCATTACGGCAGCCAACTCTTCATCATCGGATTTTTTGGCGACGGCCATGGCGGCGGCAGCGTCGTGCCGACCTTCAGCTTCGCCCAGAAACTCATCAACGACGATGAACTCAACGAGGCTGAAAGGGAAATCCGCCTACAACTCGCCAAGGAACCGCACAATTTCGAGGGCAATCGCATGCTGGCCGCGATCTATCAGGAATGGCGCCAACCGGACAAGGCAATCGAGCGCCTGGACATGGCCTCGCAACGCCCCGACCTACCCGAAAGTCACGCGGTGTTCATCGCGGAGGCCAAGGAAGAACTGCAGGCCATGGCGAAGCAATTGGCCGAAGAGCGCGGCCGGTGAACGGAGCGCGGACATCCCTGTCCGCGCGGTCCACCAAGGCACGCAAGCGACCCGAAACCCGTCGCCCTCGGTCTCCTCCGTCTCCGGGCAGCCCGTCAATCAAGGCTCCGCCCAAAAAAGAAACGGCCCCGACGCATGACGTCGGAGCCGTTGGATTGAGGCCGACCGTCGGTTCCAAGGCCGGTCGGTTCCCGAAATCTGGAGCCGCCTACTTCTTGGGGCGGTTCAGCACGTCGTCCTTCGTGCTGGCGGCCACCGCCATCACTTCCCCGATCAACTTCTTGTCGACCTTGAGCTCCTCAAGGGGCGCCTGCAGATGACCGGCAATGGCGTTGAAGTCCGCTTCAGTCAGGTCCAGATGCTTGTGGGCTTTCCGCATGTCCTTTCCTTTCCACGGCGTCGGACCGCCCAAGGCCGCCGACAGGAACGCCTTCTGCTTGTTGTGCTGACGCTTCATGTTCACATCCTCGAAGAAGTGGTTCACCTTCTTGTCAGCCAGGACCCGCTTGTAGAACGCGTCCACCGCGGCGCTGATGGCCTTTTTGCCGCCCAAGCGGTGGTAAATGCTGGCCTTGCGATCCTCCACGAACTTCTTGCAACACTTGCCGCAACAAAAGGCATAGCTCTTGCCCTCATACTTCGTCGTGCATTTCGGATCTGCGTCCTTGCCGGAGATTGGACATTTCGCGGCCTTCTTTTCTTCCGCTTGAGCCGCAATGGCTCCCAGGGCGATGAGCCCGATGACGAGGTGTTTCAAGATGTGCTTCATGGCGTTGTCTGTTCGATGCTGCGTTTCGGTGTTGATCACCGCTGCCAATCGGAGTCCGGACGACTCGCTTCCAGCTGCGGTGAGTTCATTGAACGCCGAAAACCACCCCTCCCGTCGACCAAAACCTGCCGGAAAAGCCCCCTATTTTGACCCGTTTTCGAATACAGCTCCGGCCGGCCCGGGTTTTAAACCCGATTGCCAAGCCTCGGGCCGCTTTGCTAGCGTTTGCCCAATGAATTTCCTCGTAACCGGCGGCGCCGGGTTTATTGGCTCCCATGTCTGCGAACGTCTGCTGAAAGACGGACACAGCGTCTGCGCCTTCGATGATCTGAACCCCTTCTACGACCCCGCCATCAAGCAACGGAACATCGGCAACCTCCAAGCCCTCGCCAAACCGTTCACCTTTGTCGATGGCGACCTCACCGAGCGCGCGGATCTCGACGAGGTGTTCGCATCGGAGTCTTTCGACCAGGTCATCCACCTCGCGGCCCGCGCCGGCGTGCGTCCCAGCCTGAAAGAACCGGCCCTCTACCAGCGCGTAAACGTCGAAGGCACGGTCAACCTCCTCGAAGCCGCGCGCATCGCCGGCGTCCGCAAGGTCACCATGGCGTCGTCCTCCTCGGTCTACGGCGTCAATTCCAAGGTTCCGTTCAGCGAGTCCGATCCCATCCTCCACGCCATTTCACCCTACGCCTCCAGCAAACTGGCCTGCGAGGCCCTTGGGCATGTCTACCACCACGTCTACGGGTTCGACGTGGCCATGCTGCGCTTCTTCACCGTCTATGGGCCGCGACAACGCCCGGACCTCGCCATTCACAAGTTCGCCAAGCTGATCCACGCCGGCAAACCGATCCCTGTCTTTGGCGACGGTTCCGCCGCCCGCGACTACACCTACGTCGACGACACGGTCTCCGGCATCCTCGCCTGCACGAGAAAGGAATTCGGCTACGAGATTTTCAACCTGGGCGAGTCCGAAACGGTTCAACTCGCCACCTTGATCGAATTGCTGGAAAGCGCACTGAAGACCAAGGCGGTAATCGATCGTCAACCCATGCAACCGGGCGACGTCCCGATCACCTACGCGGACATCTCCAAAGCCCGTGAAATGCTGGAGTATGACCCCCAGGTGAAGATCCAGGACGGCATCCCCCGTTTTGTTGAATGGTTTCTGGCCAATCAATACTCGCCCCAGCCGGCATGATGTCCGCGCTGCGCATTCCACCCTCTGTAGCGACGAACGGACCGCGGGTCTGTGACCCGCAGCGGCAC